>CAZDLW010000071.1:0-22529 GCA_964505975.1 uncultured Bifidobacteriaceae bacterium | reverse complement strand
CCAGAAAGACCGCGGATTGCAGCACGTTGACCCACGCCGCTCCGCGCATGCCCCCGAGCACGACGTAGGTGAGCACGATGGCGCACACGATGAACGCACCGGCCCAGAACGGAACCAACCCGTTCGTGACCGCTTCCAGCGTCAGGCCCGCCCCGCGCAGGCCCGTCATGAGATAGGGGATCGTGTAGACGAGCAGGACGAGCGCGATCAGGATCGCCAGACCCGGCGACTGCCAGCGTCCCGCGACAATCTCAGACGGCGTCATGAATCCGTGCCGTTTGCCCAGGGCCCAGGCCCTCCGCCCGATGACATAGAACAGCAGCGGCGCGAGCCAGGCCTGACAGGTGATGAAGTACGGCCCTGCAATCCAGCCGACGTGATAGGCCTGACCTGGAATCCCGATGAAGGCGACGGCCGAGATGTTGGCGCCGAACACCGCTGAGAAGAGCACGATGGCGCCGAATTCACGGCTGCCCATGTGGAAGTCTTCCAGCGTCCGCCGCGCGAATCTCGCACTGTACACGCCGATGAGGACGGTCGCGCCGATATACGCGGCCATGACGGCCAGGACGACGGCTGCACCCTGCATCAGGACTCCGTATCGACCGTCGGCGTATTGGCCGTATAAATCACGAGCGCCCAGCCGACGAGCCACAGGGCGAACTGGTAGAGCATCGGCACGTTGAACACACCGAAGAGCACCGGCGGCATCGGCTCGCCCCACCACCAGACGTCCACGCGCACGATCATCACCAGCATCACGAGCGTGCCGATGATCCACGCGCGCCGCCGAATCGGGCTAGACGCCATACTGCGGCTCCCCGACCGGCGCCGCCGCCGTGAAGTGCTTCTTCAGCGAGAGCCAGTGCGTGTAGTAGTCGCGCTCCAGCAGCTCCGTCTCGAGGGCGAATCTGGTGGGCCGCACGGGCAGTTGCGTTTCGAAGACGAATGTCATCGTGTCGTCGAGATACATCGGCCCGAGCTCCGCATTCCGCCCGCGCTCGTACGCCTCGGCATCGGGCCCATGGCCCGACATGCAGTTGTGCAGGCTGGCGGTGCCAGGCTCGAACCCCTCGGCTTTGCCGATGTAGCTCCCGTAGACGAGCCCGACGAACTCGCTGGCGACGTTGCGGTGGAACGGTGGCGGCCGGAAGGTGTGCTCCGCGACGGTCCATCTGGGCGGAATGCATCCGAGCTCGACGTTCGCGGTGCCAGGCACGGCCGTGGGCGACGCGAGCACGCAGAAGATGGACGGATCGGGATGGTCGTATGTGACCGTGTTGATGCACTGGAAGCGCCGGAGATCGTACTTGTACGGAACGTAGTTCCCCCTCCAGGCCACGATGTCGAGGGGCGAATGATCGATCTCTGCCTCCCAGAGCCCGCCGCCGTACTTCGCGATCACACGGAAGTCGCCCTCACGGTCCTCGTACGCGGCCACCGGCGACAGGAAGTCGCGCGAGTTGGCGAGTCCTGCTGTTCCAATCGGCCCCAGCTCGGGCAGCCGGAAATGCTGCCCGTAGTTCTCGCAGATGTAGCCGCGCGCCGAATCGTCCATGAGCTCGACCCGGAACTTGATGCCACGCGGTATCACGCACACCTCACCGGGCGCCACGTCCAGCACGCCCAGTTCCGTGTGGAGTCGCAATCGGCCGAGCTGCAGCACAATCAACAGCTCCCCGTCCGCGTCGTAGAAGAAACGGTTGCGCATCGAGGTGTTGGCGACGTACGCATGGATGGCGGCCCCGGACTGCCAGGCCGGATCCCCGTTGCCGCCAAGCGTGACAATGCCCTCGACGAAGTCCGTGGGGACCTCCGGAACCGGCAGAGGACGCCACCGCAACTGGTTCGGCGTAGGGGGCACCTCGTTGAATGGCCCGCTTCGAATGAGCCGGCTGTCAATCTGCCCAAACGGCTTGTGCATCGTCGATGGACGGATGCGGTACGTCCAGGTTGAGCGGCTCACTCCTCGAGGGGCCGTGAACGATGTGCCGTTGAGCTCCTCCACGTACAGTCCCAGCGGGGCGCGCTGGGGGGCGTTCTGATCGCGTGGCAGGGCCCCCGGTTCCGCTTCGGACGCGAATTCGTTACCGAAACCGGACTGATACTGGAGTTCTGGAGTACCCATAGCGCGTGTAAGGCTAGCCGATCACCGGTCAATGCTCAAGGCTCGCCCACGGCATCCCTCCACGTTCAGCGGGGAAAGGGCTCGAGCAGCGGCGGCGCGTCCCCCGGCACCGGTGTACGTGCCACGTTCATGAGCATGGCCAGCGTGGTGTAATAGCCTATCGCCCCTACCAGATCGACCACGCCACGCTCGCCGAAGGACTCCACGGCGCGCGCGTACGTCGAATCGCTGACCGACTTGCACCGGTGCAACTCCAGGACGAAGTCGTGAACGAGGGCTTCGTCGGGGGGCATCTCCCGAGGGCGGGCTCCCGCGGCAATCGCGTCGATCACCGCGGGCGACAGGCCGGCCGCACGAGCAAGGGGCATGTGGACGTGCCATTCGAACCGCTGCGTCCACTCGCGGGCCGTCAGCAGGATCACCATTTCGCGCAGGCGCGGTTCGAGCGCGTTGTCGTACCGCAGGTACTCACCAAGTGCCTGCAGACGGCGCATGAACTCGGGACTTCGCAGCCCCGGGATGAACGGCCCGGACAACTCGCCTCGTCGGCCCCCGACGATCTCCCGGGCCGCCGATCGCTGCGCGGCGCTCATCTGATCCGCCGCGATCGGCGGCATTCGATCGTGCGGGATGCTCACGCCCGTCAGCTTACCTCACTCCCGGAGTCACTCGGGTTGCGACACTTTGCAGATGCCAAGGGCGCTCGCGAAGATTACAATCACGAGGCAGCAGCGCTGCAGTGCGGTGCGAACTGTCTCGCACCTCGAGCCATGGCGAGCCTGGCCACCTCCACACATCCCCACGATTCGGAGCTCAGAACCGTTCCCCACAGAGCCATGAGTGACATCGACACCAGCTTCACCGATTCCGGGGCAGGCGCCACGGTGCCGCCCATGTCTATCCGCGAGGGGCTTCCCCCCGACGTACCGGATGCGTGCCGATGCGCACTGCAGTGGCTCGCACATGCATTCGAGCAGGCGTGGCCGATCGGCTCGGGCGCTTGTGCGCTCGTACTTTTGCAGGCAGCACAAGGCATTGTCGATCTGCACGGTGGCCGGGCGCACGCGACCGCAGTCGGGGCGGGCGGGATGCTGTCACTCGTGCTGCCTGAAGCTCGACAGGAAGCCGCCGCGAGCAGGGGAGACGAAATCAACCGATAGGGAGACTCCATCCAAAGAAATTTGCGGCAGAAGCGCGAAATAGTGTTGCACTCCGGAAGGTGAGCCGCGTATCTTGTGGTGGTTTCCCAGAGTTACGTTTTTGACAGGCGCGCCTGTCATTCAGGTGCGACGTCTACTCTCCCTATGGAGATCGGAGGCGTTGTGAATGTGGACACGGTGAAGCAGCACGGGCTGCAAGCGGACGCCGAGGAGGGCCGTTGAAGGGCCCGCAAGCGGCGTTCGGGCCGCGTCTGAGGGCCGAGCGCGAACGTCGTGGCGTTTCGCTCGAATCCGTTTCGAGATCCACCAAGATCAAGGCGGCTCTGCTGGCCGGGTTGGAGCGAGGCGACGTCTCGCAATGGCCCGCGGGGATCTTCCGCCGCGCATACGTGCGGAGCTATGCCAACGCCATCGGCGTCGACCCGGCGCCGCTCGTCACCGAATTCCTGCAACTCTTTCCCGAGAGCGGCACCGACTCCGACCTCGGAGTGGACGCCGTTGCCAGTACGCGCACCCCCTTGCGCATCACGTTCGCCGTTGAACAGCATGACGAGCTCCGCCGCGCGCTCACACGAGCTGCGGGGGCCGGGCTCGAGCTGAGCGCGGTGCTGTTGCTGGGTGGGCTCGTCGCGCTGCTGAGCACCGCGACGTTCTGGATGGCCAGCGGTCTCGTCGCCCTCGTGTACTACCCGGTGGCGACCACCTGCCTGGGCGGTTCGAGAAGCCGGCGCGACCTGCAGGCGGCATGGACCCGATTCACCCGCGCGGTCAAGGCACAGAGTCAAGCGGCGCGGCGAAAGCGCTTCCACCTGATTCCGCGGTTGAAGCCGCGCACGGAAGCCGCGCACGTCGGCGTCGAGGAGGAGCTCCCGCAGCGGCGGACCGCGGCGTCATAGCGAGGCTCCGCCCCGCTGGCCTGGGTGCGCGACGCGCCGCCGGAAATACGGCAACCAGCGCCGCTGGGCTGGGAGTGGGTCTCGAGCGGAGCCCCGTGACTGGTAAGGTGACAGTCCGAGACCCGATGCCCCCGGAATCGGGAGCGGCCGTCTCGCGTCCACGAGTCGTGATCGTCGGCGGAGGGTTTGCCGGCGCAGCTGCAGCCAAGAGCCTTCGCGGCGCCCCGGTGGACGTCACGCTGATCGACCGCACGAACCACTTTCTCTTCCAACCCCTCCTCTACCAGGTCGCGACGGGCCTCTTGTCGGCGGCGGATGTTGCCGTTCCGATACGGTCGTTGCTTCGGCGACTGCGAAACGTCGAGGTCTTCCTGGCGGACGTCGACGCGATCGACGTCGTACACAAGACGGTGATCGGCGATGCGGGCTCGCTCCGCCTCTCGTATGACTTTCTGGTAGTCGCCACCGGCACGCGGCACTCCTACTTCGGCCACGACGACTGGGAGCGCGCAGCGCCTGGACTCAAGACGCTCGACGACGCCCGGGAGATCCGGACACGATTCCTGCTGGCCTTCGAGGACGCGGAGAAGGCGGCGGACGCGGCCGAACGAGACGCCCTGCTGAGCTTCGTGATCGTCGGGGGCGGCCCCACCGGCGTCGAGCTTGCCGGCATCCTGCCGACGATCGCGCGAAAGGGCATCCGAGGTGAGTTTCGCCGCATGGATCCGGCACGGGTATCCGTGATCCTCCTGGAAGGCGGACCGCGACTGCTGCCGTCGTTTCCCGAAGCGCTCTCGGCACGCGCGTGCCGCGACCTCGAACAGCTCGGCGTTCAATGCCGGACGAACGCCATGGTCACGCGCGTGGACGCAGATGCCGTGTACCTCGGCGGGGAGCGCATTCCGGCACGCACGGTGTTCTGGGCGGCGGGCAATGCCGCCTCACCGTTGATTCGTTCCATGGGTGTGCCGCTGGATCGCGCCGGTCGCGCGATGGTGTCTCCGGACCTCTCCGTGCCGGGCCATCCTGAAGTCTTTGTCGTCGGCGACGCGGCAGCCGCCCTGCTGCGTCCGACTGCGCCGCAACAGGGCGCCAGGACGCCTGACTACGTGCCTGGCGTTGCTCCGGCAGCCAATCAGATGGGGGAACACGCGGCACGAATGATCCGGTACACGCTCACGGCACGGCCGCGTCGCCCGTTCGTCTACCGCGATCGCGGATCTCTCGCGGTGATCGGGCGCGGGTTCGCCATTGCCGATTTCGGCCGCGTCAGGCTGACGGGACGGCTCGCGTGGTTCACGTGGCTGTTCGTTCACCTGCTCTACCTGGCCAGCTTCAGGAACCGCCTGAGCGTCCTGATCGATTGGGGGTACGCTTATTTCACGTACCGTCCCGGCGCGCGTCTCGTGAGCATCTGGGACCGGCCGGCACCCGCGCGGGCCGGCGTGAACACGGCAGGGCGCCGGAATCCACCGACAGAGACATGAACCCGCGGCCTGGCTCAATGGCGAGAGCGTCGGCTCATCGCTCACCCGCCGCAGCCGGGACATGGCGCCGAATCAGGGCCAGCGAGATCAACACGGCCAGCATGGCTGTGGCGACGAGCGCGAAGAACGAACGGTGGCCACCACGATCGAGAGCCCAGGCACCAGCGTGGGGGCTGAGAATCGCGCCAATCCTCCCGATCGAGCTGGCCGTCCCGACGCCCGTTGCCCGTATCATCGTCGGATACATGTGCGCCGCCAGCGCGTACATCGTCACCTGCACGGCGTTGATGAGCGCGCCGATGAGACCCAGCATCAGGATGATGAGCCCCGGTGCCGTCGATTCGCCCAGCGTCGTGGCGCTCATCCCGAGCGCGACGAGACACGCGGCGCCGGCCATGGTGAGCATCGTGCGCTTCGACCCGAATCGCCTGATGGCCAGGCCACCGGCGAGCGCGCCAAGGACCCCTCCGAGGTTGTACGCCGTAATCCCCGTGCTGGCGACGGTCGAATCGAACCCGAGGTCCGACAGCATCGAGGGAATCCAGTTGAACCCGGCGTAGACCGCGAGCAGACAGAAGACGAACGCGCTCCAGAGCGCCACCGTGTCGAGGAGAGACTCCCTGGCCAGCAGCGCCTGGATTGGTGCACGCGTGTCTGGCCGTTCCGACAGATCCACGTATCTCGACTCCGGCGACACTGGATGTCCGATTCGCGCCAGCAGCGCCGACAGTTCCGACGACCGCGACGGGTGCCGCGCCAGGTAACGCGGCGACTCGGGGAGATAGCGGATGAGCGCCAGCGCCACGATCACCGACAGTCCACCGCCAACTGCGAACAGGCCCCGCCAACCGACGGCAGGCAGCACGGGAATCGCCAGCAACCCCGCAAGCATGGCGCCGAGTGGAATACAGAGAATCGTGGCCGTGACGGCAAACGCTCGATGGCGCAGCGGAACGTACTCCGACACCATGGCCGTGGCGTTCGGCGTGGCACCCTGCAGGCCAATCCCCACGAAGAAGCGCAGGACGCCGAGCGCGATCAGCCCGGTTGCCAGCGACGCGCCGAACGTCATGACGCCGAACACGATCACGCTGGCAATCAAGGCCACGCGCCGGCCCAGGCGGTCTCCGGCCACTCCGGCCGCCGCCCCGCCGACCATCATGCCGATGAACCCACCCGTCAGAATGGATGCAAGCGCTGTCCGCTCCACGCCCCACTCCGCCATGATTGAGGGGACCGCGATGCCGAGCAACTGGCTGTCCACGCCGTCCATGACAATGCTGACAGCGGTCAACCCGATGACGAACTGCTGGTAGCGGCCGAACGACCCGCGATCGAGCATCGGCCCGATATCGACGACCGGTGCCGTCGCGGTCGGCGGCGGTTCAGTGGTCACATTGCTGGCCATGGCATCCTCTCGATTCCGAACGACGCGAGGCACTCCTCCAGGGCGCGCGCGACAGCGCGGGCACGGGCTTCCGCGAGGCATAATGCCACGTGTCGCAACCATCGATCGCGACGGACGCCACCATGCCCCAGTTCATCGTCGAATACACGAACAACATCAAGGCCGCTGCCGACATCCCTGGCCTGCTCGAGAAGGTGAACGCGGTGATCATCGGCCAGGAGGGACGCATCTTTCCCCCAGGCGGCACGCGCTCCCGGGCCATCGAGCTGACGGAGTACCGGATGGCGGACGGTGCCGAGGATTACGCATTCGTCCACGCGACATTCAAGATAGGCGCAGGCCGTACAGAAGCGCAGAAGAAACGCGTGTGCGACGCGCTGTTCGACACGATGAAGGCCCATTTCGCGGACCTATTCGCACGCCGCTACCTCGCGCTGTCGATGGAGCTGTACGAGTACGACGAACGCGGCACCTACAAGCACAACAACGTGCACGCACGGTTCCGGCGGTAAGGACGGTCACACGTTACCGCCTGGTTGCGGTGAAGTCCTCCGGCGAAATTTCTTCGTCCACCACCGGATTCACCAGCGTCCCGACGCCCGGGACCTCCACTTCGACGACGTCGCCGGCCACGAGGTACCGCGGGGGCTCGAAGCGTGCGCCGGCCCCGGAGGGCGTTCCCGTCACAATCACGTCGCCCGGCTCCAGCGTGGAGAACGTCGAGATGTAGGACAGGAGCACCGGGACGGGGAATATCATGCGATCCATCGTGTCGTCCTGCCGCACCTCGCCATTGACCCGCGTAACGATACGCAGCGGGTGGCCGGAGATCTCGTCGCTCGTCACGAAGAAGGGACCCAGTGCCCCGGACCGCGCGAAATTCTTGCCGGCCGTGACGTTGAACTTGCCGTGACGGCACCAGTCGCGCACGGTGCCTTCGTTGCACACGGTGTAGCCGGCCACGTGGTGCATCGCCGCTTCCTGCGGGATGCGGCGGCCACGGCGTCCGATCACCACGGCCACTTCGCCTTCGTAGTCGAGCTGGACCGACTCGGGTGGCCGCAGCATCGGCTCGCCATGTGCCACGAATGACTCGGGCGTCCTCATGAAGAGGCTGGGGAACGCCGGCTGCGCGGTGCCGTCCTTGTATTCCTCGTTTCTGCCGCGATAGTTCACGCCCACGCACACGATCTTCCCCGGCCGTAGGAGTGGTCTGGAGAGCGTCACGTCCTCGAGCCGCAGATCCGGGGTGGAATCCGTCAATCGCCGCACGTCGTCCAGGGCGTCGGCTGCGAGAATCGACACGAGATCCGGAAATCGATCCGCCAGTCTCGCACCGGCATCGATGACGCCCTCGGACGTCACGATGCCGAACGAACGGCGGGTACGCACCGTGTAGGTGGCCAGCTTCACGCCGGGGTCCCAGCGGCCTGGAGCAGTCCGGTGCGCACCAGGACCTCGTCGAGACGTGTCTCGAGATCGGGCAGCGCACGCGCCATGGGCAGCCGGTGTTCGTTGTCGGCGATGAGCCCGAGCCGCTTCATCATGTACTTGACGGGAATCGGGTTCGTATCGAACTGCACCGCGCGATTCAGATCGAACAGGCGGTGGTGCAGCCGTTGTCCTTCGCGCAAATCGCCTTTCCAGACGGCTTCGCACATGTCGGCCAGTGCACGAGGGTACACGTTGGCCGCGGCGTTCATGATGCCGCAGGCGCCAACGGCCATCATGGGAAACGACAGTTCTTCGAGACCGACGAAGATCTTGAAGTCGAGGCCGAGCGCGCCGAAGCATTCCGACGCGAAGTCCAGATCGTTGACGGCGTGCTTCATGCCGACGAACGTGCGCGATCGCTCCCGCAGCTCCTGGAGCGTGTCGATCGTCACCGTCACGGCCGTCCGCCGCGGAATGTGGTAGACCATCCAGGGCAGATCGCTCTGCTGCGCTAGCTCCAGGTAATACGCCACCATGCCCCGCTGCGGCGGCCGCGTGTAATACGGCGTGACGATCAGGAGCGCGTCGGCGCCCGCCCGGGCGGCATGTGCGGTAAGGACCGTCGTTTCCGCGAGCGACTGTGACCCCGTGCCGGCCACGACGACGATTCTCCCTTTGGCCGTCTGGACGGCGACATCCACCAGCCGGTTTCGCTCCTCGATGGTGAGCGTCGCCGGCTCGGCCGTCGTGCCGTTCACCAACACGCCGTGCGATCCGTTCTGGATGTGAAACTCGATGATGCTCGCGTACGCGTCGTAATCCACCTCGCCGTTCCGAAACGGCGTTACGAGCGGGGGAACAGAGCCCTTCAGGCGATCGCCTGTCGACATATCGTCACTCCATCAGCCGCGCCGGACCGCACGCCGTGCTCCAGCCCCGTGCACGGCTTCACATGAACGCGCCGTGTGAATTGTGAAATTCGAGTTCTGAATTCCAAATTCTGCATTGTGCATTCCGTATTACGGATCCCCCCAGACCCCGCGGGCGGTCTCCACCACGAGCCGCAGCTTGGCGATCTCCTGCTCGATCGTGAGCGCATTGCCGTCCACGGTGGACGAGAAGCCGCACTGTGGGCTGAGGCACAGCTGATCCAGCGGCACGTGCTTCGACGCTTCGTCGATGCGACGCATGATGTCGCCCTTGCGCTCGAGCGACCCCTTCTTGGATGTCACCAGCCCCAGGACCACCTTCTTGCCCCTCGGAACGAACCGCAGCGGTTCGAAGCCTCCCGCGCGCTCGCTATCGTATTCCAGGAAGAAACCATCGACCTGCAGATCGTTGAACATCGACTCCGCCACGTAGTCGTAGCCGCCCGACGCGACCCAGGACGATCGGAAGTTGCCGCGGCACATGTGTACGCACACGGCCATGTCAGGCGGCTTCTTCGCCAGCGCGGCGTTGAACGTTCGGATGTACGTGAGGTGCTGGCGCTGCCCGTCGCCGCCCATCCGGGTGATGTACTCGCGCTGCCTCGGGTCGTTGATGTAGGCGAGGCTGGTGTCGTCGATCTGCAGGTACCTGCATCCAAGGACACCCAATGCCTCCACCTCGTCCGCGAACACCGTGCCGACATCGTCCCAGAACTCTTCGATGTCGGGGTACACCGCGGGATCGATGGCGGCCCGTCCGCCGCGATAGTTGATGATGCTGGGCGCCGGAATTGTCAGCTTCGGCGTGGCGGTCGTAACGGACTTCAAGAACGAGAAATCATCGGCGAAGATGCACCGCTCGAGCCGCAGTCGATCCGTCACGCGGAGGGCGGCCGGCGTGAACTCGACCACACCGTCCTCGTTCTCGAAACGGACCGTGATGTTGTCCTGCACCTTCGTGACGCCGCCGATCTGGTACATGAAGTCCATGTGCCACGAGCCGCGCCGGAACTCTCCGTCGGTCACCGCGCGGAGGCCGATGTCCTCCTGCATCTTCACGGCCGAGCTGATCGCGTCGTCTTCGACGTTTCGGAGCGCTCCCGCGGTGAGGCCTCCTTGCTGGTGATGCGCTCTGGCCTCGAGCAGTTCCGGCGGACGGAGCAGGCTGCCGACGTGCTCTGCACGAAATGGGGGCGAATGAGACATGGAGATCGACGATAATTGGCCGGTTCGCGTGAAAAATCAACTGCCCCTGGACTCACAGCGATGTCGACGAAGTCTCCTGCCACCGTTCCAACCCGATCGGACGGGCACAAATCAGCCTCTGTGGGCGAGGCCGAACAGGTGGAACAGGGGCGATCCGACACCGTCGCTCCTGCCCTGGCGCGGAACATCGAACGCGCCGAGCGCCACCTCGCGCGTTTTCGTGCGGGGATTCTGCACCATGTCATCGCGGGTCATCCAGACGCGGGCAGCGGTGAAACGTTCGACAATCTGAACCCGGCGGACAATACCCTGCTCTGCCGCGTCGCCGCAGGCAACGCCGACACGATCGATCGCGCGGCGCGTGCCGCAACCGAGGCATTCCCAGCCTGGCGCGACGTCGACCCGTTTCGCCGGCGCGCGATCCTGCACACGATCGCGGACCGCATCGAATCGCGAGCCGACGAGATCGCGCTCGTCGAATGCGTCGATTCGGGACAGCCGATTCGGTACCTCCACAAAGCCGCGCTTCGCGCGGCGGAGAACTTCCGGTTCTTTGCTGACCGGGCACCTGGCGCACGGGATGGGCTCTCCCTGCCCGCAACAACCCACCTGAACTACACCCTGCGCGTGCCGATCGGGCCCGTGGGAATCATCACGCCCTGGAACGCGCCGTTCATGCTCTCGACCTGGAAGATCGCGCCGGCACTCGCCGCCGGCTGCACCGTCGTGCACAAGCCGGCGGAATGGAGCCCGCTGACGGCGACGATCCTCGTGGAGATCATGCACGATGCGCTGGTCGATGCAGGGGCTCCCGCGGGCGTCGTCAACGTCGTGCACGGAATTGGCGAACGGGCTGGCAAGGCGCTCACCGAACACCCGGCCATCAGAGCCATCGGCTTCGTCGGCGAGTCGGCAACGGGAAGCCTGATCATGGCGCAGGGAGCGCCGACGCTCAAACGGGTCCACTTCGAGCTTGGCGGCAAGAACCCCGTCATCGTGTTCGACGACGCCGATCTGGATCGTGCGCTCGACGCCACCCTGTTCATGATCTACAGCCTCAATGGCCAGCGGTGCACCTCATCCAGCCGCGCCCTGGTGCAGAGCACGATCTACGACCGCTTCACCGAGGCGCTGGCCGATCGGATCGGCCGAATCCGGATAGGCCCGCCGCTGGATCCCGCAACGGAGATAGGTCCCCTGATTCATCCCACCCACGCGGACAAGGTGATGGGGTATTGCGCCGTCGCGACCGAAGAGGGCGCGACCGTGCGCTGCGGCGGCACGCGAGCCGAGAGTGGTGGCAACTACGTGATGCCGACGCTCTTCACCGGTGCCGCCTCGCGGATGCGTATCGCACAGGAGGAGATCTTCGGCCCGGTGCTGACCGCCATCCCGTTCACGGACGAAGCGAATGCGCTGGCCATCGCCAACGACATCACGTACGGGCTCACGGCGTACATCTGGACCGGTGACGTCGGACGGGCTCACCGCCTCGCGCAGGCCATTGACGCCGGCATGGTCTGGGTGAACTCCGAGAACGTACGACACCTCCCAACGCCGTTCGGCGGCATGAAGGCATCGGGTATCGGTCGCGATGGCGGCGATTACTCCTTCGACTTCTACATGGAGACCAAGAACATCTGCATCGCGCTCGACACGCACGCCGTGCCGAAAATGGGAAGCTGACACGAATCTCCGCCACGTCGCTACGGCGGCACGTCGTGGCGCGCACGCGGTGGGCATCGAATAACCGGGCCGCTGACCAACTCCCGTCCCGGAATGGCTCTGCGGCCGGCCGGCTGACACGAGGGCTCCGAACGTGCCTATTCGATCGCCACACTTCAGTCCTCCGTTCAATGTCGTGCGCGTGGCGTACGTGGACAGCCACGTTACGGACCTCGCCCTGGCACGATCCTTCTGGGTTGACGCCCTTGGCCTGATCGTCACGGAGGAGACGAGCGACGCACTCTACCTGCGCGGGTTCGAGGAGCGCAACCACCACTCGATAGTGCTGCGCAGGGGACCGTCGCTGGACGTCGCCGCCGTCGGCTTCAAGGTCTTCAGTGAAGAGGACCTCGACCGCGCCGCGGCTTACTGTGCGCTGAAGCAGCTTCCGCACGAGTTCGTCGACAGGCCCGCGCAGCGTCGGACGTTGTTCTTCCGGGATCCGCTGGGGATGCCGGTCGAGCTCTTCCACAGGATGGAGACCGTCCCGTCGATGCTGCGTCGCTACGGCGCGTATCGCGGCGCGTGCATCCAGCGCATCGACCACGTCAACTGCTTCTCGCCCGACGTCCAGGCCTCGTACGACTTCTTCACCGAGCTTGGGTTCCGCACCACCGAGTACGCCGCGGCGGACGAGCACGACAACCTCTGGTCCGTGTGGCTGCACCGCAAGGGCAACGTGCACGACATCGCGTTCACGAACGGGCGTGGACCCCGATTCCATCATGTCGGCATGTGGGTGAGCTCGATGACCGACATCGTCCACATGTGCGACGTGCTGTCGACGACGGGGTGGCTGGCGAGCATGGAGCGCGGACCGGGCCGGCACGGGCTCTCCAACGCATTCTTCCTCTATCTGAGGGATCCCGAGGGTCACCGGGTGGAGCTGTTCACCAGCGACTATCTGACCGTGGATCCTGATTTCGAGCCGACGCGGTGGGACCTGCGCGATCCCCAGCGGCAGACGCTGTGGGGAATGCCGGCGCCTCGGAGCTGGTTCGAAGAAGGCGCGCACTTTCCCGGTGTTGCCGTGCGCGAATCGGTCCTCGACGCACAGCCCATCGTCGCACCTTGGTAAACACGGCCGGCGTGGCGGCTGCCCACGGGCGTCGCAGCGCCGTCCGGTGACGGGAGGCACCTCATGAGCCGCGAATCGTTCCTTCGTTCGTTCATCGCGCTCTTTCTCGTGATCGCGGCGTGGAGCGCCCACATGGAAGGACAGAAGCCGCCCGGCCCTCTCACCATCCAGCCGGTGAAGGGCGACCTCTACGTGATTTCGGGAGAGGGCGGCAACGTGGCGGTGTACGTCACCGGCGAGGGCGTCATCCTGGTCGACAGCATGTTCCATCGCAACCACGCCGACATCCTCAGTCAGGTTCGTTCCGTCACCGATCAGCCGATCAGGTACGTTGTGAACACGCATCAGCACGACGATCACGCGGGCGGCGACTACGAGATGCTGCGCATCGCGGACGTCATCGCGCACGCGAACGTGCGGGCGAACCTCGTCGCCAAGAGACAACCCTTCTACGAGGACACGCCAGGGACACCCATAGGCCTGCCACGCATCACCTTCAAGGACACGGCCTCCATCCATCTCGGCGGACGGGACGTGCAGGCCAGGTACTTCGGCCGCGGCCACACCAATGGCGACGCCATCATCTACTTCCCGGAGGTTCGGGTGATCCACACCGGGGATCTCTTTCTCGGCCGTCGCCAGGGCGCGGGAGCACCCGCGGCCCAGCCTCGACCTCCAGGCGTGAACATCTTCGTCGACTACGCGCAGGGCGGAAGCTTCCTGGACTGGTCCACGACGCTCGAGGCGGCGTTGACGCTGGATTTCGACAGCATCATTCCAGGACACGGACCCGTAGCCTCGCGAGAAGACCTCGTGAGGTTCAAGGGGGATCTGGAGATCATGAGGAACCGTCTGGCGGGGCTGATTGCGGGCGGCACGAGCAAGGACGAGCTCGTGAAGATACTCGAGACCGACTACGGCTGGCGGGCCACGGGCTGTCCTCCCAGCCCTCCCACACCCGGCTGCCTGCAGTTTCAGCAGGTTGACGCGCTCATCGCGGAGCTGAAACGGTAACGCTCGCGCGTTGGTCTCGGCCGCCGCGTACACGCCATGTGCGCCAACCCTGCGCTAACCCGGATTGGTCATGATCACGGCAGGCGACTCGTCCTGGGCGCGAGCACACCGTCGAAGCAGGCCGAGCGGGAGGCGCGAAACATGCGGCGCAGCGAGTCTTCCGCGGTGGTCTGCTGAGGCCCCCGAAGTGCTGGCGTGACCCCGGTGCCGCTCTTCGCCTGCCTGCGGTGTGCGGATCACCCGGACCGCCGCGCAGCGTCGGGTACCGAGCGAAGCCGCATGTTTCCGGCCTGCGGAGCCGGTGTGCGGCGAACAGGATGAGTCGACTGCAGCCGTTCATGAATGATCTGGGCCTATGGCTGTTTCGGCTCCGGGATTCGCGTTCGCGCGGATGCGGGGACGTGACCGCGCTTGTACACCATGAAGGTGCGCTTGAACTCGATGACGACCGTTCCGTCGTGCTTGAATCCGGTGGTCTTCACGCGCACGATTCCCACGTTCGGCCGCGACTTCGATTCGCGCTTCTCCAGCACCTCGCTGCGCGAATAGACCGTATCGCCCTCGAAGACCGGATTCGGCAGCCGCACTTCGTCCCAGCCGAGGTTGGCCATCACGTTCAGCGACAGGTCGATCGTGGACTGCCCGGTGACAAGGGCGAGCGTGAAGGTGGAATCCACCAGCGGGCGGCCGAATTCCGTCTGGGCCGCGTACGCATGATCGAAGTGGATAGGGTTCACGTTCTGCGTGAGCAGCGTGAACCAACTGTTGTCCACGGACAGGACCGTGCGCCCGAGCGGGTGCACGTAGATGTCCCCCACGTCGAAGTCCTCGTATACCCGCCCGGTCCAACCCTCTTTTATGCCCATGTCCGCCGTCCGATTACAGTCGTGGAGGACGGCTTCAGCCGTCCCCACGTCTCGAATCAACCACGGGTCGTATGTGGGGGCCACCTTTCAGGTGGCCGTGGAGCCGCTGAAGCCGGCGCTCGCGATGAAGCCAACGAATGTAGAAACTCCAGGTCGCGCGATGCGCGGTAAGAATTGCTGCGTGTCTACGCCGATTACTTCGAGGCCGCGGCCTCGTCCGCACGTGCGCCGCTCAGGATATTCCGCATGGCGTAGTTGCCCTCGTGACAGCCGTACTCGAAGACGTCCGGCAGTTCCGGGTTCGTCTTCAGGCCGATCGCGGCTGTCCACGGCCTCGCGAACGTTTCCGGATCGATCACTGTCACTTCATAGCGCACGGTGGTGTCGTCCACGCGCCTGAAGCGCTCGACCAGTCGCAGTCCGCCCGTCGCACCACGATAGTTCACCATGTCCGTCGGGAAGTTCGTCACCTCGACGACGAGCGTGTCGCCTTCCCAACGACCGCGCGAGTCGCCGAAGTACTGCCGGATGGCTGGCGAGAGCGGTGCACGGCCGTCGAGCGGGATCACGCGTGCGTCATGGATCATCTCGTAGCGGATGGCCACGTATCCGGGAGCCTGCACGATCTGCGACGTGTTGTTGTAGATCGTCGGGAAGATCACGTGGGGCAATCCGCGGGTGATGCAGCGATCGTAGAGGTCGAGCGCGTCTGGACCATCGAAGGGCTTCATGCCGGTTGTCCGCGCGTTGACCGCGACGGCACTCCGCGTGCGCGCCTGCTCGTCGAGATACGGAATCCGGCCGTCCGGCGGATCGATCACGATCGACGTCCGTCTGGAGGGTCTGCCACGCTCGATCCAATGTGACGGTGGACCGACGCCTCCGCCACCGCGCCCTCCGGCACTTGGCGCCACGAACTCCTCCGAGTCGGCCGCCGCCTGGCGCTGGGCCTGCGCTTCGCGCTCCGAGAACTCCTCCTCGGTCACGACTTCCCTCGTCCCGAACTGCTCGGGCCGCTCGAAGGGTACGCCCAGCTCGTCGTCCGTGGTGAAGATGCCCTGGAGGTCCGGGTCGCCCCACGGCGTGCGGGGCGTCGTCCAGGAGCTCGATTCCTGCTGCTCTGCTGCGGTAGACGAGGAAAGAAGGACGGCAACAGGAATCACACAGATCAACGCGAGTACTCGTGCATTCATGTGATACCGCCTTTTCAACGGCCCAACCAGCCAGGCAAGGGCTCCCGCCCTTGATATCCCAGCAGAATCCTTGGCTGGTTGCCAGTATCTCCTGCCGCGCTTCGCGCGGCTAGGACCGCTATGCGATCGGGACAACGAGTCGAAATTCGCGCTCCGGGCCGCATAGCGGTCCAACGCCTATGAGGACGCCTGCACCCGCGTGATAGCCAGGTCGACGAGCACACCCGCATCATCTGCGTGCTCGATCCGGGCAATCGCGTCCGCCAGCCGATCCCGTTCACCGGCGGCCAGCAGGCCCGAAACGTTGTCGTCGAACTTCTGACGCAGCTCGGCATCGGTCATCGGGTTTTCGACCGAGCCGCGGTTGTGCTCCTGTACGTCCGAGATCACGCGCCCGTCGCGCAACGTGATGTGCACCGCGCCCTTGAACCGTCCCGGGGGTGGGAACTCCGGGTCGACGTAGTATCTCACCTTGCGGGCCAGCGCAAGAATGTCCGGATTCCGATAGGCCCCGTACGCATGGCGCCCGAGACTTCCTGCGGACAGCGCCTCGGCCACGGTGTACTGGAGGCTGACCCGCCCATGGGCTTGCGTGGCCGGTGCGACTTTCTCGCCGACCGGCTCACAGACGATGGGCACGTTGAACGCCGCCACCGGGCACTCGATGCCAACCACATCGGCGCTGCGAATGCCGTGCTGCTCGCGCGCGCGGAGGATTGCGTCCACGTACGGGTGCAGGACGTGCGCGGCTGGATACGGCTTGAAGGACGAGCGCCGACTCTCCCAGTGCGTGCCGAGCCCCCCCGTGATCCGATCGAAGTCCTTCGACACTCCGGGATCCTGCAGGTGAGCCGAGAACAACCCGAATCGCCCTTCGAAGATCCGCGGCGGACCTGACGTGCCTGCACGGGCGAGCATGGCGGCGGCAATCCCGCTCTGGGCCGCCCAGCCCGAATGGAGGAACTTCGATTGCGTGCCATCCACCCAGCACTCCAGGAGCCCGGCGGCGAAGCTGCCACAGATACCAGCCGCGTGCGCGAGGGTTGTGACGTCGAGTCCGAGCACCTTGCCCGTCAGATAGGCGGTGCCGAACGGTGCGAACAAGCCGGTTGGATGAAAGCCCAGTCGATGAAACTGCCCTGGTGCGACGCTGCCCACCCGACAGGAGATCTCGTTGGAAATCGCAATCGCGAGGATGAGATCCCGTCCTGAGACGCGATGGGTTTCCGACAGCGCGAGCGCGGCAGCCACCGCCGGGCTGCTCATGTGCACGATTGACTCGTCGTGCGTGTCGTCGTATTCCAGCGCCTGGGAGAACGCCGCATTCACGAACGCCGCGGAGGTCACGCCCACGCCATCGCCGCTGCCGAGAATCCGGCACGGACCGGACGGGGACATCGCAATCGCGGCGTCCTGCGTCGACCGGCCGAACGCCGTTTCCGATCCTGCCAGCGCCAGCCCGATGACGTCCAGGATCCGACGCTTCGTCGCTTCCACGACATCGGCGGGCAGATCGGCAAACCTGACACCCTGCACCCACCGGGCAACGTGCGTGGCCAATGGCTCTTTCGCTGCGGCGTTACTCACGTATCCACTCCGTGTTTCGCGGCAGATTGTACCGGAATCTCAGCCGCTCCTAAGGTCCGCCAAGCAACGACACGTGCAATCTGGACCACGCGATCCGACCGGTCTCGGCTCAGGGCCTCTCGTCGAGCACGTCGATGGGTCAGCGTCCGGCGAGGAACGATCGAAGAGTAATCGTCAGTGACGCCGCACTCGCGTAAGGAGTCGAGGTCCGCCATGTGTGACCGGACCCCTACTCTTGTGTGAGCCAACTGAGCGCCGCAGCCGGGTCGATCACCGGAAGCGGTGCATTGGGGTACCCATCCGGATCGCGTGTCACAAGGGCATCGCAGTCAGTAGCTTCGGCGGCTGCCGCGCAGACGGCATCCTCGAAATCAGGCCAGGCCAGCGCGAGCGCCCGTCGGACGACGTTGTCATCGACCGGTGCGACGGCAAAGACGCCAATCAGGCGCTCCACGCCCTCGCGGGCGAACGCCGCGTCACGAGCCTTCTCGAGGAGGTAGAAAATCGTCGTGACACCGTGGGCGGGCACCATGCCGTGACCCTGCCCGCGTTCGATCGCTGCCCACAACGCAGCCGCGACATCGGCATCGGGCGGACGGTCGAGAATGACGTCGAGGAAGACGTTCAGGTCGAGCAGAAGACGCTTCACCGGTACTTCCGGCCGAGATGCCGGCGGTGAGCATCGGCCGGCACGCCACGGGCCGCTCCCCGAAGCATGCGCAGCACCGGCGTCCGATCATCGGACTTGGGCGGCTTCGACAAGAGGTCGAGATAACGCTCGACGAGCCTCGACACCGAGGTGCCACGGGCGGCCGCGTAGCGCTTGGCGGCCCGAACCACCTTCTCGTCCACGCTGAGCGTCAGCTTTGGCACATACGTATGGTAGCACCTGATTCATACGTATATGCCCTCGCCGCCATGGCTACGGCGGCGGCCGGAGGGGCAGAGGGAGCCCCGCTCGTTCCAGGCTGCGAATCCTCATCTACGTTGCCGAACACGGAGAGGTGGTCAGCAGTGCGGGATCGGTACACGCGCGAGAAATATGTCGTTGACGGCTGGTTGTCGGTGCACACTCAAGAGAGCCGGCAGTGGTCGATCAGGACCGTCTGGATCATCGACCGCGGAGAAGATGCGCCACGGCTCGTCACCGCATAATCCTGGCAAGGAGTGACCATTCGAGATGATCAAGGAACACGATCACATCGTGCTGACGGAGCCCGTACCTGCTGAGGGCCTCGAGGTGGGCGACGTGGGTACTGTGGTTCACGTGTACGCGGACGGGAAGGCGTTCGAAGTCGAGTTCACGACGCTCGACGGCAAGACCGCTGCGGTGGCGACCGTGGAGGCAGCCGCGGCTCGGCCGGTGACGGGCCACGAGATCACGCATTCTCGAGAGCTGACACGCGCGAGCTGATTCCCTACGGCGAACCAACCTATCGATCCCCCCACTTCCTTCAGGAGGCGGGTGCGAAACCGGCCCGCAAGGCCGGTTTCAGTGTTTTTGGGCCACGCCTTGCCTCTCGGGGAAACGGGCAAGCGTTCTCTCTAGCGACGGTGCAACTCGTCTCTGGACGTCGCAGGTGCCCACTGGAGATCCAGGCCCTCGCGCAGTCGTTTCAGGGCGCGATGTCTGCGGCGGCGCACGCGCAGCGTGAACTTCGACGTGTTGTAGAACGCCTGCCCGGCGGCCTGACGAAGCGCCTGATCCTGATTCGCAATCCCGGCCTTGTCGAGGGACGCCTTCATGTCGAGAACCGCGCGCTTCGTCGGCTCGAGGACGGCATCGAGACGACGCAACACCGTCATCGGCAGGATGACGTCGCGATACTTCCCGCGAACACACAGGTCGCGGAGGACATCGTCGGCGATGCCCCAGATGAAGTTTGCGACCCAGTTCAGTTGGCCCTGCTCCATTTCACTCGCCACCCGTCAGTGGATTCTTGACCCGAACCGTTCCGTACCTCTGCCCGTCGGACAGGTCCTCGGAGTACAGGATCTCGGCTCCGGCGACCTGTGCGGCCTGGATTACCAGGGCATCCCAGAACGAGATCTGGTACTGCGCTTCCAGGTCCAGCGCCTCGAGAATTGAATCGCCGCCGTTTACGACAACCTGCCACGCGAGGTAGTCGGACACGACGTCACGCGTGGCCTTCGCGTCGAGCGGTTTCTTCGCCTTTCGGCGCAGGTTGACAGCCAGCTCCTGCAGGATCTGGGTGCTGACGACACCCGACCTGTTCTCCCACAACTCCTCCACGAGCGCCTTGGCACGCGCGTGTTTTTCGCCCGCGGCGGTGTCGTGGGCGTACATGAGGATGTTCGTATCGACGAAGGACCTATCGCTCATGGAGCTCGTCGCGTGACTTGGGTGGGGTCCATTGCAGATCGATGCCTTCGCGCAGCCTGGCAAGTGCGCGGCGCCGAGCCCTGTCGAAGGCTTTTCGTTCCCGCACGATCGCTTCGAGCCGGTCGGTCAGCAGCGCGCTGATCGATCGTCCTTCCTCGGCCGCCACGACACGCGCCTCGCGCAGAAGATCGGCATCGAGCCTGAGTGTGACATTGGTTTTCATGACGACTCCAGATTAGCACGGCAAACGGTGCAACACAGTATTACGTGCTGAAACGCGAGCCGCGTCATATGCGGTAATATACATACAATTGTCAGTGCATGAAATCAAAACACTACAATCGTCAGCCGCCTCGGCCCGTTTGCTTGGCCTTGCCCAAACACGGCCCGTCCTCCGGGCTCGGGACGTGGCCGCTCACGGGATCCACACCGGCACGCTGACCCGCATGGCCAGGGCCGGCATGCTGGAGAAGGTCGCCCCGGGAAGATACCGGCTGGCAACGTCGGACGTGACGGAACGTCACTCCCTCGTCCTAGCTTGCGGCATTGTTTCGTCGGGCGTCCTCTGCCTCTCGACGGCTCTTCTCTTTCACAACACCGGGACGCAGGTGCCTCGGGAGGTGTGGCTCGCCGTTCCGCGCGGGACGCGCGTCCCATCGTTTGCGTACCCTCCCATCCGCGTGACACGGATTGCCCCAGCACTCTTCGATCTCGGGATCGAAGAGCATCGCATCGGAGGCGGCGTGGTGAGGGTTTACAGCGTTGTCCGGACGGTGGTCGACTGCTTTCGATTCCGGAACAAGGTCGGCCTGGACGTTGCACTGGAGGCTCTCATCGAAGCGCGACGGAGCCGCCGCCTCGACCTGAACGAGCTCGATCGAGTCGCGAAGGCGCTTCGCGTCGATCGCGTGATGCGACCATACGTAGAAATGCTGCTGGCCTGAATCGGCCGCCCAAACGGCGACGACGCGGGTCCGCGCAGTTTTTCGGCAGCTGAGCGACGGCTCGCGCGAGCGCGGTCATTCCGTACTTTGGCCGAACGGCGGCCCGTGGAAGGAGTCGTAGGATGAGTACCGTGCCACGAACCACGCGCGTCACTCGCGACTACAGGAGCATGGGCGGAAAGCCGTGCATTCGCGGTACGCGGGTAACGGTGCCGACCATCGTCGGCCTGCTTGCCCAACGCCACAGCAGAGAGGCCGTTCTCGAGGCGTATCCCTATCTGGAACCCGAGGATCTCGCCCAAGCGTTGACCTACGCAGCATGGCGAGCGATGGAAGTGGACGTGGAAATCGGCGTGCCGTAAGAGTGGCGTACCCGCTCACGGACGTGGGCATCAGGGTTCCTCGATTGAGTTCTCTCGGAGCGATCTCTCCCTCCTCTGGCTGCAGCTGGAACTCACGAAAGCGAAGAAGAGGAGGGGGGAACACAGACTCGGGAGCAGTGGTCCCCCTTGCTCGTGCGCTGTTCGCTGATCAACAGGCCGCGAGAGGAACGTGATTGCGTTAGTGGGTGAAGTGGCGATGTTCTTTGCGATCAGCAACTTCACCGCGGTCAATCGGGCGGCGCGGTTTGCCGCCCGTGTCGCAGTCGGCGCGATTGTCGGCAGCAGTGACGGAGGCATCTGGGGCGTGAGCGACCCCCTCTGCCACCCCCCGAACTCTGGAACGCCGCGAAGGACCGCCAGAGTGCAACCCGGCGTGCGATCACGCGCGCCGGCAACATCGGGTTCGCAGGACGGCCTCAGTATCTCTTCTCCGGGTTGTCGAAATGCGGTGTGTGCGGTGCTGGGTTCATCATGGCTGGCCGCAACCGGCTCGCATGCTTCGGTGCTCGGGAGAAAGGCACCTGCGACAACCACCTCACCATCAGGCGTGACGAGGTCCAAGCGCGAGTTCTGAACGCGCTCCAGGAGAAGCTCCTGCGCCAGGATCTGTTTGACGAGTTCTGCGAAGAGTTCACGCGCGAGATGAACCGGCTGCGGATGCAGCATCGTGCCAGCCTCTCAACCGCGGAGCGTGAGATCGAACGCATCGAGGCCCGCCGCAAGAAGCTGATCGAGATGGTGATGGAA
>CAZDLW010000070.1:0-22572 GCA_964505975.1 uncultured Bifidobacteriaceae bacterium | reverse complement strand
CGAGCCTCAAACTCACTGCACCATCCCTTGATCTCGACGCGGAAGATCTTGCCGACGACCCGGCGCAGCAGGCCTTTGAGGCTGGCGTTCTGCAATTCCGGCAGCGTGCGAATCGCTTGCTCCTTGTACATCTCCACGAGCGTGGCACATCGCTCTGCCACGCCCGTGTCCGCGATGGCTGCACGCACGTCTGTCGCGTCCGCCGGCGTGGTCTGTCTGCTCCAGGCACGGTGAAGCAGCGCACGCGGCTCGCCTTTCGCGCGCTCGTACGCGAGCGCGAGCGGGAGCGAAGGTCGCATCGCGAGCACGTCGTCCGGCGCGTCGGCGCCCGTCAGATCCTCGAGGTCGTCGCGAATCTGATAGGCGACACCCAGGGCATCGCTGTAGCGCTCGAGGACGCCGTGAATGTCGGCGGGCGCCCCGGCGCACGCGGCGCCCAGGCGCAGCGCCACCTCGAACGCCGGCGAGGTCTTGCGGCGGAAGATCTCGATGACGCCGGCGGCCGTGATGGGTGCCGGTTGACGGGCCCACTGCAGCTCGGCTCCCTGTCCCAGGCACAACTGCCGATGCCCTTCGGCGGCAATGCGCAGCATGTCGCTTCGCGCTTCGCACGGGAGATCCGTCTGCGCAAGCAGCCGGTAGCCCTCGCCGACGAGGAGATCGCCCGCGTTCAGTGCGACGGGTACGCCGTATTCGATGTGAAGTGCCCCGGTGCCATACCGCTCCGCGTCGTCGTCCTCGATGTCGTCGTGCACGAGTGACGCCTTGTGGAAGCACTCGACGGCTACTGCGACGCGCTGCAGCGCAAGAGGGATCGGGGCCTGCGGGTCCGCCTGAAAGGCCTTGTACGCACAGGCGGTGAGGAAGGGGCGCCAGCGCTTGCCGGCTCTGGCGAGCCACGCGCGCGCCACCTCGTCGGCCGGACCCTCAGCCGGGCCGAGGAGGGCCTCGAGCGACGCCGGTTCGAACCAACCCTCCACGTCGCTCCGCAGGGCGTCGAGATCCATCCGGCGGGTCCGGTCGTCGTTGCTCAGGTGAATCACGTCCCAGATCCAGTCGATATCGACCGTGGTGTCCTTGCAGTCGTCCTGGAGCAGTGGGATGGCGATGCCCGGAACGGCCGCCGCTTCCATGTACGGGAAGGCGCGTTCGAGCACCGACAGGCAGCTCACCCCGACAATCGCGTCAATCTTGCCCGTCTGGATGAGCGACATCACGATGGCCGAGCCTTCGGCGACGAGCACCGGATAGCCGAGACGCTCGGCTTCGTTCTGCAGATCCTGAATGGTGCAGAGGCCGCACTGCTTGCACAGGAGCCCGAACTCGTCGAATGGAGCGGGACACTTGTCCTCGACGCGCAGGCACTTCGGAAGCAGCAGCAGACGCCGGTCGTATGGAATCGAGGCGAGCGGCTCGCGCCAGACCTCGTTGCTGAGCAGCACACCAATGTAATCCCGATATGCGGGATCGCAGCCGGCACCCTGGATCACGCGGTCGGCGTGCACCTTCAACTCGTCCAGCACGAGCGGCGGCACCAGGCGCTCGCCCTGTGCCGCCACGTAGGCCGCGACGTCCATGCGCAGGCGCTCGCGCTCCTGGAGCGTCTGCGGGATGTTGGCTTGCGGCGCCCGCGTGCGCTCCGGCACGACGCGCAGGACTTCCAGACCCGGTAATGCCATCCGCTGTTCCCCCGTTGCGAGTCGCATGCTGCAAGCTGGTACCGTGAGCCGGTCGCAGCGGGCGGCCCACGGAGCTGCGGAGCCGCCATCGGCGACACCCGGTTACGTATATGCCCCGAACCCGAAAAACCAGTGCTTCTTCGCGAACCGGTACGCCCAGTGATCCTCGGGAATCTCGTGTCCCGGGTTGTGTTGACTCTGTCGTGGCTGCAGGCGCTCGAGCTCGGTGAACGCCGTGCCGCGTTGTGTCGTGTCGCGAGCGGCGTGCTTCGTCACCAGCTCTCGCACGAGATCGGGACGCTCCAGCACGATGCAGCCGCGGGTGGCTCCGGCGGCCGCCGTGCGGAAGTCGCGCAGAAACGCCGACTGCGTCATCGTGTCATAGATGCCCCGGCTGTCGTGCACGGTCTCCTTCGCGAACTGGATGATAGGACAGGGCTCGACGTCCCCGTATGGGCTGATGTGATGGCTGACGCCGGTGGCCATCGGACACAGGGCCTCGCCTCGATCGTCCCAATACGCATCCACGATGGCAATTGGCAGGCGCGAGCGCATCTGCACGATGAAGCGGCGCACGGCGACCACCTGCTCCGGACGCAGCGCCAGTTCCGGCGACGGATTGGGCCCGACGACACGGTACGTGTGGAACCACACGTAGTGAGCGCCCAACCCGATGAGCCGTCGAAGCCACTGCTCCGTCACGAGATCGTCGATATTCGTCTGACAGACGCTGGTGGCCACGCCAATCAGCAGTTTGTGCCGCCGGCAGTGTTCGAGCCCGGCGAGCGACTTGCTGAACACGTTGAGTCGGCCGCGCCGCTGGTCGCTCACCGTGTCGGTCCCCTCGAGGCTGATGAGCGGAGTGACGTTGCCCAGGCGCCGCAGCTCACGGGCGACGGCATCGGTAATGAGCTGTCCGTTGGTGAAAACCTGGAAGTAGCAATCGGGATGATCGCCGAACACCTGGAGCAGCTCCGGATGCAGGAACGGCTCTCCCCCGAGAATGCCGAAGTAGCTGTTGCCGTGGCGCTTCGCGTCGAGGATGATGCGATTCAAGTCTTCGCGCGCCAGCCGCTTCGATGGCTTGTCGACGTCCACCCAACAGCCCTGACAGCGCAGCTGGCAGCCCGAGATCACGGAGATGAAGAGAAACGGCGGAAACGACTCCCCGCGCCGCAGGCGCCTCTTGTACCGCTCAACCGACCAGATGCCCTTGACCCCAAAGTTGTAGACGAACTTGCCGACGACCTTGGGATCCGCTTCCGTGAGAACGCGTCGAGCGAGTGGGAGCAGCATCATCGGCTCGCTGTCGATGACGGGTCGAGCGCCTGCTGCGCACGCGCGAGCGCAGCCTCCGCTTTCGCGCGAATCTGATCGGCATCCGGCAGCGCCGCCAGCACATCCGAGGGGATGTCGAGCCCCTGCTGGAGCGCGATGAGGCACGTCTGTCGCTCCTTGAGCGCGCGTTCGTCGTCGCGTTCCTTGGAGAAGCGCGACTTGGCCTTCGCGCTCCGATCGCGGAGCGCTGCGTACACGTCGCCGCCGAGAAGGGCAGAGATGTCCACCTTCATGGCTTCGCGGCGCACATCGTCGACATTGACCTCGTCGCCATTGATCGGGCCATGACGATACTTCGGGAAGACGATGGCCACCTCGGGACACACGCGAGAACACGCAGGGCATTCGGTCTTGCAGTTGTTCTGGTTCTGCACCTGAATCCGACGGTCGGATGACACACCGTACACGTCGAACAGACAGAAACTCAGACATTGCATGCAGTTGGTGCAGCGGTCGTAGTCGATGACGGGGAACCACGGCTTCCACGCGCCGGCGGCGGGAAGGTGACGCTCGGTGCGTCGCTTCTCGAGCGTGTCGACGATATTCGATGCCTCGGTGCTGGCCAGTTCCTGCGATCCAATGACGATGGTCTCGTCGGTGGCCGCAGGGAGGGCACCGCTTCGAATCCGCGCGACCGGATACCCCTTGTCGAGCAGCGCCCGAACCAAGTCCAGCAACCGGGGTCTCGCTGATGGGTCGGCTCCAGGCTCGTCCGCGATCAGGACTCGAGGCACTGCCGCAGGTAACACGCTCACGCCGGTTCCCCGGCCTTTCCCGGGCTGCTGGACGTGTCCTGGCCGAGCAGCCCTTCGAGAACGGCGTCGGGGGTCTCCGTTCGCATGTTGAGGATAACGGCGCGTCCGGGGTCCACGTTTACCCCAGCCGAGGCAAACAGCCATTTGACCGCGCGTGGATAGCAGGCGGCAATCCGAAGCGGACCTTCCCCGGCCAGCTCCGTCAGCCGGGGATCGTGCCGGGCCGCCATCTCGCAGAGGTCCGGAACAGCCTCGAACTCCACGTCGGCGCCAGTAAGTCCTTCGAGCACCGAGGCTTTCGTGGCGGCGGGCACCACTCGGGCGTATGCACAATGGCAGTACAGGATTCGTGACATATACCTCGCGTCCCTCGCGCGGGTCCTGCTGATGGCCGAGTGCCGGCGTCTTTGCCCTAGTGAAGCGGAGCCTCGCCAGCACTGGGAACAGCGTACTCGACCTTCGGCCCGGCGCGCCTGCTCCACATGGGAAGCCGTCGCTTCGAGCTCTGCCGCCGCCAGCCCGTCCGCCGGCGTCCGGACCGGTTACTTTCCCGCGTTGACGAAGCAGCCCGACGTTGCCGGACACGCGATCTGGTCAACCGTTACGCCGTGGCCATGCGATGCGTGGGCGACGGTCGCGCCGGCCGGAAGTGCTCGATATGAACCGTCGTGGACTCTAGGCCGGCCCGCGCGGCGGCGGCTTCCAGCGCCCCGAGGACGGCGCTGCGGAGCAGGTCCGGCGCACACTCCGCACGAATGTTGACGATGAGCTCGCCCGAAGTCAGGTCCTCCTGCAGCGCGTGCGACAGTTCGGGCTGCCGGTCGCTGCCAACCTGATTCATGACGGCCAGATCGGTCAGGGCATCGTCCGGGGTGAGTGTCATCTTGAAGTGCGCAATCTCGGGTCGCCCGTGCGACAGGCGTTCGGTCACGCGCGCGGCCACATCGGCAATCAGCCCGTTGCCGTCGAACGGTGTGGCGGCCCGGATGTGAAACGTCGCGTTGCACCAGCCGAGCAGTGCCTCCCCATCGGCGTAGACGTCGTAATCGACCTCAGGAGCCTCGCGCTCGCCGGCCTCGGCGCCTTCGACACACGCAAACCACCGATCGAGGTCCTGCCCGGTACGGGCACTTACGGCCAGCACCCGTGCGTGAGGATTGACCGCTCGCAGCGCCTCCTCGAGTCGTGAACGGCGATCGTCATCCAGAAGATCCAGCTTGTTGATGACGATGATCTCGGCCTCCTCGAGCTGCTTGCCGTACACGTAGAGCACTTTTGGTGAGAACGCCCGGCCGGCTTCCAGGCCGAGCACACGGAGGGCACGGATCGGATCGACCAGAACGCTCAACGGCGCCACGCGGTAGTTGTCGCCATAGAGCCGACGAAGCGGATATTGCACCGAGGCCCGCAGATCCGTGCAGCTGCCGACGGGCTCCGCCAGGAACACGTCCGGCTTCGCATTGGCGCTCAACGTCTCGGCCGCAGCGGTGAGCGAGTCGAACCGACAACAGAAGCAGCCACCGGTGATCTCCTGCACGGCATAGCCGTGCGACCCGGCGAGCGCTGTGTCCACGAGACCCGAGCTCTGGTCGTTGGTGATCAACCCGACGCGCCGCCCCCGCGCGGTCAGGTGATCGGCCAGACGAAGGACGGCCGTGGTCTTGCCGGCGCCAAGGAAGCCGCCGACCATGATGTAGTCCGCCTTCGTCATTGTTTCGCGCCACCCGCCATTTCGTTCGTATTCTACTCAAGGGGAGGGGGCAAGGGGGGAGGGGAGTGGTGGGAGGGCTGTATCAGGGGCAGTCATGACCCGAAGCCCGCCCCTGCCTCCACGCGAGCGAGCTCCGGGTTCACCAGGGAAGAGGACTGAAGGATGGATGAGGCACGAGGGCCGGCGCCGTCTGGGCCCGATGGTAAGCTCACCGCAATGAGCCGTCGTCGATGGGCGCGTCGTGTGGTGGCGGCCGTCATTGTGCTGCTCCTCAGTGCCGCGGCGGTGCTGGTGTACTGGGACGTTCAAGGGCGTCCGGCGACGCAGCCGGGCTGGGCGGCACGGGCCGGGATTGCGGCGGGTGATGGTGCGCTTGGCTACGCCGCCGGCACGGTATGGACGGCACGTTTCGCGGATCCCTTCGGGGTGGTCGTCGATCCACTGGGCCGCATCTACGTCAGCGACGGAGGCGAGAACAATCGCATCCGCCGGATCGATCCGGATGGGCTCGTGACCACCATGGCAGGTGGACGGGAGGGATTCGCAGATGGTATGGCCGGCGCAGCGTCGTTCAACACGCCCTCCGGTCTCGCCCTCGATGCCTTCGGAAATCTGTACGTTGCCGACACCGGCAATCATGCCGTTCGCCGGGTTTCGCCAGACGGTCGCGTCACCACGGTTGCCGGCGACGGCGTACCGGGTCACGTGGATGGTCCTGGACCAGCTGCGCGCTTCAACGGCCCGATAGACGTGGCCGTCGATCGGGACGGGCGCATCTTCGTGGCGGATTCCTACAACGACCGCATTCGACGCATCGACACCGATGGGCAGGTCACCACCATCGCGGGGGGGACGGCGCCAGGGTACCAGGATGGCGTGCGGGACGAGGCGTTGTTCGACACGCCTGGTGGCATCGCGGTTCTTCCGTCGGGAGATCTCGTCGTTGCCGACACTGGCAATGGATTGCTACGTGTGGTCTCGCAGGCCGGCACGGTCCGGACATTCGGCAGCGACTCCTCGATGGGAGTGGTCTTCGCGGTCTCGATGCCGATTGGGTTGGCCGTGTCGCACGACGGCTTCGTCTACGTGTCGGGATACCGCGATGGCCGCATCGTGCAGATCACGCCTGAAGGGGACACGTATCCCCTGGCGCGAGGGGTCAACGCCTCTGCGGACGCGGAGGACGATCGCGTTCGATTCCTGATGCCGGCCGGGCTAGCACTCGACCCCGACGGGAACCTGGTCGTCGCCGACACGGGCAACTATCTGGTGCGCCGCCTGCTCCAGCGCAATCCTCCGCTGACCTACACGGCACGTCTGCGTGGGTGGATCGAGGCGCGGTGGCCAACGTCGTCGGAGCCGATCGCCACGGTAGCCCCTGCAAACTGGGTGACCGACGACGAGGCGGCCGCGATTGAGCCTGCTTTGGTTTCGCACGATGCATTCCCGTGGCCGATCGATCCGCAGACATCTGCTCATGAAGTGGTGGGCACGATGGGGGAGGTGCGTGGAACGGATACGGATCGCCGGGCGCGGCTGCACGGCGGCATCGACATCCGCGCGCCGATGGGCACTACGGTACGGGCCGTGCGTGACGAGAAGGTGCGCAGCCCGCTGGCGACCTGGGGACTTGGTGGCGACAACGAGAACGTGGGCGTCGATCTCATCAGCTACGTCCACATCAAGGTCGGGCGGACGCAGCGTGACACGCCGCTGCCGGACGCGCCGTTCCTGACCGTTCTCGACGACCACGGCCGCGTCGCCCGTGTCCGAGTGCGGCGTGGAGCACGCTTCCGTGTCGGGGATCCAATCGGGACGGTCAACCGGTTGTTCCACGTGCATCTGGAGCTGGGATCTCCCGGTGCGCAGGTCAATCCGTTCCGCCTGCCCTTTGTCGGGTTGACCGATACGACGCCTCCCGTCATCGCGCGGGACGGTATCCGGGTGTACGACAGAGACGGGCGACGCCTGACGGAGCGGCGGCGTGGCAGGCTCGTGGTGCACGGTGCCGTGAGGATCACGCTCGAGGCATACGATCAGGTGGACGGCAACGTGCCGCGCCGCCGGTTGGGGCTGTATCGTGCCGGCTACCAGATCCTCAATCCGGACGGCACACCCGTTCCGGGCTTCGAGTCGCCTCACATTACCATTGAATTCAACCGGCTGCCGCCGCAGACGTTTGCCGGACCAATCGTGTACGCGGAGGAGAGCGGTGTCGCGGCGCAGGGGCATCCTGCCACACGGTTCGTGTACGCACTCACGAATACCGTTCGTGACGGACGCCTCGAACCTGGCCATTGGGACACTTCGTCGCTGCCCGCGGGGGACTACACGCTACGGGTCATTGCTGCGGACTACTGGGGCAATCTTGCGGTCGTGAACCGCGACTTGGCGATTACGGTGGAAGGACAGCCCTGAGGGAGGGGAGAGGGGGAAGGGGAGGGGAGGAAGGGCTGTGCTAGGGAGGAGGGAATCGCTCATCGCCAGGAACGAGGCATGAGCTGGGAGGCCTTTCTTGCAGAGCAAGGGAAGAGTTGGGCGGTGTCAGTCCGTCTCGTCGTGCCGCGAGTGGAGCAGGCGGTCGATCGTGCCGTCGAGCAGCGCCATATACGCGTGCACGTCGATGCTTCCCGGGTCTGGGCGGCCTTTGACACGGTAGAGCCAGCCCTTCTCGTAGGGGTCGGACTCCACGGCGGTGATGTTCGAGACGAGGGCGTCGCCGATGCCGAGGAACTCACCCTCGGCCGCGCTGAAGAGCGTGGTGAGTGCCTTGAATCCCTCGATGGAACCGATCTCCTGTCCCACCGTCACCGGCGCGCCGGGGGCCACGAACAGTTCGTGGTCGACGAGATCGCCGAGCATCCGCGTTGCGAACTTCGTGAAACCCACGCGCCAACAGCCGGGGGATTCCTCGAGCAGCCAGTAGTGGCCGGGTGTGTACAGGCGGTTCAGCGGAAGCCGCGTCCGGAAGCGTGAGCGGCGGTAGGGGATGTAGTCGTCCCCGGCCACGCTCACGGTGCAAGGCTCCCGTTCGTTTCCCGCGCGCGCTCCAAAGCGGCGGCCATGGCATCGCAGTCGGGCATCGGCGTCAAGTGACACCACGACAGTCGCAGGGCCCCCTCTTCCCGCCAGCCGGTCACGCCCATCGCGCTCAACACGTGGCTGCAGGCATAGGCCTGCGCGGTACAGGCGGCGCCGTGGGACACCGCGACGAGGTCCTGCCACGCCTCTATGGCCGTTTCTGAGTCGACTCCCGGAAAGGACATATTCACGATGTGCGAGACCGCCAGATCGGGATCGCCGTTGACGATCGGTCGCAGCGGGGCGAGCCGGTCGAGGAGGGCCCGACGTATCTCTCTGCAGTGCTGCTCCCGGGCTGCGGCTTCGTCCAACGCCAGCTGGGCTGCCTCCCCGAGGCCCACCACCAGGGGAACAGGCAGCGTGCCGGGCCGCCAACCACGTTCCTGCCCTCCGCCGTACATGAGCGGTTCGAGCGGAGGACGCGCGCCCGCCCGGCGCCGGACTACAAGGGCGCCGACTCCTTTCGGCGCGCAGATCTTGTGTCCGCTGATGCTGATGAGATCGATGCGCGGGTTCCGCAACGTCGGGATGAGCTCGCCGAATCCCTGTGCGGCATCGACGTGGAGAAACGTCTGGCGTCCCTCGAGCAGCGCCGCGATGGCGTCGATTGGTTGAATGACGCCGGTTTCGTTGTTCACCTGCATGACGCTGACGAGCAGCGTGTCGGGACGCAGCGCGCGCTCCAGCGCGCTCGCCTCGATGGCTCCGTTTCTCTCGGGTTGGAGGCGCTCCACCTGAAAGCCTCGCTGCTCGAGCACGGCCATCGGTTCGAGGACGGCATGGTGCTCGATGGCCGTGGTCACGATATGCCTGCGTCCCGTCTCGTGCCCATGACCGGCGAGTCCGAAGAGCGCAAGGTTGTTGCTCTCCGTGGCGCCGCTCGTGAAAATGACGTCGCTGCGTGAAGCTCCGACGACCGCTGCAATCTGGTCGCGCGCACGTTCTGACGCGGCACGCGCCCGCCGCCCGTAGTCGTGCGTCCGGCTGCCAGCATTGCCGAAGTCCTCGTCGAGGCAGCGCAGGACCAGGGCGCGGACCCTGGGATCGAGCGGCGTCGTGGAAGCGCAGTCGAGATACACGGGCATGGGCCAAGGCTCCGTCCGGAGCACTGCTATCTTACGTTGTGCCGGCCCGCTGGCGGGACGGCGGTGAGGTTGCGCAGGCCGCATGCGCCCGCAGCACCCGTCCGCACGACGTCAGTCGATCGCCGCTATGCGTCTTATCGAGACAGGCCTTTCACACGCCCGCGACAACGTCGATTTCGACGCCGCACTGTTTCACCGCATGGAACGCGAGGGAGGTGCGGAGACACTTCGATTCTGGGAGGCGTCCGCGCGTGCCGTGGTTGTCGGCGCCCTCGGCGTGGTCGAGTCGGACGTGCACGAGCATGCCTGCCTGGCCGACGACGTGCCGATCGTTCGACGAATCTCTGGAGGCGGCGCGGTCCTCGTCGGTATCGGATGCCTGAACTACTCGCTGGTGCTGTCGCTCGATGCCCGTCCCGAGCTTCGACACGTGGCCGACAGCTATCGCCTGATCCTGGGCCGTGTCGTCGCGGCGCTGGCGATTCCCCGGCTTGCGATGCGCGGAATGAGCGACCTGGCCCTTGACGGTCGCAAGGTATCGGGCAACTCCCAGCGGCGGGGGCGGCGGGCGCTGCTGCACCACGGGACGTTGCTGTACGCCTTCGAGATCTCCAGCATCGCTCGATACCTCAAGGAGCCGGTGCGGCAGCCTGCCTATCGCACTGGCCGTCCACACGAGGCCTTCGTCATGAACATCCCGGTTGCCTCAACAGACGCGCTGAAGATGGCCATGGCTCAGGCATTGGGTGCGACGGTCGCGCTGGATGCACGTCCGGATCTCATTGCCAGCCCGTAATCCATGTTGTAATAGCGAGGTTTCAACTCGCACCTCGAAGATCTGACGGAACTCATCGAGGAGTGCGGTGTTCCCGGTCCGTGTCCAGGGGGAGGCGTTTCGTGCCGTTCAGTTGCCGCGTGTGTGTTGCGCTCGTGTGTGCGGTGGGCATGGTTGCCGCGGTGACGGGCCAGATGCCCGCAGGGAGCGACTGGCCCCAATGGCGCGGCCCCGATCGATCGGGCGTGTCGCGCGAGTCGAGTCTTCTGGCGCAGTGGCCTCGTACGGGACCGCCGCTCGTCTGGTCGGTCTCCGATCTGGGCAATGGCTTCGGGTCCGTGGCCGTCCGTGGCAATCGGGTGTTCGTCCAGGGCATGCGTAACCGCCAGAGCGTCGTCTCGAGCCTCGATGTGGCCAACGGCTCCGTGGTGTGGTCGCGGCCAATCGGCCCGGCGGGCAGCAACGACCGCGGATCCGGGCCCCGAAGCACCCCCACCGTGGACGGCGACCGCGTCTACGTGCTCACGGAGACAGGCGATCTGGCATGTCTGCTCGTGCGGGACGGCAGCATCCTCTGGCAGCGAAACATCCTGAGGGAATTCGGCGCTCGGAACGTCAACTGGCTCGTCAGCGAATCGCCGCTCATCGATGGGAATCACGTCATCGTCACGCCAGGTGGACGGAGCGCCGGCATGGTGGCGTTGGACAAGACGTCGGGCGAGACCGTGTGGACCGCGAAGGAGTTGAGCGATCGGGCCGGCTACTCCTCGGCCATCGTGGCCGATGTGCACGGAGTGCGGACGATCATGACCCTGACAGATACTGCGGCCGTCGGCGTCCGCGCGTCGGACGGCCGGTTGTTATGGCGGTACCGACGTGTGGCCAACGGGACCGCGAACGTGACAACGCCGCTCTATGCCGACGGGAAGGTCTTCTACACGTCGTCGTACGGCACGGGGGCGGCGTTGCTCGGGCTGAGGGCCTCGAACGGAACGCTTGCCGCCGACGAGATCTACTTCACTCGCGACATGCAGAATCATCACGGTGGTGTCGTCCTGGTGGACGGCTATCTCTACGGGTTCCACAACGCGATTCTGACGGCGATGGAGTTCGCGACGGGCAAGGTGCTGTGGCGCGATCGCAGCGTCGGCAAGGGCGCCGTGGTCTACGCCGACAACCATCTGTACATCCTGAGCGAGAACGATGTGGTTGGACTGGTCGAGGCCACGCCGGGAGGCTACCGGGAGAAGGGCCGGTTCACGATTCGCGACCAGGGCTGGCCGAGTTGGGCGCATCCAGCGGTAAGCGGGGGCAGGCTCTACATTCGTAATCAGAATGTGCTCGCAACCTATGACGTGCGGGCACGATAATCGCGTCACCGTCGAAAACCAGCCACGGGGCTGCCCCGTGAGATCCCGCCGCGCCCCTCGGCTGGTTTTCCCGTATCTTCTGCCGCGCTTCGCGGCCAGGACTGCTATGCGGTCGGGGCAACGAGTTACAAATTCGCGTTCCGGGCCGCATAGCGGTCCAATTGAGAGGGTGTCACTATGGCCTTCGTGCGTGTGTTCGTCGGGATGTGCGTCATCGTTGCGCTCACGGCCGGACTCGCCGCTCAGACCCCTTCCGGGGACTGGCCGCAGTGGCGCGGCCCGAATCGGGACGGCGTGGCCGCGGCGTTCACGGCGCCGCAGGCCTGGCCCGAACGGTTGACGCAGCGGTGGAAGGTGGAGGTCGGGTTGGGGTACGCGACGCCGCTCGTCGTCGGCAACCGCGTGTACATCTTCGCGCGGGAGGGCGACAACGAAGTCATGAGCGCGCTCGACGCCGACACAGGGAAAGTGGTGTGGAAGAGCGCGGGCTATCCGGCGACCTTCGAGATGCAGTCCGCCACGAGGGGTCATGGACCCGGACCGAAGGCTACGCCCGTGTTCTTGGATGGCAGGCTCTATGCGGTGGGCATGACGGGGGTCGTGACGGCCTATGATGCTGCCACGGGCAAGCAGCTCTGGCAGGACCGGGGAACCGGCGCCTTGCCCATGTTCACGACCCACTCGTTTTCGCCGGTGATCGATCGTGGGCTGCTCATCGTTCACCGGGGCGGACACGATGACGGCCAGCTGGCTGCCTTCGATATCAATACGGGCAACGTCCGGTGGCGCTGGAACGGCGACGGACCAGGGTACGGATCGCCCGTCCTCGCGGAGTTCGGCGGGACACGTCAGGTCATTGCCATCACGCAGAAGCTGCTCGTTGGTGTTGACGCCGCGACGGGTGCGCTGCTCTGGGAGCGTCCCTACGCAAGTCCGAACAATACGAACTCCGTCACGCCGCTCGTGCATGGGGATCTGGTCATCGCGTCGAGCAATGGCCCGCCGACCATGGCCGTCCGGGTTGGGCGGCGGAACAACCAGTGGGTGACGGAGACGGTCTGGGAGAACGAGGAAGTGCCGTTGCGGATGACGAGCCCCGTCGCGGCCGCGGACATGATTCTGGGCCTGTCCACCAGGAATTCCGGCCACTATTTTGCGGTGGATGCCAAGACGGGCAAGACGCTGTGGGCGTCCGACGGCCGCCAGGCCACTAACGCCGCACTGGCCGTCTCGGGGCAGCACCTGCTCAGCCTCGAAGACGACGGCGAGCTGGTCGTGATGCGTGTCAACCGATCGGCGTTCGAGCCCGTGCGGCGCTACAAGGTTGCCGATGCCGACACCTGGACCCAGGCGGCGTACTCGGGCAACCGGATCTTCGTCAAGGACGTCTCGAGCCTGACGCTCTGGACGGTGAACTGACGGCGCCCCCACGTACAACCAGTGGTTGACTCGAGTCGTGGGGGACCGCGGGCCACTTGAAAGTGGCCTCGACGCACGCACAGAGTCTGAACAGTCGTGAGGGGCCGGCTTCAGCCGGCCCCTCACCCCGGCGGTTCGAGGCCGAGCTTTACTGCTGTCCCGGGATGTCCGGTTCGAGAAACGTGCGGGTCCAGCCGGCCTTCGAAATCAGGTACTCGGCGCGCTGCCGCACGCGGGTCAGGTCCACGTCGACGAGCTGTCCACGCCATTTCTTCACCTTCCCTCCGATGAGGACGGTGTCGACGTTCCGCGTGTCCATGGCCAGCACGACGGCCCGTAGCCGTTGTTGAGCGGCAGCACGTTGATGTCCGCCCTGAGTACGACAATTGTCGAATGAGCGCTGCGACGGCGGAGACCAGGAGCGATCCTGGTCTCACGCACGCTGGTGCGTCATATGGTGGTGCGGCGGCCGCTCAGTAGCCCCACGATGAAGAGCACGACGGCAATCACCAGCAACATATGCACGAACGCGCCGATGGTGTAGGTGCCCACGATGCCGAGCAACCACGCGATCAATAGAATCACTGCCAACACAAAGAGCATCTCATCCTCCATTCCATGACACGCGGGGGCGTGCCGATCTATTTCTTGATTCGTTCGCCGAGTTCCTCGATGGCCTCGCCCACCTTGCGGCGGGCGTGACCCAGCGTCTGCTGAGCATCGCCGGCCGCTTCGTCGGCGACGCCTGCGTCATGCAGTTCCTCGTTATTGGTCAGGTCGCCGACGGTTTGCTTCACTTTGCCCTTGAGCGCCTCGGCTTTGCCCTCGAGCTCGTCTCTGTTCATTCGCTCCCTCCGCGCTGCATGCTGTAAAGCATGAGATGTGCCGGTTTACGCGGCGGGAACGGTCGTGCTAAGGGTGTACGACAGAGCGGCCGAGCTGGAAGGTGATTCTCAGGGGCCGGTCACCCTCGGCGGCCGCAACGCTCCCGCACCGTCGCCGTCGCTCGGTGGTGTTGGATTCAAGAAGTGAGCTGAAGGAATGAGGGAACCGTGACGGGCACTCGTACTGCGAAAGACGGTCCCGTCGAAGGGACACGTCACCTGAAGGAGAGCAACGGTGATCTGGACTCGCGGCGCGCCTCTACAATTCTTCGTCCGGTTCGAGGAACGGATGGGGCTGTGGGCCTGGGACGATGTCCGCGATATCCGGATCGACGCCCTCCGGGAGAGGGCCGTCGTGGATGCGGCGATCCTTCGAGATCTGGCGGCGTTGAGCCTTCTGCTGTCGCTTCTCCTGAAGCGCCTTTTCTCGTGCGCGTTTCGCCTGCGTCGGTCGTGAGCGGTTCGTCATCTCCTACATGGTACGCGATCCTCGGACCTCTGCAGAAATCGCTGGCGGACCGGTCCTGGCTGCACATCAGAGCTTCACTGCCTGTCTGTCACCGTCCCGTGAGCCGCCGCAGCCACTCCAGCCGTCGGCGCGTCTGCTGACCGTAGGGTGGATAGAACCAGTGTGTGGCGCTGAAGCGTTGCTGCCGCACGAGAGCGCGCTCGCGGGAGAACGCGCGGAAACCAAACCCGCCGTGATAGGTCCCAAGACCGGTCCCGAATGGCAGATGCGGGTTCGCGAAGTGCAGGACGACGTGGTTCCACACGGAACCGCCCGCGGTCGTCTGCCGTACCACATCGTCGAATACCTGGCTGTCGCGACTGAACACGTACAGGGCCAGCGGATTGGGATGCGCCCGGACGAAGGCGATGGCGTCATCGAGCGTGCGGTAGGGAAGAACGGGGAGGATCGGTCCGAAGATCTCCTCCTGCATCAGAGGAGTGGCGACCGGCACGTTGGTGAGAATGGTCGGGGCCATGAATCGGTCGTGTTGGCGCGTGATACCGCCAGTGGCGACGTGGGCGCCCGCTCGCACGGCCGCGTCGAGCAACGCCGCCAGCCGCTGCCATGCGGGGTCGTCTACGACCCGCGTGAAGTCGTCGCCCGACGGTGTACTCTGTGCGTTCGTGAAGCGTTCCACGGCGCGCACGGCACACTCCACGAAGGCATCCTCCTGATTCTGGTGGACGAGGACGTAGTCGGGAGCGATGCACGTCTGGCCCGCGTTGATCCACTTTCCCCAGATGATGCGCTCGGCGGCTGCTGTCAGCGCGGCATCATCGTGGACGAGAGCGGGCGATTTTCCCCCGAGCTCGAGGGTCACGCTGGCCAGATGAGCGGCGGCCGCGCGCATCACGGCGCGTCCTTTCTCAGGACTTCCGGTAAAGAAGAAGTGGTCGAACGGGAAGGTCAGCAGCGTGTCGGCCACCTCGGGGCCTCCCGTTGCGCATGCCACCTCATCCGTGTCGAACACGTCCGCCACGAGGTGGCGAAGCGCTGCAGCCGCATGCGGCGCCTTCTCCGAAGGCTTGAGCATGACGCAGTTGCCCGCGGCCACGGCGGCGACGAGCGGGGCCAGCGTGAGATTGATGGGGTAGTTCCACGGGGCCAGGATGAGCACGACGCCCTTGGGCTCGGGGCGAATCTCCGACCGGGTGCCGGTCAGCTCCCACGGTGTGCGCCGAGGTACGGGCGCCATCCATCGCGGAAGCTCTCGAATCGCGTGATCGATCTCCATGAGGAGCGGCTGAACCTCAGCGACTTCGGTTTCGACGGGGTGTCTGCGGAGATCGCGCCGGAGGGCTTCGATGAGGGCCGGCCGATGGTGACGAATCGCCTGTGCGAGGCGTTGAAGGAGGCGGACCCGTGCGCGGGAACCGCGGTCCGCTACGCGCCATCGGTTGGCGCGCAGGGCTTCGAAGGAGTGCCGCAGCGATTCGCTCATCGTGCACGCGTGGCTGACGAGCTCGCCGCGTCCCGAGTTGCCCGATGGCCCTCTCGCGTGGCGCGGCCAGTGTGGCTCGCAGTGAAGCTCCGCCTCAAACCGCCGAGACGCACAGAGCCGGAGTGGCTGCGCTTCACTACCGCCAGTATTGGCTTTGCCCCGCTTCGCGGGGCGAGACACTCTCCTAACGCCGCCGCAAGAACTTGCTTCGTTCGTGACGATCTCAGCGTTAGGAGAATGTCTGGCGGCCACACCGGCCCACGCAGGTCGTCGTGTCCGGTCCAGTCAGTGCCGGAGAGGCGCGCTCACTCGGAGAGCCGATTCGCGCGCCAGGTCGATTCGCTCTCTCCCGTCCGGCGGGTTCCTGAGATCTCGCCGCCATTGACGCGTCCGACGAACTGATGGCTTCCGGCCGTGAACGTAATCTCGTCGCCGTGGAGCCGACCGTCGACGGGGAACATCTGCCCTCCCAGAGAGAGGTTGCCGGAGACAACCTGGAACTCCTGGGTCAGCATCAGCTCGCCCTCCGGGAGACGCCAGGTGCCGGCCACCTTGGCGGGAACGATGTAGAGCAGGACGGTGCACCAGGCTGAACAGCCGCTACCCATCTGTTCCCGATAGTCGGCGGTCCACTCCTCGATCTCGAACGTATTCGACACGATGCGCGTTCCGGGCCGGAGGTCGAGGAACTTCGACCGGAGTTGCAGCATGTTGCTGGGCAGCAGGAACAGAGCCAGCACGCTGGCCTCGGAAAAATCGGAGGCAAACATATCGCCCTCGACGAAGGTCGCCCGATCCGCGACGCCCGCTTCGGCGGCCAGCCGCTTCGACAGGCCGACCATATCGGGGTTGTACTCGATGCCCAGCCCCCGCGCTCCGCGCTTCGCCGCGGCTATGACGTTGCGCCCGTCGCCCGATCCGAGATCGACGACGAAATCGTCGGAAGTCACCTTGGCAACATCGAGCATCTTCTCGACCATCTCTGGCGGTGTAGGAACCCACACGACATCCTTGCCCGGCTGGCCGACCGTGGGTACGAACGCCTGGCTCGTATCCTGGGCCAGTGCGGCACGGCCAATGGGCGCCACGAGTGAGACGACGAGCAGCCATGCTGCACCACGCCGGAGCATCATCCCTATCCTCCCGTTTCCTATGCCTTCGAGATCCGTTTCTTCTCTTCCCCTCAGCGTGAAACGCTCTCTGGAGTTTCTGCATTCGCAGCTTCATCGCGAGCGCAGAGTGTGGAACGCTCTGCGGGCGCTCCACCCCGAACCGCCGAATCGCCAAGTATCCTATCCGTCCGCCGGCCGCAGGACAAATGGCGGTTGCATGCCTGCGTCCTGTTTCCTGGAACGGACCTCAACGGTCGAGGTTCGATCCGGCTGCCAGCCAGTCGGCGGTCACGAGGCGGAGCCTCGCGGCCGGTCCGTGCGGCGAGGACCATGACCGCTCGGCGCGCAGTCGGCACGTCGCCACCGGACCCGTATCCCAGCCCCCGTCCGTGTGCGCAGCCGCCTGTCCTCCCCGTATGTGCCCGTGTCAGCCTCCGGCGGGCGCGCGGGCTGCGCCCGGGACCGTCGCTCGAGCCACCAGAAGACGCCGCTCTGTCCGAGGCAGGCGATCGTCAGCGGGTAATAGCAGAATGCGACGGCAGCGGCGGCCGTGGCGAAGTGGACAGGCCCCACCAGCGTCAGCAGCCCGGCACCCGCCAGGAGGGCCAGGGCCTCGACGGCGGCTGCACTCAGGCGTTGAAGGGGGCGCGCCTGCGCCCAACCGCGCGGAGTCGCGAGCGTCAGACGCAGCGGTTGCGCGGGATCGGCGAGCGGCGCAGGCGGATCGGAATCAATCGCTGTGCGCTCCTCGGTGCAGAACAAGCGGACGAACTCGTGCACGGCTGGCCCAGCGGGATGACCAATTGCCGTGGCGTAATCACGGAAAAATGCCCGCCTGTAGATGCCGCGCGGCCAGCGACTCAGATCGTTCCGTTCGAAGGCGGCGAAGAACGAGGCGTTGATCTTGGTGGCGCTCGCAATGGCGCTCAGTGACACGCCGGCACGCTCACGAAATTCCTTCATCCGGGTGCAGAAGGCGTGTTGCTCCGCCGGACTGGGCGAGAGTGGAGGGGTGGTTCGTGACGGCGAGGGTTGATGATTCGGTTCGAAGGAGGACATCGAGGCAGGTTCCATGGGCATCGTGGATGCGCTTCGTACAGCAATTATCGATCTTGGCGCGGAACCGCCGATTTCGCCGATAGTGGGCTCGAGGGGGCCAACGTGCTCCGCCCGGGGAGGAACTTTCTTCACGCTGCGTTTCATCTCGATGCGGGATCGGCACCCAATCGGCGGGCCACCCGCCGGGTGGTCTGGTGCAGAGGCCGCCACGGTGGACCCTGACACGGACACGCCGACGGATCTAGAATGCAGGCGCAGTTTCGCGGCCTGGGCATCTCGAGGGTCCCCGTCGGAGGCTCGATGGCAAGCCCATCATCGGCAAGATGATACGCTGTTGGGCATTGCGCAAGGGGTACGGGGCCAGTATCGGTGGGAACCTGGTGCTCATGGCGGGGGCATCGGAGTGTCTCGCAGCGGAAGCGCCATCTCGAGGTGGAATCTCTCCGGTGGGAGACGCAGAAGAACGGAAGCGGCGTTCGGCATGCGAAGACTGGGAGGAATGGGATGAAGAAGCTACTGATGGCGTCCGTGCTGGCGCTCATGCCGGTTATCCCGGTCATGGCGCACCATTCGCCTGCAGCGTTCGATCGCACGAAGGAAGTGACGCTGGTCGGCACCGTGAAGGAATTCCGTTGGCAGAACCCACACACCTGGATTGAAATCATCGTGCCGAACGAGAAGGGGCAGGACGTCGTGTGGGGGGTCGAGCTCACCAGTCCAACCTATCTGATTCGCGCCGGCTGGAAATCCACCACGATCAAACCCGGCGACAAGGTCACCATCGTTGGCAACCCGGTGAGAACGGGTGAACCCGCGGCGATCTTCGTGTCGCTGACGTTGCCGGATGGTCTGGTGCTGCACGAACGTCCGGCACGGCTCGGCCAACGCTGAGCTCCAGCGCGTGTCTCCGGGTCCTTGACGGACCGGAGGCACCACTCTCCTCCGGCGGGTGGCGCTGAACGGGCCCGGTTCGAGCTGGCTGAGCAGCGGTCGGCGGGATGCCGCACGATCCGGCGGCCGGTCACGTGCCGCTCGGCTGTCTCAAGAGTCCGGCCGGATTACGACGGGCGCGCGTGCCGGCGCGCAGGTTCGATCCCGCAAAGGAAGAAGGAAGGACGTATGGAAACACCAGGTCGCATGGCTGTCGTGGCGTTGATGGCGTTCAGCATTGTCGCCGTCTCATCCTGCTCGTCGAGCCCGGCGTCACAGCAGCCCACAGCCGCCGAAGACCTCGAAGGGCCGCTCAGTGCGCTGGCACCCGCGAATCTGGCCAAGCTCCGCCCGCCGGCGCCATTCGACCTGACCGGCAACTGGTTCGTGGACACGAGTGAGGGTCCAGAATCGTGGCGTTTTGGGCCTCCATGGCCCACGTTCACGCCAGCCGCGCAGATCCACGTGGATGCGTCGATCAAAGCTACCGCCGACGGCAGGATCTATCGGGACGACATCGGACAGTGCTGGCCTGCCGGCATGCCGCTCATCATGACCCGCTTCTGGCCGATGGCGATGATCCAGCTGCCAACGTCGATCTATATGGTCAGCGGCTTCATGAACAGCCTGCGCATCGTCTACCTCGACGGCCGCTCCCATACCGATGAAGAGATTGTCGTGCGCACGCACAACGGGGAGTCGATTGGCCGCTGGGAGGGCGACACGCTGGTGGTGGAAACCAGGAACTTCCGGGGCGACCATCACTGGATGGACCAGGGTGGACTGGCTGTTCCGGCAGGCGAGCAACTGCACATCACCGAGCGCATCCGGATGATCAGCGGGGGCAACCAGCTCGAGATCGAGTTCATCATGACCGATCCCGAACACTGGGAGGGTGAGTGGCGAACCACGAAGCGCTTCAATCGCGTCGATGACATCGACATTCAGGAAGTGGTGTGTCTGCCGGATCTCAATCAGCACCTGCAGAGCACCACGGCGGCCGTTCAGGTTCGATAGGGGGGCCGGCATGATTGTGGGGAGGTTTGAGGTGCATCGCATCCATCGGCGCATAGCGTGTGCGGTGGTGATCTGGCTCGTCGCGGCCGTTCCCGCGTCCGCGCAGATGAGCCTGGCCGGCGAGTGGGCCGGGCGGTACCACGAAGATCAGCCGGACCGTGTTCCGGGCGAGGAGCCGGGGAACTTCAGCGGCCTTCCGGTGAACGAGGCAGCCCGGATGTTCGGCGACAGCTGGGACGTGGCACGGCACTCCGTCCTCGAGCACCAGTGTGCCCCGTATGCGGTGCCGTACATCTACCACGGACCCAATCAGTTCCGCATCTGGTACGAGCACAATCCCGATACGCAGGAGCTCATCGCCATCCGGCAGTTCATGGGCACCTTCATGCAGTATCGAACCATCTGGATGGATGGACGTCCGCACCCGCCCGATTACGCACCCCATACGTGGATGGGCTTCTCGACGGGGGAGTGGAACGGAGACATCCTCACGGTGACGACCACGCACATCAAGGCCGGGTACTTCCGCCGCAGCGGCATCCCCAACAGCGACCGCACAACGCTCGTGGAGCACTACCTGCGATACGGGAACGTGCTGTCACACATCACCATCGCGACCGACCCGGTGTACCTGACGGAGCCCTACATCCGGAGCCAGGAGTTCGTGCTCATGGAGCGGGGGAACACGAACTGGCTGTACAACTGCGAGTACGCGCTGGAAGTGCCCGAGCTTCGCCACCGCGTTCCCCACTACCTGCCAGGTCAGAACCCCTGGGTCCGGGAGTACGGTGAACGCTACGGAGTGCCCCAGGAGGGGGTGCGCGGGGGGGCCGAGACAACCTACCCCGAGTACGTCGAGCGCCTCAGGACCGGCCGGGCGACGAACGACGCGGGTGTGCCTGCCCCGGCGGTGCCGCAGCAACGCGGGCTGCTCCCGCACCAGGAGCCCCAGCGGCTGCCGGAGGGAGAGTTGGACACGGTACACGTGCAAGGCAACGTGTACCTGATCGTCGGCGCCGGCCGGAACATCGTGGTGCAGGTTGGCGATGATGGCGTGCTCGTGGTCGACACGGGCCGGACCGACATGAGCGAGAAGGTGCTGACGGCGATTCGGCAACTGTCCGACGGCGAGATTCGCTGGATCGTGAACACCAACTTCCACGCCGAGCACACCGGTGGCAACGAGACGCTCTCGTTCGCGGGCCGCACCGTGAACGGCAATCCTGCAGCCATCGTCGCTCACGAAAACGCCGCGGTGCGGATGGTACGAGCGGGTGTGCCCGACAGCAGCCGGCCGTATAACACGTACTTCCAGGACTTCCGGGACTTCCCCTTCAACGGCGAGCCCGTGATCCTCCACCATCCCGACTCTGCGCATACCGATACCGACACCATCGTCTACTTCCGCCGATCGGACGTCATCGTCGCCGGCGGCGTCTTCGACATCACGCAGTACCCGTTCATCGACATCGACAATGGGGGAAGCCTGCGGGGCACGATTGAGGCGCTGAATTACATCCTCGACGTCGCCGTGCCCAGCAAGAGCCTGCAGGAAGGTGGGACGTTCATCGTTCCCGCCCAGGGACGCATCACCGACGAGGCGGATGTGGTGATGTATCGCGACATGCTCGCCATCATCGGGGACCGCGTCCAGCACATGGTGGAGCAGGGGATGTCGCTGGATCAGGTAAAGGCCGCGAGACCGACGATGGATTATGATGGCCGGTTCGCGGGCACCGGTTCGTCCTCGCCGGACATGTTCGTAGAGGCGCTCTATCGCGACATGCGCCAGACCGTGTCCGCGGCGCGAACCCAGGGTGCGCCATGAACGGGCCGACGGGATGCGGGCGGCGGCAGGCGACGATCAGTTCGGGGAGGGCGGTCGCGTGGAGCGCTGCCGCCGTTGCCATCGCGATTGCGCTCGGCCATGCCGTCGCCTTGGGACAACAGCCTGCTGGCGCCGGGTCCGCGCGGGCACTGGCGCCGGTCGACCTCACTGGCTACTGGGTTTCGGTTATCACCGAGGACTGGCGCTGGCGGATGGTCACACCGCAGAGAGGCGACTACGCGAGCGTACCGCTGAATGCTGAAGGCCGCCGCGTCGCAGACACCTGGGATCTCGCCCGTGACGAGACCGACGGCCTTCGGTGCAAGGCCTTCGGCGTTGGTGGACTGATGCGCCAGCCGGGTCGGTTGCAGATCACCTGGGAAAACGACGACACCCTGAAGATGGACTTCGATGCAGGTACGCAGACACGGTACCTGCATTTCGACCGAACGCGGCAGCCCGGCGCGGATCGCACGTGGCAGGGGCACTCCATTGCGCAGTGGCAGGGACCCGCAATCGGCCGGGTCGAAGCGCCGCCAGGACCTGGCGCGGGTCCCGCGGGGCCGCCCGTCCCAGG
>CAZDLW010000069.1:0-22616 GCA_964505975.1 uncultured Bifidobacteriaceae bacterium | reverse complement strand
CGGACTTCCCGCAGGCCCGCCTCGTGCGCCGCATACACGTACTCTTCGACCACGGACTTGATGTCGCGCGGCGCGAACGCGTGCAGATCAATCGAGTCCTCGATGGGAATCTGGTGTGCCATCCGGGTTGAACGCCCGCTAGACGGCTTGAACGGTCGGAATCCTTGCAAACCAGTCGAGTTTTCTCGCGACCGTTCAAGACGTCTCGCCCGCACGCAGTGCGGGCAAGAGATACTGCCACCTAGCGAGGCGGAGCCGGTGCCGCATGCTCGCGGGATCTCGAGGCGGAGCCTCGCTAGGGCGTGGAACGCTCGATGCGCTGGCTGTCCTTCAGTGACGTTGCGTCTGCGTAGGAGGCTGTGACCACCGTTTTGATGCCACCCCGGGGCGTGAAATCGCCTACCACCGTCATGCGCCTCGGCTGGCACGCAGCGACGAGGTCGTCGAGAATCTGGTTCGTGACCGCTTCGTAGAAGATCCCGCGATGGCGGAAGCCTATCATGTAGTACTTCAATGCCTTGAGCTCGATGCAGCGGTCGCCAGGCACGTAGGTGATCCGAATCTCGCCGAAGTCGGGAAGACCCGTCTTCGGGCACACCGAGGTGAACTCGGGACAACTGATCGCAATCTCGAAGTCCCGCTCAGGGCATGGATTGGGAAACGTCTCGATCGGCATGCCGCTTGACATACGCAAAAAATTCTAGCACTTTGGGCCGAAAACACCGGATCGAGCATCGTCGTTCGTTGACACTGTATCGGCCGCGCGCTAGCATAACGGCGATTCTGCTGAACGATCGCGGAGAGGAGGACGCGTGGGCTGCGCCGAAGCGATTTGCGGCGACGCTGCCTTCGATTCGAGTGGTGTACGTGTTCGGGTCGTGATTGTTCCGCGAGTTCCATCTGTCCCGACGCCTTCACGCAGCCGAATCGGCTTGGAGCCTCGCGCTCGCAACCTGCCTGGGCATCACTGTCCGGGCGGCGGCGTGCCGGGCCTGGCACGGTGAATCTTGTCCGCGGCAGTTTGACGCGCGCGCAACCTGAGACGCGGCAGAGCAGTGGCGCGCACCAGCATTGGGGGGATGTGATGGCAGAGGCCCGAAGGATGGGCAAATCAGAGCTATTTGCAAATTTCGCCGAACGCTTCGAAGTGAAGCGCACTCAGGCGCGCGAATTCTTCGACTATCTCACGGCGCTTGCCGAGAAGGAGCTGAAACGGTCGAACGAGTTCGTGCTGCCTGGTATGGTCAAGCTCGTCGTGCAGAAGCGCAAGGCGCGCATGGGTCGCAATCCCGCGACCGGTGAGGCGATCAAGATTCCCGCGAAGACGGTCGTAAAGGCGCGAATCGCCAAGCAGCTCAAGGACACGGTGCTGCCGAAGAAGTAGACAGGACGCGGGTCGCGGCGAGAGCCCCGCGACGGCCCCCCTTTTGGCCCGGCGCCGCGTTCGTGCGCCGGGTCTCTTGCATGCTCATCCGGCCGCCAGTTGTGACGGCCGGGCCTTGGTCAGCGGAAACTGCAGCGTGAACGTGCTGCCCACGTTCAGCTCGCTCTCGACGCTGATCGTTCCCCCGAGCTGCTCCACGATCTTCTTGGAAATGGCGAGCCCCAATCCAAGGCCGCGCCGCTTGGTGGTGACGAAGTCGTCGAAGATGGTGTTGAGCCGGTCCGCGGGGATGCCAGCGCCCGTGTCGGCTACCTGGATGAGGGCTCCATCGTTCTGACGCACCGTCCGGACGACAACGCGCCCGCGCGGATTCGTGGCCTGCAGCGCGTTCATGATCAGGTTCCTGTAGACACGGTTCAGGGCGAACAGGTCCCCTTCGACGTAGAGCGGGCCGAAGACGAGCTCCGTCTCCAGTGTCACGCCCGCGCTGTCTGCAGTTGTCTGCATCGACTCCACGACGTTCACGATGGCCTTGTTCACGTCGAGCGGGAAACGCTCGAGGGGCATGGGGCGCGCGAGGTTGCGCAAGTCGTCGAGCACGCGCTTGACCTGGGCCAGCTCACGCTCGATCGTCTTGGTGAAGCTCTCGCGGTAATCCAGGTCGTCCCACATCTTGACAACGAGCTTGCAGCTGTTGCCGATGTTCTGGATCGGGTGCGAGAGGTCGTGCACGAGACCGACCGCGATGCGCCCGAACATGGCCTGCCGTTCCTTCTTTCGGACGTCTTCCTGTAGTTCGACCAGCCGGTCGGCCATGACGTTGAACGCGACGCCCAACTGTCCCAGTTCGTCCTTGGAGTCGACGGCGACGCGCTCGTCGAGGCGCCCTTCGGCCAGCGCGCGCGTCCCGCGCGTCAGCCTCAGAATCGGATTGATGAAGCTGCGGCCCCAGACATAGCCAACCGAGAGCATGGCCAGGAGCGCGATGGCGATGGCGATGCCCAGCTGGCGTTCCAGGGCGATTGGAATGGCGAACGCCTCGGCGATTGGCTGCTCGACGATCACGGTCCAGCCGAGATCCGAGAGGTGTGCGGCCACGCCCAGCATCGGGCCGTCGTCGGCGTCGTACTGTTCGGAGGCCACGCGATCGGGCGACAGGATCTCGCTGCTGACCTTGGTCACGAGTGCGTCGTCGCGAAGGCTGTCGCCACGCGCAACCCGCGACTTGGCGTTCGGGTTGCCGTGTGCCAGCAACTGGCCTTCGTGGGTGACGACGAGCGCGTACCCGCGGCTGCCGACCCTGATACGGTCCACCATGCGCCACAGCTCTTCCAGGCTCAGGCGGCCCACGAGCCAGCGATCCCGCTCGGCGTCAACCAGCCGCACGGCAATCACGGAGGTCGGCAGCAGGTCGTCGTCCACCGTGAACCGGTCGATCAAGGCGCCCTGGATGGTGACGGCGTCCAGTCCGGGGATGTCCGCGGTCGAAGGTCCGAGCCGGCTCGAGACGACTGCCTGGCCGCGGTCGTCGAGCAGCGTCAGCTCGCGGAACTCCGGGAACTCCAGCACGAAGTTCTTGAGGATTCGGTCCTGCTGCCAGGGTTCCAGGCCTGTCTGCTGGAGGTCCGACGACACGGCCCTGAGGATTCGGATGCTGCTGGTGATGTACAGCTCAATCTGTTCGGCCACGCGTCTGGCGACGACAAGGTTGCCGTCCACCACGGCACGCTGGGCGCCGACGCGGACCGAGAGAATCGAGACGGCCCCGTAGGCCAGCAGTGGCACAACGGCGGCCGCTGCCATGAGAAGCGCAAATCTGGTTGACAGTCGCTTCACTGGTTCACAGCGATCCGGGGCGCGCCGACGGCCGTCCAGCGCCACAGGTTCAGTAGAGGATCTCTCGTGCGCTCGTACACCACATCGAAATCGCGTCTGATGGCTCTCGTCCTTTGATTCCACGCTAGGAACAGCGCCGGAGGATCCTCCAGGAAGACATGTTGCAGCCGCTGCGTGGCAGAACGGACCGCCGCTTCACTCGTGGAGGTCCTGAGAACGTGAAAGGAGCGATCAGCGGCGGCGTTTTCGTAGCCGAACACGTTGTAGCCCTTGAAGTCGCGGGCCGACTGCCAGAAGAGGTACGCGCGGCTCAAGGTCGGCCCGCTGATCATGTCCACCAGGACGGCGTCGAAGTGACCATCTCGAATTCGGGTGTCGTACTCCGCGAGGGAGACGACCTCGAATTGCATGTCCACGCCTATGTCGTACAGCTGCTTCTGCACCTCGAGGCCAATCCGCTCGAGCACGCTGAAGTTTTCCGGCAGCAGGCACGTGAAGCGCAGGCGCGCGTTCGGCACGCCGGCGGTCCGGCTTGCGGCGCCCCGGTGGAGCCCGGCGCTCTCCAGCAGCGCAACGGCACTGGAGGGGTCGAAACGGTAAGGCTGGACGGTCCTGTCGTAGGCCCAATGCTCCGGCCACAGCGGACCGGTGGCGCTGCTGGCGTATCCCTTCAGGACCTTGCTGATGAGCCGATCACGATCCACTGCCATGTTCAGCGCGCGGCGCACGACCCGCGAGCTCAACGGATGCCGCCGGGAATTGAACGCCACCATGAACTGGTACCAGCGGTGGTAAGTGATGACGTTCACGTCGTCGTTGCTGATGAACTCCACCGCGTCCGCCGGAACGTCCGTCACCATGTCGACTTCGCCCCTCAGCAGGCTGCTCCAGGCGGTCCTCAGGGCTTCGAAGGGGCGCAGGGAGATTCGAGCGATGGCCGGCTGACCCAGGTAGTAGTGTTCGAATCGCTCGAGGTATACCTCCGACGATTCGCCTCTGACGACGCGGTACGGCCCCGTGCCGACGTTCTCGCGTCCCAGGCGGATTGGAAGGGTCAGATCGTCCAGAAGGAACGTCGAGGGTTGTGTCAGATCGAGGACGAGCTGCAGCCCGCCGTCCGTGCGAACTGCGACGACGTCGTTGAAACCAGGATAGAGCGCCCGGCTGTCGGGTCGTGCCATCGCGTCGCGCAGGCTGTTGGCGGCCACCTCGGACGTGAGCGGGGTGCCGTCGTGGAACACGACGTCGCCGCGCAACTGGATGCGCAGGGTGCGCCCGTCGTTCTCCCATCGCCAGCTCTCGGCAAGGCGGGGCAGCACGCGTCCATCGACGTTGCCAAGCGCCAGCCCTTCCAGGCTGAGCATATTTGCCAGATGTGCCGGCCCGACTTCGGGTGCGACCAGATTTCCTTCGGGGAAGCCGACAATCAGGTTCGTGGGAACTGAGGTTGGCGCCTCGCCTTGCAGGTGTCCGCAAGCCGAAAGGACAAGGGCGCAAAGAAAAACGCCGCCTCGGTTCCAGACCGAGCGGCGTTCGAAGGGGGAGACGCCTTTCCGGCGACGGGGGGCTAGTTCGTCTTGCGCGGCGATCCGAGGTCGTCCACAACCCATGGGCAAAAATTCTGCGGCTTCCGAGTTGTCGTGGCTTTCTTGATGACGGTGATCTTCATGATTCTACTCCGATTCTGGCAGACAGCCGATTGACGATTCTTCTCACATCGACCCGGCGCTGCGCTGCGCCAGGCCAACCAACGCCGATTCAAAGGCTCCCTTGTGACACGACGGCTGGTGCATGTCGCCCAGTTCGGTATGCGCCGCTACTGAACAGCCACCGCCGCACACCGGGACGAACGAGCAATCTCCACATTCCTCTTTGTGAGCGGTGAGGCGCTCGAATCGCGCCGCCGCTGCCTGCCGCCAGATCTCCTCGCGGCCGTCGATGTGGCCGGTGGAGGCGGCGGCCTCACCCGTGAATCCAGGACACGCGTAGAGGGAGCCCTCGGGGCCGATCGTGTACGCATGCCGGCGATGGATCTCGCACGGTCCCATGTGGACGCCGTCCGGCGTCGGGAATCCGCGCTTCCGTGTTTCGTCGCGCAGAAACGACATCTTCTCGTCGACGAAGTGGCACGAATCGCACAGTCCGGACGAGGAGCCCCCCCCGGCACCGGCGCTCGTCATGCAAGTGCCGCCCAGCGGCGCACCAGCCGCGTTCACCACGGTGAGGGGGATGACGCCGGCCGGTCGCTCCTGTTCAGGCGCCTTGATGATCGGCTTGAAATTGATCTTGGCGATCCGGTCCGCGAACTCCTGCTCGCGGAGAAAATCGAGCAGGGCCGGATAGCTGTCCCAGGACGATTCATCGAAGTTGCCACCAATCGTGAGCGGCACTTTGTGCGCCACCCGCTTCGCGTTGTCGATGATTCGGTCGAAGGTCCCTTGCCGGCCGCGAAGCGGTCGCATTCGATTGTGAGTGTCGCGGTCGCCGTCGAGCGTGATCTTGACGCCACTCAGTCCGTACGGCACCAGGCGGTCCACGACCTCTGGCGTCAGCAGCAGCCCGTTGGTGATCATGCTGATCCGTTGTGTCACGCCCCTGGCCTCGCACAGCGCGTGGCACTGCTCGGCCAGGAAGTACGCCACGGGCAGGTTCAACAGCGGCTCGCCCCCGAAGAGCGTGAGGACGAACTGTTCCGGACGCACCTCATCGAGCCGCCGCTCGATCCATGCCACGACGTTCCGCGCGGTCTCGAGCGTCATCTTGGCGGCGAACTTGTTGTAGTCGCCGTGGTCGCCTTGAAAACAGTAGTCGCACGCGAAGTTGCACTGCAGCGTCGTCAGCACCGTGACCCGCAGCTGTTCGGTGTCCTCGCGCAGGTTGGTGAAGTAGTCACCCACGGCCTGCCGCTCTTCGTCGCGGCTCGTGACGACGAAGCCGTGCTCGCCCAGCACCTCGACGCTCTCGCGTTCTTCCGGGCTGAGGGCGACCTCTCCGCGTGCGATTCGATCCAGCAGTCCGGCAACGTCCGGCGACACCAGGAGCTGCGCGTCGGAGAAGGTATTCATGAGGAACACCTCGTTCCGGTCCGCCAGCGGCACCTGCACGTTGAACATCGACGGCTGCATGGAGATCTCCCCGGTCCACGTGGGCACACCTCCGCCCACGTGGCTCTTCGCACTCACATTCGATTGGAGGATGAGAGCGACCGCGACCTGACTCGGTGCGACTGCCGAAGCAAAGGAGCAACGCGCGTACCAGGCCTTGCGATTGCACCAACACCGCAAAAAGGCACCGGATTCGCTGTAATGGGCGGCGCTGGCCCAACGTGAATCGAGATCCCTTGGCCAATTGATTGGCCAGCGACGGCGTGGCTGCTGCCGGATCCCGCTGGAAGCACTTGAAGGCCAGGCTGTTGGCGGCCGGCCAGGATCTTGGCCGCTCGAGGCAGGAGCTTGGCTGCCGATCGGGCTGGCGGGCAGAGCCGCCGTTTCAAGGCGTCTGGGGGGTGCCCCGGATTCGCTTGGCCAGCTCCCGAATATCGAGCTTGTCCATCTTGAACTTCAACGTGCTCAACGGGATGCCGAGCGCTCGGGCCGTGCCCGTCACGTTCCAGCCCGATTTCTCCAGTGCGCGAATGATGAAATTGCGCTCGAAGACGGTCATGGCCCGCTCCAGGACGTTGCCGTCGCCGGCCTGCTCCGCGTCCAGGTGCGCCATGTGGAGCTCGTACGGCAGGTCCTCGTCGGTGATCCAGTCCTTGTCCGAGATCGCGACGAGCCGCTCCATGAGGTTCTCGAGCTCGCGAATATTCCCCGGCCACCAGTACGTGCCGAGAATCTGCAGCGCCGAATCGGAGATGCCCTTGACGTCCTTTCGGAACTTCACGGAGTAGCGCCTCAGGAAGAAGCGCGCCAGCTCCGGAATGTCCTCCAGTCGCTCCCGCAGCGGAGGCGTCCGGATTGGTATGACGTTCAGGCGATAGTACAGGTCCTCGCGGAACGTTCCCGCCTTCACTGCTCTGTCGAGATCCACGTTTGTCGCGGCAATGAGGCGGAAGTCGGTCTTGATGGGGTGGGTGCCTCCCACGCGCTCGATTTCGCTCTCCTGGATGGCGCGGAGCAGCTTGGCCTGGAGCTCGTGGCGCAGATCCCCAATCTCGTCGAGGAAGAGCGTTCCGCCGCTCGCCAGTTCGAACTTGCCCAGCTGCTGGCGGATGGCGCCGGTGAAAGCGCCCTTCTCGTGGCCGAACAGCGTACTCTCGACCAGATCCCTCGGAATAGCGGCCAGGTTCACGGCGACGAACGGGGCATCGGCCCGCCCCGACTCGCGATGAATGAGCCGCGCCAGCAGCTCCTTGCCCGTGCCGCTCTCGCCGAGAATCAGGACCGTCGCCGACAACCCGGCGACCTTGTGGACGAGCTCGAGGATCTCGCGTGCACGTGGACTCGACCCGGCGACGAACTCCCGTGGATTCTGCTCGGCCACTTCCGCGCTGAGTCGCATGACATGACGACTCAAGTCCTGCCGCTCGCTGGCGTTCGCAACGAGGCCACGAATGCCTTCGGGATCGAAGTCCTTCGAGACGTAGTGATAGGCGCCGTGCCGCATCGATTCGACAGCCGCGTCGAGCTCCTTGAACGCGGAGATCACGATGACTTCGACGTACGGATAGTTCTCCTTGACGATCTTCAGGACTTCGAAGCCGCTGATGCCTGGCAGGAAGACGTCCAGGAGTAACAGGTCAACGTCTTCCTTTTCCATCATTTGCAGCGACGCTTCACCGGTCGCCGCGCGCAGCACGCGGTAGTCACGGCGCAGGATGGACGACAACGTGTCGCGCGTTCCTTCGTCGTCGTCAACGATGAGAAGCGTCTTCCGGCGATCGGACATGGGCGCCGAGTATAATAAGCCACGTCGCGGAACGGCTGACGCGCGTGATATGACCTTTCAGTGGTTCGTTGCCGCTGCCGCGCTGATTCTGGCGCTGGGCGCGTGGGTGCAGGCGCGCCGGGCGGCCAGGCGGGTCGCAGATCTCTCGCAGGCGTATTGGGAGCTCAGATACCAGTTCGAAGAGCTGTCGCTCGAGGCCCGACGACGAGCCGAAGCCGCCCCGGCGCCCAGCCCCAACGCAGCTGGAGGGCACACGGAACGCGCCGATGCCGACGCACCCAGCCGGGCCGGCGTGACCTCTAGCAACCGGATGGCCGGTTCCGCTCCCGCGGGCCGCACGCCTCCATCCGACTCCCCCTCCACAACTCACCATGAACGCGCGCAGGCGTTCGTTCCGCTCGCGTCGCTGAAACGGTGAGGATGACGCAGCGGAGCGGCGAGTTCCCGTGATCTCGAGGAGTGTACGCGTGCCGAATACCTACGACGTCGTGGTGATTGGCGCAGGCACGGGCGGATACGTCACGGCAATCCGCGCCGCGCAGTTGGGGAAGCGCGTGGCCGTGGTGGAAAAGCAGAAGGCGCTCGGCGGAACGTGCCTGATCTGGGGCTGCATTCCCACGAAAGCCTTGCTCGAGCACGCACACGCCGTGAAGATCGTGCAGCGCGCGAAGGAGTGGGGCATCTCGCTGCCCGAGGGTACGCCGTCGATCGACATGGGACGCGTGCAGGCGAGAAAGGACACGATCGTCACCGGCATCACCAAGGGCGTGGAGTTCCTGTTCAAGAAGAACAAGATCGCCTGGATCAAGGGAACGGCGCGGCTGGCCGGCGAAGGCAGGGTCGACGTGGTCGACGGTGAGACACAAACCATCGACGCACAGGAAATCGTGGTTGCCACGGGTTCCGCGCCGCGAGGCGTCCCTGGTATCGAGATCGACCGGAGGCGAATCATCACGAGTGACGAGGCAATTCATCTCGACTTCGTGCCCGGGTCGCTTGCCATCATGGGCAGCGGCGCCGTTGGCGTCGAGTTCGTGTCGATCTACCGGCGGTTTGGCAGCGACGTGACCATTATCGAGGTCCTTCCGCGCCTGGTGCCGGCCGAAGACGAGGCAATCAGCGCCGAGCTGTTGAAGTCGTTCAGACGGCAAGGAATCCGGTCCATGCTCGGCACGAGGGTGGCGACGGCCGCTGCCACGGCGAGTGGTGTGGACATCCAGGCGCAATCACCCGACGGCACGATCGAGAGACTGTCGGTTGACGTTCTCCTCGTTGCGACCGGACGAGGTCCCGTCACCGCCGGTCTTGGCGCGGAAGAGCTTGGGATCGAGATGGATCGTGGATACATCGAGGTCGACGAGCTCTATCGGACGTCCGTTGCCCGCATCTCTGCCGTCGGTGATGTCATCACGCTGGCGGATCGCCCGCATCCGCAGCTCGCTCATGTTTCGTCGATGGAAGGTATCGTCGTTGCGGAACGGATTGCCGGGAGGGACGTGCGGCCAATCGATTACGATCACGTCCCCGCCTGCACCTATTGCGATCCCGAGATCGGCAGCGTCGGGCTCACCGAAGCCGAGGCGACCCGGCGGGGATACGAGGTGCGGGTCGGCTCGTTCCCGTTTGGCGTCCTCGGCCGCGCGAAAGTGGCCGGGGAAACCGAAGGGTTCGTGAAGATCGTGGCCGACAGCCGGTACGATGAGGTGCTGGGCGTGCACATGATTGGTGCGCGCTCCACCGAGCTGGTGGCCGAGGCCGTGCTCGCGCTTCGGCTCGAATGCACCGTCGAGGAGTTGATCAGAACGATTCACGCACATCCGACATTCTCCGAGGCGGTTGGCGAGGCGGCTCACGCCGTACACGGCGCCGCCATCCACATGTAGACTCCCTCGAACCGCACAGCGGTCCAAGGGCCGGAGACCGGAAATGCCGACACCCGTCGTGATGCCCCAGATGGGGGAATCGATCGCGGAAGGAACAATCGTCCGCTGGATCAAGAAGGTCGGGGACGCCGTCGATCGTGATGAGCCGTTGTTCGAGATCTCCACGGACAAGGTCGACGCCGAGATTCCAGCGCCGGCGGCTGGAGTGCTCGCGGAGATCAAGGTCCAGGAAGGTGAGACTGTTCCCGTCAACAGCGTCGTGGCAACGATTGATCAGGCGGACGAACAGCCGTCCGCAAGGCGTTCCGCGACGGCCGCCCCGGCACAATCAACAGCGGAGGAAGAGCCCGCTGCGACGGGACCAGTCGAAACCGAGCCGGAGCGACGGCAGCCAGGCCCCCGGACTCCCGCCGCTCGAGACGCCGTCGAGGCGGCAACGGTAGCGCGCGAGCCTGACGTGCCGACGGTCCCGTCACCCGAAGATCTGCGTCGTCAGAAGTCCTCGCCGCTCGTACGCCGCATCGCCAAAGAGCACGACCTCGACATCGCGCAGATTCCTGGTTCTGGAATCGGCGGACGGGTGACCAAGAGCGATATCCTCGGTTACCTGCGGGAAATGCAGGGTCGCGCGCCGGAGGGCACGGCTGAAGCGCCCGCCATGCCGACCGATGGCCCCACCGAGTCGCCGGCCGGACGCCGTGTCGAGGTCAGGCCGCTCTCCGTCATGCGCCGCAAGATTGCCGAGCACATGGTGTTGAGCCGGCGCACGTCGGCACACGTGCACTCGGTGTTCCACGTGAACTTCTCGGCTGTCGACAGCATCCGCCGCCAGAAAAAGGCCGACTACGAACGCGGCGGCGCCCGGTTGACGTACATGGTGTTCATCGTCAAGGCGGTGACCGATGCGCTTCGCCGGCATCCGATCGTCAACGCGTCGCTCGACGGCGACAACGTGATCTACAAGAAGGACATCAACCTCGGAATCGCAGTCGCGCTCGATACCGGTCTCATCGTCCCCGTCATCAAGCACGCGGACGAGAAGAACATGCTTGGGCTGAGCCGAGCCATTGCCGACCTCGCCGATCGGGCCAGGAAGAAGCAACTCAAACCCGAAGACGTACTGGACGGCACCTTCACGATCACGAATCCGGGACAGTTCGGTTCGCAGTTCGGGATGCCGATCATCAATCAGCCACAGGTGGCCATCCTGGGCGTGGGTGCGATTGAGAAACGCCCGGTCGTCATCGACGACGCGATCGGGATCCGGACCATGGCGTATCTCACCCTCGGGTTCGATCACCGCCTGATCGATGGTGCCGTTGCCGATCGCTTCATGTCGGACATCAAGGAGCGGATTGAGCACTTCGACATTGCCCAGGTGTAGGAATCGCCGTGAAGGGTGAGGCGATGATGGAGCGCCGCGGTCTCGACGTGAGATGCCTTGGCGTCGTGCCGTATCCCGACGCTCGTACTCTGCAACGCGAGCTCGTCGAGGACCGGCGCGAAGGTCGCATACCCGACACCTTGCTTCTGCTTCAGCATCCACCGGTCATCACCGTCGGCGTCAAAGGCGATGGTGGCCGGTCCCACATTCTGGCGTCGCCCGAACGGCTGGAGCGGGGCCGGATCGAGGTGCACGAGAGTGGCAGAGGCGGCGACGTCACGTATCACGGCCCCGGTCAGCTCGTCGGCTATCCGATCCTGGACCTGCGACCCAATCGCTGCGACGTACACCGCTATGTCCGGGACATCGAGGAGGTCATGATTCGCGTGTGCGCCGATTTCGGTGTCGGAGCAGGTCGCATCAAGGGATGGACGGGCGTGTGGACGGACGCCGGCAAGATAGGCGCCATCGGTATTCGGATCTCCCGGTGGATAACGAGCCACGGATTCGCACTCAACGTCAGCACCAACCTCGAGCACTTCGAATTGATCGTGCCGTGTGGGATAGCCGACCGCGGCGTGACGTCACTCGATCGAGAGACCGACCGACGGACAGAGATAAACGAGGCGGAGCAGCGCACAATCCACCGCTTCTGCGAGGTGTTCAACGCGCAGCTGTGGACGGGGAACCGCGACGGGTCGTCAGGCCCTGCTGAACGGTTGTGCGCCTCCGCATCATCGCAGGAACAGCGGCGGCCGGATTCTGTTGAACCGCTGTCAGGAGAGTCTCGAGGTTGCGACCTCCATGGCCCGTCTCAACTCCTGCCAGGCACGTTCGGCGCCTGAGGCGAGATCCTGCCAGGCCGTCCCTCCGGCAACGCGCAGATCGTCGAGCGTATGCCGTGCACCTTCCCAGCGCTTCCGTAGGTCTTCGATCTGCTTCTCGTACTCGACCCGTGCGTCGGCCGACACGTGCCCGACCTTCGCGGCCAACGCATCGATGGTGGTCGACCACGCCTCGAGTTGAGACTCGAGATTCTCTATGTAGTCCTGCCGCGACAGGTAATCGCGGCCTTCGCGCACTTTCGTGAGCAGCCGATCGCGCGTCTCCCGGCCCGACTCCGTGGTGAACAGCAGCGCGACGGCAGCTCCCGTTGCCGCGCCGCAGAGGAATGCGCAGGTCACGACCCAGCCATGGTCGTCGTGCTCACGTGTTTCAGTGGGTGATGTCATCGGCGATCTCCCGACTCCCGAAAACAGAATTCTATCTCATCGCTTTCCCTTTTCCGCCGGCCCCAGCGGAGTAACGATCGCGTCGCGCACGCCTCGACCGGTGACGGCCGTCACTTCGATGCGCACGCTTCCGTAGGACACGGAATCCCCGATAGCGGCGGGGCGCCCGAGTAGCGCCAGCACGAGGCCGCTGACCGTCGTCACTTTGGGATGCTCGAGGACGAGGCGGAGTGCCCCCCCGGCCTCCGTCAGGCGGACTGTTCCCCGCACGTGGAGCCGTCCCTGCGAATCGCGGACAATCGGTGCGCGGCCGCGCCCCTCTTCGATTTCGCCGACGACCTCCTCGAACAGGTCCTCGATTGTGACGATGCCTGCGGTTCCACCATGCTGGTCCATCACGACGACCATCTGCGCGTGTTCACGCCGCATCGCTGCGAGCACCTGGTCGAGTCGCGCGGGCCCAGGCAGGTACGGAAGAGGTCGTGCTTCCACCGAGGTCACAGGCTGGTTGGCGACCAGATGGCGCAGCACATCCTTGATGTGCAGGCTGCCGACGATATTGTCGAGATCCCCCGCAAAGACGGGATAGCGCGTGTGCGGAAAGTTACGCACGAGGTCGCGGAGCTGGCCGGGCTCGGCGCCGACCTGGACGCCGATCACCTGGACGCGCGGCACCATGACCTCGCCGGCCGTCAGATCGCCGAACTCGAACAGCTCACGAAGAATGGCACCGGATTCGCCTCGCAGCAGCCCCCCTTCCTGGCTCTCCTGGATGATGAACCGCAGTTCCTCGGTCGTGTGATAACGCTCGGTGCTGAGCTGGCGGCGTTCGATGCCGATCGAGCGCAGCACCAGATTCCCCAGTCCATTCAGTGCGCGAACGATGGGCGCCAGCGGATGCTGGATGGCGACCACAATCGGCGTCACCCAGAGGACCGTGCGTGCGGCGTACTGGAGGGCGAGCGCCTTGGGCACCATCTCGCCGAGCACGATGTGCACATAGGTCAGCGCCGTGACGGCCACGATACTGGCAATCACGTGAGCGGCAAGCCAGGGATGGGTCGCCCACGCGGCCAGCCGCACCTCGAGCCACGACGCCAGCGCATGCTCTCCGTACATGCCGAGCCCGAGGCTGGCCACCGTGATGCCGATCTGCGCCGTGGCGATGAACCGGTCCTGCTGCTGTGGATTGTCCAGGATGGCCCGAACACGCCTGGCGCCACGGTGACCGCGATCCGCCTGGTGCTCGATCGTCGTACGTGGAACGCCGACGATGGCGAACTCCGCCGCGACGAACAGTCCATTCAAAGCCACCAGTCCGAAAATCACCGCCGCCGGTATCAGGGCGTCCATCAGGTTTCTCGCTCCCGTACGGGGCCCCGGCGGCGGGCCAGCACGAACTGCGGCGCGCGATTCACGACGCCCTCCACCTCGAGCTCATATGCGCCCACGGCAACTCGTTCGCCCGGTGCCGGCAGGTGCCCGAGCGCTTCCGTCACCAGTCCTCCGATCGTCGTGGCATCGGTGTCCCATGAGGTTTGCAGCAGCGCGGCGGCATCGTGGGCCGGCATGCCGCCAGGCAGCCGGGTGCGTCCGTCCGGCAGCGGTTCGGCGGCGGGAGGGGCGCCCTTGAACTCATCGCCGATGTCCCCGAGGAGCTCTGCGAGCACATCGTCGAGAGTCAGCAGGCCTGCGGTGCCACCGAATTCATCCACCACGAGTGCCTGATGCGACCTGCGCTCGCGCAGATGCCGCAGGACGCGATCGGCGGTGACGCTCTCGTGAACGCTCGCGATTGGCCGAATGATCTGGACGAGCCGCACGTCTCGATCGTCGTTCACGAACCAGCGCACGAGGTCCTTCGTGTGCAACATCCCGACGATGTTGTCGATCGAGTCGCGATAGACAGGCAGGCGTGAATACGGGCTCTGCATGACGATGCTGACGGCATCGGCGATCGGGGTCTCGATGTCGATGGCGGCCACCCTTCCTCGCGGAACCATGAGCTGCCGTGCCTGACGCAGTGTCAGCCGCAGCGCACTCTGGAGCCGCCGGTGCTCGTCGGGCTCGAGGAGTCCGCCATCGCGGCTCTCGGCAATGAGGAGCTCAATCTCCTCTGGCGAATGGATGTGCCGGTGCGTCTGGGGCGAGACGCCGAGCAACCGCAACAGCACGAGGCCGCTGCCGTTGAGCACCACGTTGAAAGGCCGGAGCAGCCACACCGACGGCGCCATCGGAACCACCGTGTAGAGGGCGGCGGCCGTCGGGTATTGCAGAGCTAGCGATTTCGGTACCAGTTCGCCGAGAAGGACTTGGAGCACCGCCAGAACGATCAACACGATGACGGCAGCGGCTGACTGCGCCGCCACTTCCTGCATGGCGCCGACCTGACTCAACCAGGGGGCAAGCCGGACGGCAATCGCGGCGTGGGCGAATGCTCCAAGAACCAGACTGGACAGCGTTATTCCGATCTGGCAGGCGGCAATGTAGCGGTCTAACCTCACGGGTGAAGACACCCACGGCAACAACCACCGGGCGAGGCGGTTTCCGGACTCGGCGAGACCGCGGAGTCGGCTTCGTCGGGCACTGACGGCGCCAAACTCAGCGGCCACGAAGACCGCGTTCACCAGAATGAGGGCAGCGATGACGAGGATGGCCACGAGGACCATGTGAGGCTCAAATACTTAGCACAGACGGCCCTGCCGATCCTGGAATAAGACCAGTTTGGTCGGTGTTCTGGTGATCAGTCGCAGGTTCTCACCGTAGTCGACTGGCACCGCTCGTGGGACCGCTATGCGGGCCGGAGCGCGAATTTTGTACTCGTTGTCTCGACCGCATAGCGGTCCTAGCCGCGCGAAGCGCGGCAGGAGATACTGGCAACCAGCCAAGGGTTCTGCTGGGAAATCAAGGGCGGGAGCCCTTGGCTGGTTCAATGCACCCGAATGCGACGTTCGCGTTCCGGGCTGCATGGCGGCGGGTCCAACATCGACGTGAGCCGCGACCCAATGCCCTGGCAGGATCGACCCATGCAGACAAGCCACGACGCGCAGCTCATCGCTCGATTGCAGACTGGAGACGAATCGGCTGTACACGACCTTACAGAGCGGTTCGCGCCGCGAATCTTCCAGCTCGCCATGCGTCACATGAAGAACCGGGAGGATGCCGAGGAAGTGACGCAGGACGTCCTGGTGAAGGTCTGCCGCAAGATCGGAGCGTTTCGTGGCGACTCGGCGCTGTCCTCCTGGATTTACCGCATCACGTTCAACACGGCGATGTCCCGTTTGCGAAGCTCCAGGCTTGCCCGCGCGACCGAGCAGGAGCGGGAACGCGTGCTGGCAGTGCGATGGACGGACGGCGAAGGACCGATCCCGCCTTCGCAGCCGGCAGACTGGTCTCACATGCCGGACGAAGCGCTGCTTCGCGCAGAACTGCGCCAGGCACTGACGGCTGCCATCGTGGCGCTGCCCGAGATCTATCGGGTACCGGTCCTGCTCCGCGACATCGAAGGCCTCACAACCGAGGAGGCCAGTCAGAGATTGAACCTCAAGGACCAGACACTGAAATCGCGGTTGCACCGCGGCCGCCTGATGCTTCGCGAACGGCTGCGCGAGTTCACGAGCGGCATGACCCTCCATCGGCCGACCCCGGCGTATACGTAAGCGGTAACGAAGATCCGCCGAGACGAGTGGAGGGCCCCGGAGCTCACGTGAGTTGCGACGGGCGGGCTCCCGACGACATCGCGCGGTAAAACGCATCCTCCACCCGCGGCTGGGCGACCCGAGCTGGGTCCAGCAACCCAGCTCGGTCCTCACGCTCCGGATGCGTTTTGCCCGACGCCTGTCGCGCGAGTGGTAGGTCGCCGCGTCGCAACTCACGTGAGCTCCGGGATTAGATCAGCGGCCGCAGATGCGGTCGCGGCTGGCGGAGCTGGTGCTCTCGGGCACACCGGGTCAGCGTGGGGAGACAAACTCGGGCTGTTCGACACGGGCCGCAATGCGGGCGGCAAGCTCGAGTGCGAGGGCGGCAACCCGGGATGTGCCCGGCACGTCGATCTTCTGCCAGTCGTCACCGGGCCGGTGATAGTCGCCGTGGAAACCGGTAAAGAAGTTGATGGCCGGAATGCCTCGGGTAATGAACGACCAGTCGTCGCTCCTGCCCGCTCCAGGCCCCTCACGCCGGATCCGCAGACCTCCGACGGCTGCTGCCGCAGCCTCGAGGTCGTCCTCCATCCAAGGGGCTGCCTCCAGTCCACTCACGTCAACTGAGCCGTTGGAACGCCCCACCATATCCAGATTCAACATGGCGACGGTTCTCGACAGGGGAACCACCGGATTCGCGACATAGTGCGCGGAGCCCAGGAGTCCGCGTTCCTCGCCGGCAAAGGCCATGAAAATCATCGTCCGTGGAAACCGCGCGCGCTGCCGCACGGCGGCCCGAGCCATCTCGATAATCGCGGCCGTCCCGGAGGCGTTGTCATCGGCACCGTTGTGGATCTCCCCGGTGCGTTCCGGTGTCACCGAGAATCGCCCGCCAAGCCCAACATGGTCGTAATGGGCGCCGACGACGATGGCCTCGCCAGCCAGTGCCGGGTCGCTGCCGGGAAGAATCCCAATGACATTCCGGACGACGCGCCGGTTCAGCGAGAACTGCTGCACGTAATCGACGGTCGCGTCCAGTAGCCGCGATCGCGGGACCAGGTCGCGGTCGATATTCCTGGCCACGGCGTCGAGGTCCCAGGCATCGATGAGCACCTGGACCTCTTCCCGTCGGACGCGCAATATGGGAATTCCATGACTCTCGGCTTCCGGATCCATGCCGAACAGCGCGTAGTTCCCATCGTCGGTGCGATGGGTCGGGTCGGACACCACGAGCAGCGCGATCGCCCCGCGCGTGCGCGCCGCTGTGGCTTTGGCCTGCAGCGTCGATTGCGGAACGGGTCTCGTGCCGTTGAATCGACTGTTCGAATCGTGTTCCTGCGGTTCGTGGCTGAAGACGAGCACCGCCTTCCCGCTCACGTCGATCCCGGCATAGTCGTCGTAGGCCAGTGCGGGCACGGAGAGGCCGTACCCGGCAAACACGAGCGGAACGTTGCGAAGCACGACCGAAGGCTCCGACGGGATCTCGTCCGGGGAGACCGCCAACGGGTAATAGCTCTTCCCCAGTCCGAGCTGAACCGTTCTCACGCCGGATCTGAGCGACAGGCTGTTCTGCTCGCCGACGGTCAGGCCTGCCGCCAGCCCGAACGGTTGGAAGTAACTGTGCGAGTGTCCCGGCAGCAGGCCGATGTCCTCGAACTGCCGGGCGATGTAGTCTGCGGCGATCTCGAGCTCTGGCGTACCATTGCCGCGGCCCTTCATCTCGTCGGCCGCCAGGAACTTGATGTGTTCCAGCAGGACCTCGGGCTGAATGTCGGTGGCACGGGTGACCGCGCCGAGCGACAGCGCGAGCACCAGCCCGAGAATCCACTTTCGCATGCAGTGATCCTAACCCGCTCATGCTCGGCTGGCCACCGGCTCCTTTACGCGCAGAGGGCTTCTGCTTGTCCGGTTGTTTCAGCTCGTGCGAATCAGTGGCATGTAGCGTGCCGACGTGCCTCTGCGGCGACGCGACCTACGACTCGCGCGACAGGAGTCGGGCAAAACGCATCCGGAACGGGAGGACCGAGCTAGTTGCGGGACCCAGATCGGGTCGCCGGCAGCAGGTGGAGGATGCGTTTTACCGCGCGACGTCGTCGGGAGCGAGACGCAGGGGCACGTCGGCACGACCACGCGGAAACCGTCTGCGGTGTGCCGAAGCAACCGGACAAGCAGGCGGAGCTAGTCCGAGAGCACGGTATCCAGGTGCACGCGTTCGCGCGTGTTCAGCGAGGGGGTTCGCGTGAACACAATGCCCGTCGGAGCAACATGGGCAGGGAGCGTCCCGACGCGGTTCCTGACTCCGAACTCGCCAGTCAGGACCGTCAGCACGCTGAACGGACGCCGCGACGATTGGAGGAGCGCCTCGGTCAGTCGTGCGGCTGCCAGTCCGAGCGTCAGAGTTCCAGGGGGCCAGAGGCGCATGACGCGTGCTTCGACGCGCGCGATCTGCGCCTGTGTCAGCACTCGATCGAGGGCATAGCCACCCACGGACGCCTCGCTCCAGGGCACGACGAATCCGGGCGGCGCGCCAAGCACCGTCAGCATCACATCGGACGGGGAGCACCGCGCCTCCAGCGCGACGATTGCCGCCGTAGCCGCGGTCAGGGCTTCAGGAGCCGATCCAATCAGGCGGGTCCGTGAGATGCCATGCCGGTAGGCCGCCAGGAGCAGACCGGACTGAGCCGTGCCGGCGAAGACGAGGGGTGCATCTGCCGCGTATGATGCCGCCTGCGTCAACAGGGCAAGCGCCTCGTCGCCCTGCCATTCCGCGCTTGGCGGGCCGAAGCGGTCGGCGATGATGCACGCAGCGCAGCCGGCGACGCGGCTGATGTCGTCGGTTCCGTCCAACCGCGCGTGGCTTCCCCGAATCGCGCCTGCCTGCTGCAGATCGAGGGCCTTCCCGGCGGCCGCTGCGCCGGCCGGGTCGACGAGGAGCACCCGCGCAACGTGCTCCCGTTCCGCAAGTGCCTGTGCGACGGCGCCGGCGAGAGCGCCGGCGCCGATGATGCTGACGGTCGTCATGAATGGGCGCTGCGGTATTCTAGACTGCTGTAGCACCTTGCGTTCGAGACGGAATACCCGCCAGGGCATCCCGGCTTGCGGCGTTGCTCATCGCGTACCAAGGTGCCGCTGTGCGCGCTCCTCACGCTTTGTGACCCGGGTGCGGCGCCGCGATCCGGGAACGTGCGCACCCGTGCGGGACACCAGCCGCGCGGAGCGCGGAAAGGGGATGCTGTCGATCAGCGTGTCATGTCTACTCTCTCCAACAAGACTGCAATCGTGACTGGCGGTTCGCGAGGCATTGGCCTCGCGATTGCGCGGGGTTTGCTCCGCGAAGGGGCCAACGTCGCGATCACGGGTACGAGCGAGGAGCGTCTGTCCGCTGCGGCCGCCGATCTGCAGGCAGATACCGGGACGAATGGAGTGCTGCCGCTGCGGGCGGACGTGCGCGATTACGTGGCAGTCGCGGGGGCCATGTCGACCGCGGCATCGCAGTTCGGTGGTCTGGATATCCTCGTCAACAACGCGGGCGTAGGAGTCTTCCGTCCGGTGGCCGACATGACGATCGAGGAGTGGCGTCGCGTGCTCGATACCAATCTGTCGGGCGTCTTTCATTGCTGCCACGCCGCGCTGCCGCACCTCAAGTCGCGCGGCGGCGGCTGGATCATCAATATCAGCAGTCTGGCGAGCAAGAATGCCTTCGTGAACGGAGCCGCATACTGCGCATCGAAGTCTGCGCTGAACGCATTCAGCGAAACGCTGATGCAGGAGGTACGGCACGACGGCATCCGCGTCGCCTACGTGCTGCCAGGATCGGTGAACACGGAGTTTGGCGGACCTACCGACGTCAAGTCGGGATGGGCGCTGCTGCCCGAGGATGTCGCGGAGGTGGTGACCGACCTCGTGGCTCATCCGGCTCGCAGTCTGCCGAGCCGCGTCGAGATCCGCCCTGCGCGCCCACCGCGGAAGGGGTGAAGAGAGTCGGACCGCGGTCGATTCGGGGGCCGGTGCTACTGTAAGGGCATGTCCGCATTCGAAAAGCACCAGCGGGAGCTCGAAGTCCACGAAACGATGATGGGACCGGCGAGAGGGCGTCTCGCCGTGGCGCTCGATTTGCTCACCGACGCACTGGCGATGGTAGGGCAGCACGGCGTCTACTGTCAGAGCGCTCGGACACCTGGCCGTCCGGCCATGGATATCGCCCTTGTGCTGGAGCACATCGGGGACGCGAAGGAGCTCGTGCAGAGCGTCATTGAAATCAGGCGCCACGACGGTGTCGAGCAGCCGAGGACCGGGGAGTAGGATGCGCACGGACGCCCTGACGCCGGTAGGGGTCATTGGCCAGTACAACCTCCTGGAGCGACTGGATCCTGCCGGCCCTGGCGAGTTGTACCGCGCGCGCGACACGAAACACGGCCGCACCATTTCGTTGCGACTCCTGCCGTCGGACTTCACGCCGGACCAGACGGCGCGCGCAGCGCTCATCGAAAACGCCCGTACCCTCGTTGGCCTTTCGCATCCGAATGTCATCACCGTATTCGACGTCGGTGAGCACGAGGGGCGGGTGTACCTGGCTTTCGAGTACATCAAGGGGCAGACGCTGCGTGCGGAGATGGCCGGGCGGGCGATGAACGTCCGGCGGGCCGTCGAAATCGGCGTCCAGATTGCCGATGCCCTCGCCCACGCGCATGCGGCTGGCTTCGCGCACCGCGGGCTCAGCCCGGAGTCCATCGTGATCACCAGCAGGGGACACGCGAAGATTCCCGCGTTCGAACTGGCGACACGGGACGGGTTCGAACAGGGGACGGCTGACGTTCGACTGGCGGACTACGAATCGCCGGAGGAGGCGCGTGGCGAGCCGCCCGACGATCGCTCGGACGTCTATTCGGTGGGCGCGATTGTCTACGAGATGCTGACCGCGCGGCGGCCGCAGCACCGGGGTGCGTCCGCGCCATCGGCGGCGAACTCACGCGTCCCCGACGCGCTCAGCGACGTAGTCTTGAAGGCTGTTGCACCAAACCCCGACTTGCGATGTACGGCCGCGGCGGCACTGGCGGCAGACCTTCGCGGCGTTCTCGCCGGCATGGAGGTGCGTACACCGACCGATAGCGAGCCGGTGGCGGCCACGGCGGGGTCAACCGGAGCTGGCCGACGAGTCGCGCTCGTCATCGCGATACTGGTGGTGATGGTCGCGGTGGCCTGGTGGCTCGCTCGCGGATACTTTCCCGCGCCGTGAAGGACGACCTCCGCCCGGTTCTCGCGGGCGATCAGGTTGGAGGGGTACTCGTCAGGATCGAGCCAAGCCGCTCCGAGAACGCCGATCGGGCCAGCACCTGATCAATCCCCGCAATCCGCGCGGCCGCGATGGTGTCGCTGTCGACATGCGACACGTACCCGATCGTGTGGATCGCCTTGAGCTCCAGATCCGCCTTCATCGCGCTGATGACCTCCAATGGTTTCAACCGCCCACTGTTGAGGTCGAAGATCACCATCCGGGGTTGCTTCTCCCGAACGCGGGACAGCACCATGCCCGGTGTGCGCTCGAAGTACACGTCGGCCCCGACGCCTTTCGCGGCTGTCGCGATCTTGACCGAAAACAGGAGGTCGTCGACGGCACAGAGGATCATGGGTCGCGGGCGGAAGTTGCTACGATTGTATGCGAATGATCCTGGAAGTGAAGGCCGTCCCGCCCTTCTACAAGAACGGCTTCGTCGTCGGCTGTGCGTCGACCCGAGAGGCGGTTCTCATCGATCCCGGTGACGAGGTCGACGAGTTGCTGGGCGCCGTGCGCGACTACCAGCTCGACGTGCGCCACATCCTCCTCACGCACGCCCATGTGGACCACATCACCGGCGTTCGCGCGGCCAAGGACGCGCTGGACGCGCCGGTGTATCTCCACCGGGACGATCAGTTCCTCTACGACAGCGTCGTCGAACATGGAGCGTTTTTCGGACTGCGCGTTCAGTCGCAACCGCCGATCGATGTCTTCTACGACTTCTCGCCCATTCGTTTCGGGCAGTACGAGGTGCGGGTGCACCACACGCCGGGTCATTGCCCTGGCGGCGTCTGCCTGCAGATCGGACCGACGCCGGATCCCGGCCGGCACCTGTTCGTGGGCGACACGCTCTTTGCCGGCTCCATCGGACGTACGGATCTTCCAGGTGGGAACTACGAGACGCTGATGACATCGATTACCGACGTGCTGCTGCCTCTGGGTGACGAAGCCATCGTGCATCCCGGGCACGGACCGGATACGACGATCGGACGGGAGAGGACGACGAACCCGTTCCTCGTGGAGTACCTGACGCGCCGGGGCTAGTGGTGTGTCCACGAAATGGCTGGTGCACCGAGGGCGCCGATGCGCCCGGC
>CAZDLW010000068.1:0-22678 GCA_964505975.1 uncultured Bifidobacteriaceae bacterium | reverse complement strand
CACCGCCGCCGCGGCCGTGCCGGTGCCCGACGAGGTCGTCGGGCCCACGCCGCGCTCCCAGATGAGGATGTGGACGCGGTCCGGTGCCTCCACGTGGGCGAATTCCACGTTCGTGCTCGCCGGAAACATCGCGTGCGACGAGATGGCGGGGCCCAGCCGCTCGAAGCGATCGCCATCGGGAAGCGGACCGAGTACCACGCACTGCGGATTGCCCATGTCGAGGACGGACACCGTCATCGTCTCCTCCAGCACCTGGATGGGTGTCTGGCGGAGGCCGGCCGGCATTCCGAGCGCCGCGCGAAAGATGTATCGCGGACCTGAACCGGCCAACAACTCGAGCGTTTTCGTCCCGGCGCCGGTGTCGATGCCGAGGACTGCTCCCGGATGAAGACCCTGGACACGGGCCACCAGCGCAGCCAGGCAGCGTAACCCGTTGCCCGAGAGCTCGGCCGCGCTCCCATCGGCGTTCAGGAGCCGCATCGTGGCGCCACGCGGTCGGAACTGATAGAGGATCAAGCCATCGGCCCCGACACCGTGGTGTCGATGGCAGAGCGCCCGGGCCAGCGCCGGCAGGTCTGCAGGAGCGTCCTCGCGTGGCACCAGCAGGAAGTCGTTGCCATACGCGTGGGCCTTGCTTACCGGCAGCGACACAATGTCCTTGCCAGGGAGGTGGGGCGCGGGTGGTACGGCGCCAGACTACTCACGGCACCCGAAACGCGTCGAAGACATATGTCATGCCAGCGGCGACACCAATGCTCGGATCCGGCGACGCGATCCCCAGGAACACTGCCGCGTCGGCACGCCACGCGCCCACCGTGTACCGTCCGCCAACGCGAAGCACGCTTCGCGACTCCGTGCCGGGTGCGGGCGTGCCGCTGCTCGTACTCAGGCGTCCGTTCACCTCGCCCACGAACTCGGCGGCATGGGTAACGGCGCGCGCCACAGACAAGCCGTACGTCAGCACGTCGTTCTGCCGGTTGCCTTCCGTCGGATCGGTCAGGATCCCAAGACCGACATTACCGACCACCCGCACCTGCTCCGCGGTCTTGGCCGCGAGCAGCGACGCGAAGAAGTCCGTCGTATCCACGCCAATGCCGCTCGATCGAGACGCATTCGGAAGCCGCGTCGCCACGCGGAATCCAAAGGACGGGCGGGTCGCGCCTTCGGACACCAGCCGGATCTTCGTGCCGATCACCAGGTCCTCGACGCTCGTTGTCCGGTCGCCCGTTGCCGTCACTACACCGGCAAACGGCGCAGTCAGGTCGCGGTCCGTGATCGTCAGTCGGTTGTACGGCCCGCCGTCGATTTGGATCTCTGCAATCGAACTGAGGCCGACGCTGATACCCAGCACAGGAACGCGCAGCAGATGCCCCTCCAGCCCCGACGTGGGATACCGGACGCTCCTGCCGTAGTCAATGCCAGCCTCGATGAGCACGCGACCCGCTCCAATCGTCTCCGGATCCTCGGTGACGAGCGGCCGCTGCTGCGCGGACGCTGCGCCGACGCACACGCCCAGCAGAATCGACACAGCCAGCCACGGGGCTCGGCTCCGAAACGGGTTGAACCGCGGGAAATCGTGCACACGAGTCATGTCTTCATCGTGCATCTGTTGTGTGCGGGATGCGTGCACCAGCGACTCCCGCGAGCGCCGCAGGAACCCGCGGCGGGCACGAAGGCCGGCACTCACGACAATTGCCGCCTGCTGTCGACGAGCAGGGTGACCGGACCATCGTTGACCAGTTCCACCTGCATCATGGCCTGAAACTCGCCTGTCGCCACTAACAGACCCGCCGCCCGCAATTCTCTCACGAGCTCGGTGTAGAGGCTGCGTGCGAGCGCGGGCGGAGCAGCCTGATCGAACGACGGACGGCGACCCTTGCGGACGTCGCCGTACAGCGTGAACTGCGACACGACGAGTACAGCTCCCTCCACGTCGGCTACCGATCGGTGCATGGGTCTTCCGTCCTCGCCCTCGAACACGCGGAGGTCCCGGATTTTGCCCGCGACGTACGCAGCGTCCGACGACTCGTCGTCGCGCGCCACGGCCATCAGCACGAGCAACCCCCGGTCGATCGCAGCAGTCACACGCCCGCCGACGCGCACCGATGCCGAGGTCACGCGCTGGATCACGGCGCGCATCAGTGACGAATCTGAATCAGGTCGCGGTGTGCCTCGTCGTCCACCCGGAGGGCCGCACTGTCGCGCAACTCGCCGCTCGGATTCAGACGTGTGTCGAGCAGATGGCGAGGCATGATGTTGCCCAGCGCTTTCAGCATCGACTGCTTGACGCCGGCGTGCTCACGCTCGAGATCGAGGATGAGACGTTTGACGCGCTGGCGCTGCAGGCTGAGATCGCCACAGGCGGGACAGCAGCAGCCGATGATGGGCAGGCCGCACTCCTTGGTGTAGAGGCGCGCCTCGTCCTCCCCCACGTACACGAGCGGCCGGATCACCACGTGCTCGCCGTTGTCCGAGACGAGCCTGGCCGGCATCGCCTTGAGCGCCCCGGCGAAGAAGAGGTTGAGCAGCAGCGTCTCGATGAAGTCGTCCAGATGATGGCCCAGCGCGATCTTCGTCGCCCCCACCTCCGTGGCGATCCGATACAGCACGCCACGCCGCAGCCGGGCGCACAACGAACAGGGCGTTGCCTGGCTGTCCAGCAGGTCGTCCATGACGTCGCCAATGGACGTGTGCTCGATTCGGTATTCCCACCCGCGTTCCGCACAGGTTCTGGCGATGACGTCGTGCTTGAAGTCCCGGTAGCCCGAATCGACGTTCACGGCAATCAAGGAAAACCGGATGGGCGCCCGTCGTCGCAGGTTGTCGAGCGTCTGCATCAACGCCCAACTGTCCTTGCCGCCCGACAGCCCGACCATGACGCGGTCGTTGTCCTCGATCAGGTTGAAGTCCGCGATCGCCCGGGTGGTCTTCTTCGCGATGCGCGACTCGAGTGGAGTGCGGTACGACATGCGTGGTCTAGTGTACAGCTACTCCCGTGGCTGGTGGCCGCCCAGGGTCGGCGTCGGATGGATGAGCCCTTCGCAGGCGGCCACCGTCGTGGGGACGCCGCTTCAGATGGCCCGGTCTTCGAAAGCTGGCCACCGTCGTGGGCGCCGGCGTTCAGGAGACCGGTGGCATTCCTTCCGTGGGGACACCGCGTCACTGCTCGTTGATCGTCGAAGTGACGCCGGCGGTCGTGGCGCGTTGACGGCTCCGTATCCACCACCAGACCAGTGCCGCCACGACAATCGTGCCGGCAACCACGAGCGCCACCTCGCGCCCACGGGTCCGCATCAGCTCCAGCGCGGCGTCACCGAAATAGATGGCAAGAATGCCGAGCGCCAGGTAGCGCGCGCCACGGGCCACCGCAATGGCGAGGACGAACTGCAGTGGTCGCACCTGGGCCAGCCCAGCGGCCAGCACGAACAACTTGAATGGCGCAGGGGGCGGCAGGAGCGCCGGCACCACCAGCGCGAGCAGACCATGACGCCTGTAGAGCGACAGAGCGCGATCGAGGTGGCGTGCCTTGAGTCGCTTACGGAGGAACCGCTCACCGCCTCGATCGGCCAGGTAGTAGATGACGTAGCATCCGGCCACGGAGCCGAGCGTAGCCATGAACGCGTAATAGGGCATCCAGGTCCGGTGCTCCAGCACCATCAGCACGACGAGCAGGTCGTTGATCTGCGGCAGGGAAACGAACGAGGAATCCAGGAAGGCAATCGTGAAAAGCCCAGGTCCACCCAGCGCGACGGCGAAGTTGTACAGCCAGCTGATGAAGGATCGCACGAGGCTCCAGGGTCGAAGACATGCGGGAGCGCGGCACGCCGCGCGCCAGTCGCGGCTCGAGATGCCTCGTGATTATAGCGCGCGCCCGCGCCGCTGGCCGGTGACCCGTCAGTGGTGACTGCCAGCCGACAGGGGCGCGCGCCGCAGGCGGCTAACGCCCGAACCTGAACCCGATCGTGAACAGATGGCTCCACCCGCCGAGATCGACGCGCGACCCGAAGAACTCATCGTCGAGCGCGCCGTCCGCCCGCTGATAGCGGGCTTCGTAGCCGGCACTGAAGGAATCGCTCGCGAACCGGATGCCGCCGAGTGCGATTGGCCCTGTACTGTTGCCGCTCGCCACGTACTGTTCCCGGAAGATCACGAGCTGCGGCGTCGAGAAGTCGATGAAGTCCCCGACTTCGCTGTACCGCCAGTTGAAGATCCCGAGGCCCGCACCGAAGTAGGGCTGCACGGCCGGCCCTTGACCGAGTGGAAGGACCCGGAACGTGAACGACATGGGAATGACGCGCAGTCGCAGGTCCTGCTCGATTTCGTTGTTGTCGCTGTCCACGAAATCGGCATAGACGCTTGGCGTTGTGCGCCTGTGCAATCCGATGCCGGCCCCCCCTTCCAGATACCGACCAACCGGGAAGAGCCACTCGGCGCCAATCGTGAACCCGTTGAACTCACTGATGTCGAACGCGAGGAAGCTTCGATTCGCCACCATCACGTCGCCATCCACGCGCGCATCCTCGCCGCGCACGACGAAGTAGCCAAGGTTGAGATTGATCGTCTGCTGTGCGGCGGCGGGCTGCACCGACGCGAAGATTCCTGCACAAACGGTCACCAGCACCACGACAAGTCGGTTCACCATGTAATCTCCCCAATGCACGACAGCCGACGGCTTCCTTCCTCGACGGGATCTTCGAGCCGAGGGCCGCTGGGCGGTGCGCGTGGCGCGTTCGCGTTCGCGCCACGCGTGCGCGGCTCCACGGACGGCTCGGCGCACGTCTCTGCAGCAGTGATGCCAATCCGGATCTTCTCTATCGCCGCATCGTATCGGTTCGAAACGGCCCGCCGTCCACCTCCGGCACCGTCCGGACGGCCGCCTTCCCGACAGGCGAGCAGCCGTGGGGGCGGGACTGTTGCCGGTGAGACCTTAACCCGGACCTTAACCCGGATGATTCACGACCCAGAGCCGTCGAGGAGGTGCATTCGCTCCGAAAAGAAGCAGGGGCGCTCTTGAACGACCTGCGTTCCATGCGGGCAGAGGATGCTGCACCTGGCGTCCAGCGAGGCAGAGCCGCTGGCGCATTGTCATGGACACGCGTTTCGACTGTCGCATTCAGCGGTCAGTCCGTCCGTTTTCGTGAACGTCTGCGGCGGAACGTGCGGATCACGTCCATCATCTCCGGATGCACATGGCCGTTCGACGCCACCAGATGGGCCGCCGACGCGTCGAAGGCCGATCCGTCCATTCCGGTGATACGCCCGCCCGCCTCGGCCACGATGAGCGCACCGGCTGCGACGTCCCACGGCCTCAGCTGCTGCTCCCAGAACCCGTCGAACCGGCCCGCGGCCACGTAGCACAGGTCGAGTGCCGCGGACCCGAGGCGGCGCACGGCCCGCGCCTCCTTCAGAAACGCATCGAAGAGCCCCACCAGCTCGGCGCTTCGCTCGTGCACGTCGTAGGGAAATCCCGTCACGAGCAGCGAATCGAGCAGCACGGGCGTCGCCGACACGACGAGTGGCGTGCCGTTCAGGAAGGCCCCTTCGCCTCGCTCCGCGGTGAACAGTTCCTGCCGGGTTGGATCGAAGATCGCGGCCACCGCTGCGCGGCCGTCGATCTCGATCGCCAGCGAAGCACAGAAGATGGGCAGGCCATGGGCGTAGTTGGTGGTCCCGTCGAGCGGGTCGAACACCCAGCGATGACGGGAGGCCGCGCGGCTCGACGGACCGGTCTCGAGCTCCTCGGCAAGGATGTCGTGCTCGGGGAACCGCTCGGCAATCGTCGACCGGCACATCCGCTCGCACTCCAGGTCGACCTCGGTCACGAGATCGATGCGGCCCTTCTTGTCGACGCGAAATCCGGACGCGCGGCCGGCGAGTTGGATGGCGCCCGCCTTCAAGACGATCTCGACGGCGGTGGCGAGAAACAGGGGATCTGCAGGAGTGGCGCCGGAGTCCGTTCGACTCGAGCGGTCTAGGCGCGGCACTCGGGCTCGCGCGCGCTCGCGTGCTTGACCATCACCACTTCCATCCCGCCCTGAGGCGCGCGCCGGAGCACGAGCTCGTCCATGAAACTGCGGATCAGGAAGATGCCCCGGCCACTGGCCTTCAGCAGGTTCTCGGGAGCCAGCGGGTCTGGCAGCATAGCGGGGTCGAAGCCACACCCTTCGTCGCGCACACGAATGCGAAGCCCGGGCAGCGAGCTCACGTGGATGGGGGTCAGCTCGACGTAGACACGCTTGTGCTCGTCACTGCAGTTGCCATGCTTGATGGCGTTGATGACGGATTCTCGCACGGCCACGCCGACCCAGTGGAGCGCCTCATCATCGAGCCCCGCCATGCGCCCGATGTGGTCGGTCGCAACCTGGACCAGATCGAGCATCTCGAACGTGCTTCGGAAGTCGAGGCTGACGCTGTTCCGGGAGGTCATCTACCGATCTGCCGCCGGACACGAGAAGCCGGGTCGCGCCTGTGACGCGAGACGGGAGGCTGCTCGAAGGGGTTGGCACAAAGGCCCGTACGCCATCAGTGCTTGCGATCCTCTGCCTGTCAACGATTATAGGGCAGGCCGCGCCGATGTCGAGCCGCGGCCCGCCCCGCCCCGGGCACGGCCACTCGCACCCACACCTGTTATAGTGGCGGCGTGCCCTTGTCCCGGGCCGTGATGGTCCACCCTACCGGCTGTGTGCGGGGTCGTATCCGCCCGCCCGGAGACAAGTCCATTTCCCATCGCTATGCGCTCCTCGGTGCGATTGCGGAGGGCCGCTCCGCCATCCGCGGCTACTCCACCGGTGGCGACTGCGCATCCACGCTGGACTGCCTCCGTCGTCTGGGTGTGGCCGTTGAAGAAACACGTCGTGATTCGACCGGCCTTCACCTGCAGATCACGGGACGGGGCCTGGGGGGGCTGCAGGCGCCGACCGGCGCACTGGACGCCGGAAACTCGGGCAGCACGATGCGGATGCTCGCTGGCATCCTCGCCGCGCACCCGTTCGACACAATCGTCACTGGGGACGAATCGCTCCGCCGGCGCCCGATGCGGCGAATCATCGTGCCACTCGAGCGCATGGGCGCCCGGATCGCGTCGATCGACGGCAAACCACCGCTAACCATTCAGGGATCCGCCGAGCTGTCCGCGCTGGAATTCGCGCCGGACGTTCCAAGTGCACAAGTCAAGAGTGCCGTCCTGCTTGCAGGCCTCCACGCACGCGGTCTCACCCGTGTCATCGAATCACTGCCTACTCGTGACCACACGGAACGGGCTCTGGAGGCGTTCGGGGTGGCGGTGAGTCGTCATGATCGCACCGTGGCCGTCACGGGCGGCTACCGGCTGCGAGCGTGCGTGCTCGACGTGCCTGGCGACATCTCGTCGGCCGCCTTCTGGATGGTGGCGGCCGCCGCCCTCCGCGGCTCGCACGTTGTCATCGAGGGTGTCGGGGTGAACCCGACACGAACCGGCATCATCGACGTGCTCCGGCGAATGGGCGCGCTCGTCGAGGTCCACGAGACCCGGACCCCCGCTGGCGAACCGACCGGGGAGATCACTGTGCGGCATGGGGACCTCGCAGCTCTCGATATCGGTCCCGACCAGGTGCCCGGCATCATCGACGAGCTCCCGGTGCTGGCCGCGCTCGCCACGCATGGCAGCGAACTGCGCGTGACCGGCGCCCAGGAACTGCGCGTCAAGGAAAGCGACCGCATCTCGGCGCTGGCCGATGGTCTCCGCCGCATGGGTGCCGAGATCGACGAACTGCCCGACGGCTTTCACGTCCGGGGCCGCCACCGCCTGCGCGGAGGCGAGGTCGATGCCCGTCACGATCATCGACTGGCCATGGCATTCGCCGTGGCGGCGCTGGGTGCATCGGCGCCTACGACCATCCATGGCGCGGAAGCGGCCGCAGTGTCGTACCCGGAGTTCTTCTCCGTGCTCGAGTCGCTGCGGGCGTGAGGACGGACAAGCTGTATCTGGTCGGGTTCATGGGTGCAGGAAAGACCACCATCGCTCGCGCCCTTGGCAGCCGGATCGGCTGGCCCGTCGAGGATGTGGACGAGCGGATCGAGGCGCGCGAACACGAATCGATCTCGTCGATCTTTGCCCGGCATGGAGAAGCGTACTTCCGCGAGCTCGAGCATCAGGTCTTGCGCGACCTGCTTCCTGTGCGGACCGTCATCGTCGCCACCGGCGGCGGCACGTTCGTCGATCCGGTCAACCGGGCCCTGATGCTGGCCGACGGGGCGGTCGTCTGGCTCGATGCTCCGCTCAGTCGCCTCGTCGACCGCGTGCCGGCCGACGGCCGGCGGCCGCTCGCCTCGGATCGATCGCAGATGGAGCACCTGTACGCGCGCCGGCAGCTTGCCTACGCCCAGGCACACGTGCGGATCGATGCGTCGGGGCCTGTGGAGGAGGTGGTCGAGCGGTTGCTCGACTGGATTGGCTATTGACCTGTTCTGCAGCACCCCGCAAGACGTTATACCGTAGGATGGCCTCCGGCGGTGCCGACACGCGAAGCAACCAGCCACGGGGCTCCACTCCTTGTCTTTCGACTGTTCGCTCGGGACACCCCCGAGCGCGGTCGAGTGGTGTCCTTGGGGCCGCATAGCGGTCCATGGGCGCTGCCCCAGACTGTCCGAGGCATCCACCCGTAATGCGCTACCTGATTCTGAGCGACATCCATGCCAACCTCGAGGCCCTCGATGCCGCCCTCACCGCTGGCGGCGACTGGGACGCGGTACTCGTCCTCGGCGATCTCGTCGGATACGGCGCCGATCCCAACGCCGTGGTGGATCGTGTGCGGGCCATGCCCAACATGACGCTGGTGCGGGGCAATCACGACAAGGTCGGAGCGGGGATCGAACCCGGATCCAGTTTCAACCAGCTGGCGCGGCAGGCGATCTCGTGGACCACGTCGGCGCTGACGCCCGCCAATCGGGACTGGCTGGCGGCCCTCCAGCGCGGCCCCGTCGTCATCGACGACCTCGTGGAGATCTGCCACGGTGCGCCCTTCGACGAGGATGCGTATCTCTTCGACGATCTCGACGTGTACCGCGCGTTTGGGGCGATGCAGCGCCCGGTGTGTCTGTTCGGGCACACACACGTGCCGGCGGTGTTCCGGTTCGACACTCACCTGAGCTCGATTGGCCCTCCGCGCGGACTGGAGTTCCGTGTCGCCCTGGATCGCGAGGCCCGATATCTCGTCAACTGCGGTGCCGTGGGCCAGCCACGTGATGGTGATGCGCGCGCGGCTTTTGGCATGCTCGACTCGAGCACGGCCACGCTGACGGTCCTTCGCGCTCCCTATGACGTTGCCAGCGCACAGGCCAAGATTCTCGCCGCGGGCCTGCCGGAGGTATTGGCACAGCGGCTCGCCGTTGGACGATAGGCCGAAGGGTCCAGGATCGCGATCATTCGTACGACGAGCCTGGCCTTCCTCGTTTGCTCCTGTGCCGCATTCGCACGCGACACGTCGGCATAGTCAGCACTGCTTCAGTGACTTGGACCGCTTCGGCTTCAGTCGGTCAGGCCGGATGGCGAAGTTCGTGTCGTAAGGGGGCTGTCGCGGTGCTCCACCAGAGGCCGCTGGACATCGACCCCCATCCTACAACGTGCTTCACGCCACGCAGGGTACGTTCGACGGGGGCCACACGAAGGCTCCCGCCGACCCGTCGCGTTCGAGGGCTTCGGCGCCTGGGCTATGGAGCGGCGTCACCTCTGGCCGTAACGAACAGTCGAAACGGGTCGCGCGTCTCCAGCCGAATGACGAACTCTACCGTCACCGATTCGCCAGGCAAAAGGATGCCATCACCCACGTCTGGCGACAGGGTTGCACCGATGCTGCGGGAGCCGCCGTCAACGTTCAGGATCTGATTGCCTCCAGTGAGTTCGGTGACCTCGAAGAACGGATTGGCAATGGCCGTCTGGCTGTCGTTTGTGAATGTCGCGCTGATGACAAACGGATCGCCACTCGACAGGACTGTCACGTCGGTGAGTGCCAGGAGCTCATCGACAATCGGATGCGCAACGCTCGTCCGCTGGCAGTTCGGCGAGTTCAGCGGATCTCGCGGACAACGGTCCGCGTCGTCTCGAATGCCGTCGCGATCCACGTCCGAGACGTACACTTCGATGGCCCTCGCTCCAAAGCCCGTTTGCGTGTTGCCAAGCAGCAGGGTATCGCCGCTAATTGCAGAGTGCCGTGATGGCAAAGGCCAGGGCGAGGGTCTTGGTCCACCTGATATCCTGGCTACTTCGCCCCAGGCCTTCGCCGCGCCCTTGTTGCGCGCAAATACATAGGTGTTCACGTTCCCGGCACTCACCATTGCCATGTGTCTGCTGAGAGCGAGGTTCCCAACATTGGAAGCGTCGCGGAGCATCAACCTGGCACCCCGTCTCCAAGGCTCCGGCCCATCTGGATCGCGTTCAAAGATCCAGCCGGAACCGGCGCCTGGACTGGCAGCGGCCATCGCAATAGTGTTACCGCTGATTGCAACCTCGGCCGGACTCGAGTCCGGCACACTCACGCCGGGTGGCAGGAGTAAGAGTGCGGCAACGAGGCCCCACGCATTCTGCCCTCCCTCGTCACGTGAAAAGACATGTGCTGCTCCGGTGGAGACGAAAAAACTCAGTATATTCGGGAATACTGAGCCGGCCACAAGAGTGTCCTCGTCGATGGCCACGCTCGTCCCAAACCCATCTCCGAAGCCTCCCCTCAGGCGCGTGAACCGTGCAACTCTTCCCCAGGCGCCCGGCCCACCGTGATCCTGTTCGAAGACGTGGACAGAGGCTAAGCCACCAGACGGCCCGAGTAAGAACGGCTCGCCGACCACCACCGTGGTTTCACTAATCGCGACGCTGTACCCGAAGCTGGCGACGTCCTCATCGCCTGTCAGCCTGGCGACTTGCACCCAAGAAGCCGGCGATGGGCCAACTCCAGTGCGCTGGAACACATAGGCGGCGCCGCTCGCGCCGACTACCGTCAGAAACCCGTGTGTGGCCACGCTCCGGCCAAAGTTGACAGCCGCATCATCCGGTCGTAGCGTGACCGTGTGGTACCAGTCGTTGCGTCCAAAGTCGCGTTCGAAGAGATGAACTTCGCTGTTCTCCGGAGATCCCACAACAGCGAGGTCAGGAGCGAACGGTGCAAGAGTCGAGAGCGCTACGGGGCCGTAAGCGAGGGTGCCGTCACTAAGGGTCAATTCACCAACCTTGGTGAAGAGCTCCCTGTCGTGTTCCGCCCAGGTGCGGGTCGTCCCGGCGCTGAGCACGGCGATCGTGAGTGCCGTTAAAGAGAAGTCACGGAACCATACGGCTGCGGTAGTTCGGCGTGAACGCATGAGACTCTCCATCTACACGACAACCGGAGTCCTGATACACCTCCCGAACGACACAGTGACACGACACTTCCGAGCGAGGGCTCCGGCCCAATCACGTTGGGACTCGTATCGTATTCGCGACCAGGGGGAATCTGACCGACGCGAAGGATAATGTCACCGGGATACCGTGTCGATAGCCCGGCGCCACGGGGCGAATGGTGGCTCGAGGCCTCATCGGGCGTCAAGAGGCGACAGTCAACGTTGGCCGCGCGCGGTGACGGATCAGTCTCTCAGTACGCCAGGTCTCGTGCAGGGCGATCCCGTAACGATCAAGCGCGACGGAGACCGCTCACGTGCCGGGCCGCCGTTGGGCGGACCGGGAGATGTGACGATGCCGACTGCTGCGCTTTTCGACTGACGACCTGTCGAGTTGTTCGCGGAGCAGCGCAGGTGCCCGCCGGTGCGGGCGCGGGAAAGCCATCCTACGCGCCCGGCTTCTGGCGCCGCGCGGCCTCGCGCCGTGCCTGCGCCGCATACGCATCAGCAGCAGCGCGGGAGCCCAGAATCCACCCGATGACGATGCCGAGCAGCAGGATCGCCGGGATGTAGATGAAATGCGCTGAGGTCATCGGAGCCTGCTTCAGCGTTCACCCGCCGGCCCTCGTGCCCGTCGCTGGCGGCGCCCGTTTCACATCCGCCTCGAGCCGTTCCAGTTCCCGGTGAACCCCCTGCAGCCGCCTGGCCACGGAGAAGAGATACGCGAAGAGCGCCAGCATGACGAAGGAGTACGCCGCGATGAGGAGCGGGGCCGCCGGAAGCTGTTCCTGCGGCGGCAGCTCCGAGAGTGGCACGAACTCGCTCTGCGGCTCGGGCAGCGACGGCGGCTGCGCCCCGAGCCCTACGGGCGCCAGGAGCCAGATCGCCAACATCAGGAAGCACGTCACGCGTCGAATCGACAGCATGTGATTCACTCGTCCAGTGACAGGTACAAGGCATCCAGACGGGCCTGCTGCTCCTGCAGCCGTATGCGCACGTTGATCAGGAGCACGAACAGCAGCAGGAATGCCGTCAGGCAGAAATAGAACGGCACACCCATGGACACCGGTAGCGTGGGGACCACATTCGTTGTCGGATGAATCGTCCGCCAGAAATTCACCGATAGATAGATGAACGGGACGTTGGCCAGCCCGAACAGTGCCAGTCCGGCCCCCAGTTTGTCGGAACCAGGCCCTCCGTACTTGCGCACCAGCAGGTACGCGACGCCGATCATCCACCCGATCAGGCTCGACGTCAGCCGCACGTCCCACACCCACCAGACCCCCCAGGACTTTCGTGCCCACAGCGGGCCTGTGACCAGCGCGATCAACCCGAAGAGGACGACGAGCTCCGCAGCCGACCAGGCGATCCGGTCCTGTCTCGTGTTTCCCGTGAACAGGAACCTCGCGCTCGCTATTCCGCACACGACGGCCGAGAGCAGAAAGATCATGGCCGGCGGCGTGTGATAGTAGAAGATCTTCGACACGAGCCCCATGGTCGCTTCGTACGGTGCGCTGGCAATCACGAAGGGAGATGCCGCGAACATCAACGCACACACGACCGCGAGCGGAGTAAACCACGTTGGCATTGGCAGTCCCTTGTTCGTACATTCTATTCTGGAGTTCGCGCGAGTCGAGGCACCGCTGCCGATCCACGACTCGCGAGCATGTCGGCGGCGGCTTCGCCTCGCTAGTGGCAGTATCTCCTGCCCGCACTCCGTGCGGGCGAGACGTCTTGAACGGCCGTTGAAAAACTTGCCTCGTTTGCATGAATTCCGACCGTTCAAGCCGTCTCGCACGACATCCGTCAGGCACACGACGCATCCGGATCGTGATGACTGGGCCGGAGTCAGTCCGTCATGACCGGTTCGAAGGTCCACAGGGCCAGTGTCACGAAGACCACGTCGAAACTGACGAGCAGCGCAAGCCAGAACGTCGTCACACCCGGATCGAACTCCGGATGCAGCAGCGACGACGTTCCGCGCACGCCAGCAATGATGACCGGCACCACGATTGGATACAACAGCACCGGCAGCAGCACGTCCCGGCTCCTGGCACGAACCAGCATGGCCGCGAAGAGCGTCCCCACTGCGGCAAACCCGGTGGTGCCCGTCAGCACAATCCCCGCGAGCCAGAACGGCCGCGCAAGGAGCGGCTCCTGAAAGAACAGGGCGATGAGCGGTATCAGGATCGCCTCGACTGCCACCAGCAGGGCGACTATGCCGATCAGCTTGCCGACATACACGGCCGGGCGGGCGGCAGGCGCCAGCAGCAGCGCCCGCAACGTCTCGTACTGGCGCTCGCGTTCGAACGTGCGCCCCAACGCCAGATTCCCGGCGAACATGATGGTGATCCACAGGATCGCCACCGCGACGGCCTCGGGCGGGCGTCCTTCCTCGCGCACGAGGGCAAAGGCAAAGACCAGAACGCAGGACACGGCGAAGAACAGCGTCGTGTACGCAATCTCGCGACTGCGGACCTCCACGGTCAGGTCCTTGCGAACGATCAGCCAGACCGTGCGGAGAAAGCTCACCCTCCCTTCTCCATCACGGCACGGTAGGTGGCCCGCAGGCCGGCGGGTTGGGTGACGGCCTGCACGATGCGTCCATCGCGCAGGAACACGGCGCGATCGAACAGGCCTTCCGCGAGGTCCAGATCGTGGGTGGCCAGCACGACAATGGCGCCGGTCGCCCTGAGCGTTCTCAACCGCTCGAGCAGCGCATCAGCCGAGGCGTCGTCGAGTCCGGTGAACGGCTCATCGAGCAGCACGAGTGTCGGGTCGTGAATGAGCGCGCGTTCGAGCGCCACGCGCTGACGCATGCCACGCGACAGGCTCGAGACCGGATCGTCGGCACGTTCCTGCAGTCGCGCGCGCGTTAGGGCGCGTGCCGCCGCGCCAGGCGGATCGCCGCTCTGGTACAACCCTGCGAAGAACGCGAGGTTTTCGCGGGCGGTCAGCTCCGGGTACAGGAACAGATCGTGTCCCAGCATGCCTATTCGGCCGCGCAGCGCTGCTGCGTGATCGGAGGCGTTCACCGCACCATACCGAATGATCCCGACTGTCGGGCGCAGCAGCGTGGCCAGCAGTGCCAGGAGCGTCGACTTGCCTGCGCCGTTCGGTCCGAGCAGCCCGAGCATCTCCCCTCGCCGGGCGTGAACGGTGATGCGCGACAGCGCGCGGCGCCGCCCGAAGTGGCGAGACACGTCTTCGACCGCCACGTCGTCGAAGTCGACCGAGGGGCCGCACGACGGTGCGGCGCGTGTGTGAAATTCCGTTGACCCGGGTGGTGTGTACGGGTCCGGAGGCCTCACGCGGCGACGCCCGTCCCACTCTCGTGCGGTCCGGCGTAGGAATCGTCGAGCTCGCCATAGACCTGTTCGAGCTCGGCAAGAATCCGCTGTCGCCGCGCCGCGTCGCGAGCCGGCAGCTCGCCCGCGCGTCGCCGCACCTCCAACCGAACGAGGTCGCCCATCAGTCGTTCGCGCCGCGCAATCAGTGTCTCACGCACCTTGCCGCTCGACGACCGCGCCGTGACAGCGAGCCATGTCCCCAGCCCCCCGATAGCCACTGCGAGCGCAAGGGCGACAAATCGAGGCGTGCGGCTGTGAACCGGCACGTTCGACAGCGTCAGGGAAAGCGTGGCGCCGGGCGGCAGGGCTGGACCGGAGCTCAACACCCACGTGGTGCCATCGTTGCCGCGAACCTCGTTGGTCGTCGAAAACTGGGGCGACGAGACGATCAGGTCGCCGAGACGCTGGACGCCCACGGTCACCTGCTGCAGTCCGGCAGGCCACGTCTGATCGAACGTGAACTCACGGCTGTCGTACCGGAGCCGATACGCAATCTGCACTGGAGTGCTTCCCGCCGCGAACGGTCCCGTGATGGTGATGCGATTACCAGACGCAGACGCCGACGGCGACGAGCCACCGAGGATGGTAGTGTTGCTGGCCGCGCGGGGGAGGTCGATGACGAGCGGCCCACCAATGTCTACCCGTGAGCGGGCGTTGTTCACAATCTCCAGGTCGTAGTACACCTGGAGCGCTTCCTCCTCGAACTGCAGGAGCACGCGACTGCTTCCGCCCAGCACCACCATGCCCTGCACGGGCGGTGCCACCGCCGCCTCCTCGCGATCGCGGGCTCGGCGCGCCGCCGCCTCTGCCAGCCCGGCGACGAGGATGATGCGGAGCCCTCCCGTGGCCGGTACCTGGAAGGGCCGCGACACGAGCGCCTCGCCATCCACCGTCGTTTCGGCGCGAACCTCTGCTCCGCGGGGAAGATCGGAGAACTCGGCGCGACCGAGATCGTCCGTCACGGCAGTCCGGGTTTCTGTTCCAACCGTCACGCGTACCTGCTGACCCTCGATGTTGTTCCCCAGCGCTTCCCGCACGACGCGCACCGTCACGGTGCCGGCTGGCAGCTCGGACGCGGGGATCGCAAGACCGTGAATCTGCGACGGGTCCGGCATCTCCTGGGCGCTCGCGCCGGGAATCACGAGTCCCAGCACCAGACTGCTGACGCACGAGACGCGACACCCCCATGCCCACCACCGTCGGGAGCGGCGCACAGCCGCCCGGTTCCGCCGCACGTTCACACCTCCATCTCCAGTCTGCTGCCGCAGTGCTTGCAGAAGCGGGCGTCGGGATCGTTCGGTGTCTGGCACGACCCACACATCGTGTCGACGGATCGCTCTTCGGCAGCCTCGGCGCCGACAACGGAGGCTTCGTCGGCCTGCTCGTACGCCGACGTCACTGGTCGAGCCGCCGGCGCCCCGCGGGCAGCCAGACGCTGCTCCAAGTCGCGCTCGATCTGCTCGCGATAGCCGAGCTCCGCGTCGAGCTGCCGCAGCAGTCCGGCAGCCCTGGCGCGCAGCCGCGTGCCCATCTCGAGGAAGTCCTGTTCCGACATCTTCCCCATGGCGCGATCGAACTCGAGCTCCTTGATCGAGCGCAGGACGAGCGCCTTCTCGCGTTCGAGCGCGGCGCGCGTGCGGCCGCCGAGTATCTGCGGTCCTTCGTCGGTCGTCGCACCGGTCAGCGGCATGAACGTCCGAAGGGCCATCATGCCGACGGCTGCGGCCGCAAAGATCATGAGACTCAGGAGAATCACCGCGGCAGGTGACTGCCCGCGGGAGAGGAACACCACGACCGTCGCACACACGAGTCCGGCCAGCGTGAACAGCTGCCACGGCTCGAGCGCCGTTGCTCCGCTCCGGGAACGCTGCGGTGTCGCGAGCGGCCCCGCGCCACGGAGTTTCGGGTCAGAGGTCAGCGCGCGCGAGTCAGTCGAGGTTCCGGAGCTCATCATCCAGCCGCGCATCCAGCGTGGGATCGACGGTGCGGGCGCCGGAGGCCGCTGCGGCCGGCTTGGACCACCGCCGGGCGTTGACGATGATCATGATCAGGCCTGAGATGGCCAGCACGTAGGGAAGGAGCCAGGCCAGCCGATTGAAGCCCCTGTCGCGCGGACGTGCCAGCACCGCCTCGCTGCCGTAATCCCGCACGAACGTCGCCAGGATCTCCTCGCGTGTCTTGCCCTCCGCCACCAGTTGACGGAGCTTTTCGAGCTGAGCCTCCTTGCCCTGACAGTTGGTCATGCCGCAGATGCCGGCCGGCAGGCGGCATCCGCCGCACGTACACATGATCTCGTTCGCCAGCTCCCGTTCGAGGGCCGCCCGCGGGGCAACCTGTCCGGTCGTTTGTGTGTAGCCGGCAAGCGGCACCAGCAGCATTCCGAGCAACAGCATGGACGTAGTGGCGGCGTTGGCGGGTACCTTCACCGTCGCGAACGCAAACGCGGTTTCGGGCAGGAGCGCGATGATCGTTCCAATCGCCAGCAGTCCAAACCCGAACCAGATCCAGTTCACGAGCGGATTCACCACCATCTCGACGGTCGCCGCCTGATCGGACACATCGAAGGCCGGCATGACGATGTACAGGTCCTCGGCGAACGTGCGGCGGATGGCCACTTCAGTGGTCGGCTGATCCTCGTGGTTCCGGAAGTACCACCTCGCCGGGTACATGGTCGTGAGCTCGGCACCGTCCCGGAAGATGGTCATGTGAGCGGTGACGGCTTCCCTCCGCGGATCCTCGGTGAACCGCAGCGCGTCGAGCCGCGCGGTGTACCGCCCCACCTGCACCTGCTGTCCGGGTGTGAGCACGGCGGTCTCTTCCTGCTTGAAGGCGTCGCCGGCAAACCCCAGGAACATGAACACGATGCCGACGTGCACGGTGTACCCGCCGTAACGCCGCTTGTTCCGGCCCACGAGACCGACGAGCGCGGTAAAGACGTCGGTGCCGGTCGTCTGCTGCCGGACGCGGGCGCCGCGCCAGAACTCCTGGCCAATCGTGCCGAGCACGAATCCGCTCAGCGCAAAGCAGAGCCCGGCGCTCCAGAAGTTCACCCCCAACCCCACGACGCTCACACCCACGAGAACGCCAGAGCCGACGGGAAAGAGGAACTGGTCGCGCAGGTTCACCAGCGAAGACTTGCGCCAGGCGAGCAGCGGCCCGACACCGGTCAGGAACAGCAGCGTGAGCCCGATGGGGATCATCCACTGGTTGAAGAACGGAGGCCCGACGGTGATGCGCTCGCCCGTCACCGCCTCGCTCAGTGTCGGGAACATCGTGGCAAACAGGACGAAGAACGCGCTGAAGAGCAGGATCCAGTTGTTCACGAGGAACGCCGCCTCGCGCGAGACCCAGGAATCGAGCTCGTTGCGGGCGCGCAGGAGCGGCAGACGGTAGATCACGAAGCCGAAGCTCACCACAATGGTGGCGATCATGAAGATCGTGAACATCCGCGTGAGGGCGGGATCCTCGCCAAAGGCGTGGACCGACTGCACGACGCCCGATCGCGTGAGGAAGGTTCCGAAGATGGTCAGGAAGAACGTGGTAATGACGAGCGACACGTTCCAGATACGCAGCATCCCACGCCGCTCCTGCACCATCACGGAATGCAGGAACGCCGTCGCCGTGAACCAGGGCAGCAGACCCGCGTTCTCCACCGGGTCCCACATCCAGTACCCGCCCCAGCCCAGCTCCTCGTACGCCCACATCATTCCGAGGCCGAGCCCGACGGTCAGGAAGAGCCACGCGAACATCGTCCAACGGCGCACGGCGCGCAGCCAGGCGTCGTCGAGATGCCCGGTGATGAGCGCCGCCATCCCGAACGCAAAGGGTATCGTCAGCCCGACGAAGCCGAGGTACATGGTGGGCGGGTGGATCACCATGTAGAAGTTCTGGAGCAGCGGGTTGAGCCCGCGACCATCCGTGGGGTTCTGCGCCAGATATGTTTCGAACGGGTTGTTGTGCACGATCATCAGGAACAGGAAGAACGCCTGAACGACCGCAATCACCGCTACGACGTAGGGAATGAGCTCCCGATGGCGCTCCCGGTTCACGTACACCGCCGTGCTGCCGAAGAGCGACAGCAGGAACACCCAGAACATGATGGAGCCGTCGAGGCCGCCCCAGTACGAGGTGATCTTGTAGAACAGCGGCAGCGCCGAATCGGAGTAGCGATGGACGTACTTGATTGAGTAGTCGCCGACCACGAAGGCGTGGACGATCACGGCCGAAGCGACGGCCATGAGAGCGGCAACCAGGTAGAAGGCGCCGATGCCGCTTTCGATCAGGGGGCGCGACCGCCGCCTCGCACCGGCCACCGACATGGCCGCGGCATAGGCGCAGACGATGAACGCGGCAAGCAGGATGTAGTACCCAAGCGAAGCCATTCAGAGGACCTTCCGGCTAGGAGGTGCCAGCACCGGTGGCCGCCGGCTAGTAGGTGCCGGTCACGGGCGGCGCGGCCGAGACACCGGCCTGCTGCTCCTCGTACTTGGAGGGACACTTGGCGAGAATGCCCCGATCCCGCACGAGAAACGAGCCATCCGGCTGCAGCATCCCCAACACGACGACTTCGGAATCGTCCTTGAACGTGTCGGGAGCGACCCCCGTGTAGGAGGCCTGGATCACGGCACCGTTGTTGTGGACCTCGAACCGGTATTCGAGCGTCCTCGGATTCACGAGGACGTTCTTGGCGTATCCGTGGAGCTGAAGAGCTTTGCCCTCCCACTCGGCGGGATTGGCCATAATCTCGTCGACTCGCTTGTAATACTCCATGCTCTCGCCGAGCGTGGTGTACAGCAGCCCCCCGAACGCGAGGACGAGAATGAGACCGGTGAGCCCGACCCTGGCTGTTTTCTTGTTCATAGTCAGAGACTTCACGGGAATGCGCTCGTTCAGGATAGCCCGCCCGCTACGCGCGGTCAACAACCACGCAGCCGAACGGGGATCCCCAAACCAGGGGGCTCACAGCGCGAGACGTCAATGCGCCTTGAATACCGGTAGAAACCTGACTCATGCGCAGGGATTCAGGCCGTTCAAGCCGTCCAGGGTCCGGAGTAGCTCGTAGACCACGGCGACGGGAATGCCCACGACATTCGAGTACGAGCCGTTGATGCGACTGACGTACCGCGACGCCAGGCCCTGAATGGCGTAGGCCCCGGCCTTGTCCATGGGCTCGCCGCTGCTGACGTACCAGTCAATCTCGGCGTCGGACAGGTGGCAGAACTCGACTGTGGTCGTCTCGGTCCGCGTGACCACAGCGTCCGCGTCCCCAAGAACCGCCCGCTCCCATCCGTCGCCCGCACCACCCGCAATGGCCGAGGTGTTTGTCTCTCCCGCAATTTCCGTTCCGCGGTTCGGTGAAGATGCGGCATGGGCGCGCTCCGGCTGTCCCAGCGTGCGCGAGTCCGTACTGGACGTCATGTCTCCAGAAGGATGAGGCAGCCGCTTCCCCCGTGCGGCGCCAGCGGCAATCAGCGTGACTCCCGTTGTCACGTCGTGCCGGCGTCCGGAGAGCATCCGCAGCATGCGTCGTGCGTCACCCGCATCGACGGGCTTCCCGAGCACGTCATCGCCCACCACGACGGTGGTGTCGGCTCCCAGGATCACCGCATCCGGCATCCGCGCGGCCACGGCCAGGGCCTTCGACTCGGCCATGCGCCGCACGTAGGCGTCCGGCGCTTCACCGGCAGTCATCCGTTCGTCCACCTCCGGGACGCTGACGTCGAACGCGAAGCCGGCGGCTTTCAGCAGCTCGGCTCGACGAGGCGACGCCGAGGCCAGCACGAAGCGGCGCATCACCCGCGATTCCGGCGTCTGCGAGACGCGCGAGTGTTCTCGTCCTGTCGCGAGCCGGTTGTGACGTCGAGGCGGGCGACGACGCCCTCGCCGAGCAGTGCGTCCAGACGCGCGCGAATGAGGCCAGCCGAGCGCTCGACTTCACACTGCCAGGCTGCGTCTTTCGCCCGTACGCGGAGGACGTGTCCGTGCAGGTCGACCAGCGTGGCCTTGTCGACGGCAGGGCCCACCGCAGCGCGCCAGGCAAACGCCACCTTCTCCGGCATCAGCGGAGCTTTCCGTAGCAGTGACGCCAGTGCCTCCGGCATGAATCGATGTACGGGGATCACGACTGCCGACGATAGCACGCCCCAGGTCCGGGCGGTCACCACGACATGGCCACGCACGCTCAATACTCGCGAGCCCGAGAAGTCTCATGCGTTTTGCACGACTGGTGTCGCGCGAGTCGTAGGTCGCCGCCCCGTCGCAACTCACCTGAGCTCAGGATTAGGATGGATGCATGGAAGACGTCGTCATCGCCTCCGCTGCGCGACTCCCGACCGGCAGGCTTCTCGGAGCGTTGAAGGGCTTCTCTGCGACGCAGTTGGGAGCGCTGGCCATACGGGAGGCCGTGCGGCGCGCAGGCATCGACCCGGACGCGGTCGAGGAATGCATCATGGGCAACGTCGTCTCGGCCGGACTTGGTCAGGCCCCGGCACGACAGGCGGCGCTCCATGGAGGCCTGTCTGAGCGCGTCGCGGCACTGACGATCAACAAGGTGTGCGGATCGGGATTGAAAGCCGTGATGCTCGCCGCGCAAGGGATTGCGACCGGCGATATCGAGATTGCCGTGGCCGGCGGCATGGAGTCCATGAGCAACGCGCCCTACGTGCTCGGACAGGCACGGGAAGGATTGCGGATGGGTCACGGCACGCTCGTGGACTCGATGATCCAGGACGGTCTCTGGTGCTCGTTCGAACAATGGCACATGGGGGAGGCTGGCGAAGTCGTGGCCACCGACCATCACATTTCCCGCCAGCAACAGGACGAGTTCGCACTGCACAGCCACCGCAAGGCGGCCGACGCCACGGAGACCGGCCGTTTCGCCGCGGAGCTGCAACCGGTCCGCATTCCCCAGAAGAAGGGCGATCAAATCGTGCTCGACAGGGACGAGTCCATCCGACCCGACGCGAGTCTGGAATCACTTGCAGCGCTGCGTCCGGCCTTTCGCGACGGCGGCACCGTGACCGCTGGAAACGCGCCGCCGGTGAACGACGGCGCCGCGGCGCTCGTCCTCATGTCGGCTCGCCGCGCGGCGGTCCTGGGCCTGCAGCCACTCGCGCGCGTGGTCGGGCAGGCCGCAAGCGGACTTGCCCCCAGGCACGTGTTGCTGACACCGGTCGAAGCCGTACGTCGCCTGACGAAGAAGATCGGGTGGTCGCTCGAGAATGTGGACCTCTTCGAGATCAACGAGGCGTTCTCGGTGCAGATGGTGGCCATCCTCCAGGAGCTCGAGATCGACCCGGAAAGGGTGAACGTCAACGGAGGCGCCATCGCATTGGGGCATCCCATCGGCGCGAGCGGGGCGCGTATCCTGACTACGCTGCTCTACGCCCTGAACCACCGAGGGCTCACGCGCGGCATCGCTACGCTGTGCCTGGGTGGCGGCAACGGCGTGGCGCTCGCGGTCGAGCGGCTGTCAAGCGTCTGAGCAAATCACGCGCTGTGCGCCTTCCACCGTGCTCACGTATGTTGGCGCAGCGAAGCCTGTGCCGGCGGCCGGGCATCTGGGCGCCGCGACCTATGACTCGCGCGATCCGAATCAGAGAACACGTGCCCACAGCGTGAGCGCCGCGCTGGTCACGGACCAGCGCGGCGTGTCACCCCTCGGGCGGAGGGCGCGTCTTTCCGCGCGATGTCATCGGGCGCCAGCCCAACATGCCCGGCCGGCACCGGGATTGCCGTGCACGAGTGCCTTTGCACTGGCGCACGATGTGTGATTCGTTCAGACGCTCTGTAGCCGTCATGCTGCCCTCTCTACCTACTTGGCCGGCGGCTCGACCGTCCTGTATGATCGCCGCGACATCATGCAGACCTCGCGCCTCGGACGCACATTGAACGGCTACCGCCTGAAAGAACGCCTACCCGATAAAATTGCCGAATTTACGGTGCCCTTGGGTGTACCCGATGTGTTGCGTGAAGGCGCCGATGTAACG
>CAZDLW010000067.1:9218-22912 GCA_964505975.1 uncultured Bifidobacteriaceae bacterium | reverse complement strand
CCACCACGGCCCGGAGCCGGGGGAGCGGTGAGGAGCGCGGCCAGGTTCTGCGGGTTCGGTGTAGCCGAGGTGATGTTCGCATCGAATGTCTGCAGGCCGGCCTGACGCTGCACGATTCGAGTGGGCACCTGCACGCCGTTCATGTTCTGGTAGTTCGAGTACTCGAACTCCACCAAGAGATCCCCGACCACCGCGTGTTCCACGCGCGTTTCCACCTTGGTGACCAGGTTCTGAGTGTTGATGTAGCCGGTCACCGTGTAGGTCTGCCCCGATGGCGACGTGAAGTTGGCCGGCGTGAACGAGACGACCTGCTGGCCGCCTTCCTGGCGCAGCGTGGCGTTTGCGGCCGCCGCGCCTTTCAGAAACCCCCACGGGGTCGTCCAGATGTTCAGCGCCTGTGCCCAGTTGGTGCTGGCCTGTGTGCCCGTGATGTTCTGGTTGAAGACGCCCGGCGTCGGCGGCGGGACGCCCGGGACTGTCGGCGGCTGCGTCGGTCCGGTCGCCCGCGAGACGAGGGCCGCCGGATCGGCTGCCGGGGCGAACGTCACCGTCCGCGTGTACTGAGTGATTTGCGTAGCATTCACCGGCCCCATTGGCTCGCCAATACTCTTGCTCTGGCCAAAGGCGCCGTTTCGCGCGGTTCCCGAGTACGTGATCGAGTTGAGGCTGTCCACGCCCATTGCCTTGGACGCCGCGGCAACCGCCGTGCGGGCGTCCTGCCCGGCAGCGCCCGTCGACAGGAAGGTCAGAATGAGCCCCGCGACCGTGACCGTTTTGAGAAGCATGCGTGCCCTCCAGATTCCATTCCGAGACCGAACCGATGATGTGGCGTGCGGATTATATCCGTCCCCCGGGCCCACGTCTGCCAACTCCCATTCCGGCCTTCGAATTCAACTCAAAACGTCACCGGTCGAGGCTGCACCGAAGGCCGGTCGGCCCCGTCCAGGGGCCCGGATGTTACAATCCAGTCGCCCCGACACATTCGCCTTTCTTTGATTGTCATGACTGACTCGACGCGCGGACGCTGCAGCGGTTCTCCTTCTCTCTTCCTCATGCTGAGCGCGCTGGCGGCCTGTGGCGCTGCCGCGTGCCAGTCCACACCGGCACCTGCTGTCGCCCCTGTGTCGGCCGACACGTGGGCGGTGGTCGATGGCCGGGAGATCACCCGGATGGACGTGGAGAGCGCCTACCGCCGGATGGAGCAGCCATCCCAGGTGCTGTCCGAGGAGGAGGTCCTCTCTGCCAAGCTCGGGCTCTTGAACGACCTCATCGTTCAGGATCTGCTGCTGGCCCGAGCGCGCGAGCTCATGATCGAGCTCGCGAACGACGAAGTCGATACGGCGTACGCCGAAATCCGGAAGAACTTTCCCGACGAGACGTTCCAGCAGGAGCTGGCGACACGGAACCTGACCGAGGCCGATATGCGGGAAGGACTCCGGCTCGAGCTGCTCTCTCAGAAAGTGATCGACCACGAGGTTGGATCCAAGATCACGGTGACCGATCAGGAGGTCGTGGACTTCTTCAATGCGAACCGCGCCCAGTTCAACCTGACCGAGGACGCATACCACGTGGCGCAGATCGTCATCACGCCGGTCCGCGAGGAGCAGCTGACGAACCGCACGGGAAACGATGCCACCACCCCTCAGGCGGCCACCGCCAAGGCCCAGATGCTGATGCAGCGTCTGAAAGAGGGCGCGTCCTTCAGTGACCTCGCGATGGACTACTCCGAGGATCCGGAATCGACCCTGCGCGGTGGCGACCTGGGCTTCGTACCGGTGTCGGCGCTCCAGCAGGCCCCGCCCGCGCTGCGCGAAGCCGTGCTCGAGACGCCGCCGGGTTCGGTCAACCTGGTGAGCAGCGGCGGCGCACACACCATCGTGCTGGTCGTCGCCCACGAGAAGGCCGGACAGCGTGACCTGTCGATGCCTGCCGTGCGCGAGAGCATCACGAACCGTATCCACGATCAGAAGGAGCAGTTGCTGCGCACGGCGTACCTGACATCCTTGCGCGGCGATGCCAATGTCGTCAACTACCTGGCGAGGCGGCTCGTCGAGTCGCAGGGCGAGGTGTCCGCCGTCGACTCTGCCACCTCGACGAGATAGCTGGGGCACCGGCACAGCGAACGAGAACGGTCCTTCATACTTACCGGACCACCTCCTGGGTGGTGATTGCGACAGGCGCTCTGCGCCGCGTACGAATCTGAAGGTCCCGACCATCCGTTTCAATCGTGATCTGCCCGTGCAGGTCCGTCCGGAGCACGTGCGCGCCGACGGCCTCGAGACGTCGCAACACTTCCTGCGCCGGGTGACCGAACGTATTGCCTCGGCCTGCGCTGATGAGCGCGATATGCGGGCGCCACGCCTCGAGAAACTCCCTGGACGACGAACCGCGGCTACCGTGGTGGGCCACCTTGAGGACACGTAGAGGAGACATCGTCAGGTGCGGCAGGATTGCGCGCTCAACGTCCGCGCTGATGTCGCCGGTCAGCAGCACCACCACATTCCCGTACGCCACCTCGAGCACCACCGAGTCGTCGTTGCGAACGCGTCGGCGCTCCCAGTCCGGTTCTGGTGGGTGCAGCACACGCATCCTGACGAGCCCCGCCCTCCACTCCGTTCCGGCCAGTCGTTGAACAACCTCCCGGCCATGCTGGAAAGCGTACCGGAAGACCTCGGCCATGTCGGCATCGGCAGGCACCGGCACGCCGTGCCAGAGACTCGCCGGTGACAGGTCTCGTATCACAGCGTGCGCGCCGCCGGCATGGTCCGGATGTCCGTGCGTGACGAGCAGCGCCTCCAGCGATCGGACACCGCGCGCCCAGACGGCCGGCACGACGACCCGTGCGCCGACATCGAAGCTTCCGCGTCCGAAGGCGCTGCCGCCCGCGTCGACGAGGAGCGCTCCGCCCCCGGGCGGCTCGATGAGAGCCGCCTCGGCCTGACCAACGTCGAAAGCGGTAACCCTCAGTTGATTCGCGGCTCTTACGCCCAACGTCGGTACGGTCGGGTGAACACCGGCGATGACGAGTGCCGTTGCGGCGAAGAGCGGTGCGCCGATTGACCGGAGCGAGCAGTGCCGGCTGACGGCAGCGGCCAGGCTGACGTAGTAGAGCACGACGAGCCACCTCGCGGGCGGTGGTACTCGAGCCGTCAGCCACGGAGCGATATCCACGAGTCGTGCGCTGTTCACCAATAGCCAGGCGCCCAGATGGGCCAGCCAGCCGGCAGGCGCCGCCAGCACGCCGAGCGGATCCAGGATGGTCACCGCCATGCCGGCCGCCTGCACGATGGTCATCGCCGGCACGGCAAGGAGATTGAGCGCGAGACCAGCCAGCGTGACTCGCGAGAACACGTAGGCCGCAACCGGCAGGAGCCCGATCTCGGCCGCGGCCGAAGCGGACAGCGACGCCGCGATCCACGCCGTGACGCGGCGACCCTGCACATGGGCGTGGATTCGCCTTGCACCCTCCAGGAGTGAGACGGTTGCGCCGAACGAGAGAATGAAACCAGGGTCGAGCACATCGAGCGGCTGTATGGCGATCATCGCGGCAGCCGTCACGGCAAGCGAATGCGACGGAGACGTGCGATGATCGAGCGCGCGGGCGGCAAAGTACACCGTCGCCATCAGCGTGGCCCGCCAGACCGAGGGTTCGCTCGTCACGATCTGCGCATAGATCACCAACACGACGATCGTGACCACGGCTGCCGCGCGTCCCTGAATACCCGCCAGCCACAGGACACCGATGATCAGACCGGCAAGAATCGCGATGTTGCCGCCTGAGATGGCAATCACGTGATAGGTGCCGGCGGCCTGCAGTCGCTCCCTGATCTCGTAGGGCAATCCGGAGCGGTCGCCGATGAGAATCGCCGTGACGATCGCCCCTGAGAGCGGATCGTGTCGCGCGATCCATCGCTCGGACGCCTGCCGGACACGACCACGTACCTGTGCCCATGTCTCTTCCATGTAGCTCGCCTGCCCGGTGACCTCGATCAGGAGGCCGCTCTTGATCGACCCGAACAGGGTGGTGCCACCGAGCGCCAGGTCGCGCTCGAAGTCCGGTACACCGTCGTTGAAGTACCGCGTAGCCCGGCGAAAGACCACGGGCGCCTCGATCGTGCGGCCGGCACGCCAGTCGGTCATCCGACCATGCAGCTCCGATCCGCTCACGCTCAAGCCGATGCCGCCTGCGACATCCGTCCAGGCGCCACGAATCAGGACCGCGATGACCGATCCCCTGAGTGACGCGTAGCCATCTCGCGCCGCGGCATCCTCCGTCAACACGATCCGTGTCGGTATCGGCTCGTGGTGACCCCCGGGGCCGGGGCTCTCGACGGCGAAGCCACCGAACTCCTTGTGCAGCACCGCCCGCACCGGCGTGTGGAGCGCGCGGGTGCGCGCATCAACGCCCAGCGCGACCCCGGCCATGAAGAAGCAGCTGGCGCTCAGCGCCAGTGTGGCCCGTGCGAGATCGAGTTGCCACACGAGGACTGTCACCAGGAGGAGCGCCAGCAACACCCACGCGGCGGTCCAGGCGTCGATGGACGCAACGGCCGTCCCTACGCTGCCGGCAACCAGCGCAAGAGCGGGAAGCAAGGCCACTGACGACACGACCTTTGCGCTGCAAACGGAAGAACCATCCGCGCGATACGGATTCGACTGGGGTTACGGGCCGGAGGTTGTAGAACCTGCGCAACGAACGAAGGACCAACTCGAAGGAAACTGCGTACTCGGCGAGCGAGGCTGCGCCTCAGACCAGCCAGCATTCGGCAGAGCTCCGCCTCGCTGGATGAATGCTGGCGAACCTGGGAGAAGATAATGGCATCGGATGCGTCTCGCCGACGGGTATCCGGCGAGTCGCAGATCGCCGCCCTGTCGCAACTCGAGGGCGCTCAGGGTTACACACTGTTGAGGTACGGACGCAGTTGGAGCGAGGACCGTGATGAGCGATGCAGGGGCCACACCCCGGAGGGAACGCCGTGCGGTCGATCCGGATGGCCTGGCGCAACTCCTGCGTGCGCTCCGGGACGAGGGATATCACCTCATCGGACCTACCGTGCGCGACGGAGCCATCGTGCACGCGGAGATCGAGGGCATCGCGGATCTGCCGTCAGGCTGGACCGAAGCACAAGAGGCCGGCTCCTATCGCCTTCGCCGGCGGAACGATGCGGCCCTGTTCGGATACTCCGTCGGGCCACAGTCGTGGAAGCACGTGCTTTTCGCCCCGCACGTGCGCCTGTTCACGGCGCGGAAGGCCGACGCGGGCTTCACCATCGAGCCCGAGCAGACGCCGCGCCGCAAGCTGGCCCTCATCGGCGCCCGTTCCTGCGATCTGCACGCGATAGCGATTCAGGACCGCACGTTCCTGGCTGGCCCCTTCGTGGACGCGGACTACGCCGTCCGGCGCGAGGACGTGTTCGTCGTCGCCGTCAACTGCGGCCAGGCCGGGGGGACGTGCTTTTGCGTGTCGATGAACGCGGGACCTCGCGTGACCTCGGGCTTCGACCTCGTGCTCACCGAGCTCGTGGGCGACGGCCACTGCTTCGTCATCGAGGTGGCAACCAAACGCGGAATGGAGATTCTCGCGCAGGTCGAGTCGAGGGCGGCGTCCCCGGAGGAGCAGACTCGAGCCGATGCCCTCGTCGACGACACGGCGCGCTCGATGGGCCGCACGATGAATACGGCGGGCATCAAGGATCTGCTGTACGGAAACGCCGAACACTCCCGGTGGGACGACGTGGCCGGCCGGTGCCTCGCGTGCACCAACTGCACGCTGGTCTGCCCTACGTGTTTCTGCGCAAGCGTCGAGGATGTGAGCGACGTGAGTGGTCGAACCGCCGAGCGCTGGCGCCGGTGGGATTCGTGCTTCACGCTTGGTCATTCCCATCTGCATGGGGGCAGCGTGCGTGAGTCCGTCCGATCGCGGTACCGTCAATGGCTGACGCACAAGCTGGCGAGCTGGATCGACCAGTTCGGGACGTCGGGCTGCGTCGGATGCGGACGGTGTATCACCTGGTGCCCGGTGGGCATCGATATCACGGAGGAGGTTGCCGCCATCCGCGCCGCGGATGGCCGCGCCTCGACAGGATAACGCCCATGGAGCTGGCGAGCTTTCGCGATCATCCGTTCGTACGTACGCTCACCCGCGGTCAGCTCGAGCGCCTTCTCCCGTGCGCGCGCGAAGTCCGGTACGAGCAGGGTTCGTTCATTTTTCGCGAAGGTGAGGTCGCCGACACGCTGTATCTGCTGCGGGACGGATGTGTCGCGCTCGAACAGCACGTGCCCGCCAGGGGCACGGTGAAGGTGGAGAGCCTGTGCGCCGGGGACTTCCTTGGTCTGTCCTGGCTGTTTCCGGCTGCACACTGGACACTGGATGCACGCTGCCTGGAAGCGGTTCGTGCAATCGCCTTGTCGGCAGATTGCGTCCGTGAGCGCATGAACGAGGACCAGTCCATCCGGGCCGAGCTGCTGACCTGCGTCGTTCAGGCGTTGTACCAACGCCTCGTACGGGTGCGGCTCCAACGTCTGGACGTGTACAGGACGGCCCCCTGACATGGCGACCGGACTGGCATCCTCGATGCTGCCGGAGCCGATCCGGGTCACTCACGTGCGCCGGGAGACGCACGACACGGTGACGCTGTCGCTGGATGCGTCGCAGCGACCGTTCTCGTTCCGGCCGGGCCAGTTCAACATGCTGTACGTCCATGCCGTTGGCGAGGTGCCCATTTCCATGAGTGGCGATCCGGCGCGCGGCGGGAAGATCGTTCACACGATCAGAGCCGTCGGCGCCGTGACCGACGCGCTGTGCCGCCTTCGCAAAGGAGCCATGGTCGGCACGAGAGGCCCCTACGGGCAGCCTTGGCCGCTCGCCGACGTGAAAGGGAAGGACGTGGTGATCGTCGCCGGAGGGCTCGGGTTCGCTCCGCTGCGCCCGGTCGTCTACGACGTGCTGAGACACCGACGCGAGTACGGTCGGGTGTGGGTGCTGGTCGGCGCACGCACGCCCGACGATCTCCTCTTCCGGCGAGAGCTCGCGGGCTGGGCTACTCGGGACGACCTGCGCGTGCTGGCAACCGTGGACCGGGCCGGATCCGACTGGACAGGGCGCGTCGGCGTCGTGCCTGCCCTGCTCGGGGACGTGCCGCTGGATCCGCGACGGACGGTCGTCTTCGTCTGCGGGCCGGACGTGATGGCCCGGTTCACCGCACGGGAGCTCCTGCAGCGCGGGCTGCCCGACACCGCGGTGTACGTGTCATTGGAGCGCAATATGGAGTGTGCCGTCGGTTTGTGCGGGCACTGTCAGTTCGGACCGAGCTTCGTGTGCAAGGACGGCCCGGTGCTGCGCCTGGATCGCATCCGATCGTTCTTCTGGCTCAGGGAGGTGTGACGTGTCACGCGTCCGTGCCCGATCAGGCCGCACCAGGAAGCCCACGATGGCTGTCTTCAAGTTTGCGTCCTGTGACGGCTGCCAGCTCTCGCTGCTCGACCTCGAGGACGAGCTGCTCGACATCGCAGGCGAAGTGGATATCGCCTACTTCCGCGAGGCAACGAGCAAGGACGCGAAGGGGCCCTTCGACATCGCACTGGCCGACGGCTCGATCACGACGCCGCACGACATGGAGCGCATCCGGGACGTCCGTCGGCGCGCACGCTATCTGGTCTCCCTCGGCGCCTGCGCCACGGCTGGTGGTATCCAGGCCCTCCGCAATTTCAAGGACGTGGGAGAGTTCCGCTCGATCGTGTACGCGAGGCCGGAGTACATCGACACGCTCGAGACGTCGACGGGATTCGCCGATCACGTGCCCGTCGACTACGAGCTCCGCGGGTGCCCCATCAGCAAGCGGCAGCTGCTCGAGGTGATTGCGGCGTTCCTGGCGGGCCGCAGGCCAAACGTGTCGTCGCACAGCGTGTGCGTGGACTGCAAGCTTCGCCAGAACGTCTGCGTGATGGTCACCGGCACACCATGCCTCGGACCGGTGACGCACGCCGGCTGCGGCGCGCTCTGTCCAACGTACCAGCGGGGCTGCTACGGATGTTACGGCCCGATGGAGTCGCCCAACACCGCTGCGCTCGCGCGCGCCTTTCAGGACGCCGGCGTATCCCGCCTCGATCTGGTTCGCGTGTTCCGCACGTTCAACGCCAATGCTCCGGCATTCCGCGCAGAGAGTGAGGCGCATGAGCAATAGGGCCCGCACCATCCGCGTAGACTACCTGGCCCGCGTCGAAGGCGAGGGGTCGTTGACCATCCGCCTCGCTGGGAAGGAGGTCACCGAGGTCCAACTCGGGATCTTCGAGCCCCCCAGGTTTTTCGAGGCGCTCCTGCGCGGTCGATCCTGTCTCGAGGCACCCGACATCACATCGCGCATCTGCGGCATCTGCCCGGCGGCATATCTGATGAGCGCCTGCCACGCGATGGAGGATGTGTTGGGCGTTCGCGTCACAGGCCCTCTCCGAGAGCTTCGACGGCTGCTGTACGCCGGCGAGTGGATCGAAAGCCATGCGCTCCACGTCTTCATGCTCCACGCGCCGGATTTTCTCGGATACCCGGATGCCATTGCCGCCGCGAAGGATCACGGGGACTGGATCCGGCGCGGTCTTCGTATCAAGAAGGCGGGCAATGCCATCATGGAGCGGCTGGGTGGTCGCGAGATTCACCCGATCAACGTCCGTGTCGGCGGATTCTACCGGGCACCGACACGATCGGATCTCGACAGCCTCCTCCCCGAGCTTCACTGGGGCCGCGAGGCGACGGCAGCATGTCTTCGCTGGATGGCGACGTTCTCGTTTCCGGCGCTCGAACGGGCCTACGAGTTCGTGGCATTGCGGCACCCGGAGGAATATCCCCTGTGCGAAGGGCGGCTCGTCTCATCCAACGGGCTCGACATCGACGTCCGTGATTACGATCAGCACTTCGTCGAAGAGCACGTCGCGTATTCGAATGCCCTTCATTCACGTCTTCGCGGCGGTGGAGCGTACCTCTGCGGTCCGCTCGCTCGGTTCAACCTGAACTTCGATCGCCTCCATCCCAGCGTGATCGCCCTCGCCGAAGACGTCGGGATCGTTCCTCCGTGCCGGAATCCGTTCAAGGCGCTTCTCGTTCGTCTGGTGGAGATCGCCCAGTCGTTCGAGGAAGCCATCCGCATCATCGAGTCCTACCAGCCGCCGCCGGAACCGTACATCGAGGCCCCGATGCAGGCAGGCACCGGGTTCGGCGGTACGGAAGCTCCGCGTGGGTTCCTCTACCACCGGTACACACTGGACGGCGCTGGCACGATCCTCGACGCGAAGATCGTCCCGCCGACGTCGCAGAACCAGCTCTCCATGGAGCAGGACTTTTTTACTCTTGCACCAGCGCTGGCGGAGCTTCCTCTCCCCGAGGCCACGCATCTCGCGGAGCAGGCGATCCGGAATCACGATCCGTGCATATCGTGCGCAACCCACTTTTTGACGCTGCGGATCGAACGAACATGAGCCCGGTGGCGCGTGTGATTGCTCTGGGGCAGACGAGCGCCGGAGACGATGGCGTGGGGGTGGCCGTGCTGGAAGAATTGCGCCGGCGCCGGCACTGTGCGGATGTCGAGCTGCGCCAGGTCTCCGACGCGACCTCGCTCATTCCGCTCCTCGACACGCGGGGACCTGTCCTCCTGGTCGACGCCGTCCTGGGCGTCGGCGCGGGCGAGGTGATCGAGCTCGACGTCGATCAGCTCTCGCAACGTGGCGTCAATACCGTCTCCTCTCATGGCGTGGGCGTGGCGGAGGCCCTGAGGCTCGCGCACGTGCTGGCGCCAGAGAGCCTCTCCCCGTCCATCCGCATCATAGGCGTGGGCATCGAGCGCGCAACCCGCTTTCGCAGCGGGCTCTCGCCCGCCGTCGCCGCGGCCGTCGGGCCAGCGGCTGATGCGGTCCTCGCGTATCTGCAGGACTCCTCGGCGGCGGCCGCTGACCAGCGTACCTGAGCCCTCTCACATCCGTCATCTCCGGTGTGAGTGGCGTTCAGTTCTCAGCCGGTCGCAGGCGGATGGTGATGCGACTCGGGCGTTCGGTGGTGAGCCTCACCACGCGCTCGACCGCGACGTATCCCTCCTTCGTGACGCGTACTCGTTTGTCTCCGGCCTCCAGGTGACGGATCGTGACCGGCGTGGTGCCCCAACCGACGCCGCTGACGGTGACCCGGGCTCCTTCCGGCTCCGTACTGATGACGAGCTGCGTCGTGACGGCGGCCGCAGCAGGGGCCGCGCGTGCGGACACGTCTTGCGGCTGGCGCGGATCCGGCTGAGCCTCCCAAGCAGACGCCTCTTCAGCCTGCACGTCCCGCCAGGTGGTCGCAGTCGCGAAACTGTTCTCGACGGGGGGGAGCAGTTGTGTGAGCGGCGCAACAGTCAAGTCACGCACGGGCATGTCCGAAACGCGTGGCCCCTCCTGTGTGGCGATCATCCTGCCGATCAGCGCGAGAACCACCAGACCGCCGATGGCAATGACCGTTCGTCTGAGACCGGTACTTGGGCCCGTGGATATCTCCACCGCGGGAGGCGGCGCCGGGGGCACGACCACACGGCTGAGTTCGGTTCGAACCAGACGGTCGTCGAGCCCGACGGCTCGAGCGTAGGTCCGAAGCTGAGCGCGAGCATAGAACCCGGACTCGCCCGCCGGCATCCCGTCGCGATCGAACACGGCGAGGCGATGAGCCGGAATCTTGATCTCGTGCGCGACCTGTTCGAGTGTCACGCCGCGCCGTTCCCGCGCATCCCTCAGCAGACGTCCGAGGCCTCCGTCCGGTTCATCGGCCTGCGAGTCAGGAAAGAACGTTGTCGAACGATCGAGACTGGGCATGGAGCACCGCCACCGAAACATGGCAATTGCCATTCCAGGGATCGGCTACAGCGTCCCCGCGAATCCTGCGGAGGATCGGTCTCGTCACGAGCACGCCAGGAGCCGGCCGGCATCATCGACCTCCTGGAGCGCACAAAAGTCTTCCGAACCATGGAACTGCTGATCCGGCAAGGTCAGGATTCAGACACGCGTGCCTCGCCTCCTGCGGGGCCCCTCGAACACCCGGCCGAACACGTGACCCATTCCGTATGGAGCGCTCGCCATTCGAGGCGCTTGGGTAGTGCCGGACTACACAGCGTTCGTGCCCTTCGTCGCCACCGCCCCGGCCTCCACACCCGCATAGTAGTCCTGCAGCGAGCGCACCGTCAGCGCCTGCTCGCGCAGCGCCCGGATCGCGCTCACCGCGGCGGACGCCCCGGTGAGCGTGGTGATGCAAGGCACCTGCGCCATCGCGGCGGCACGGCGAACGGCCCGGTCGTCGAAGAACGACTCCCGGCCAAGCGGCGTGTTGATGACGAGATGAATGCTTCCATTCACGAGGTGGTCGGCAACGTTCGGGCGCCCCTCGTTGACCTTGTACACCACCTCCGCAGCAAGTCCGCGGCACGGCGATGGAGAAGCCCAGCTGCGCGAGGTCGCGCGCCACGGGGAACGCGGTCGGCTTGTCGCTGTTGTTCACGCTGATGAACACGGAGCCCTGTTCGGGGAGCCGCTGACCGGCAGCCATCATGGCCTTGCTGAACGCCGCACCGAAACCGTCCGCTCCCCCCATGACCTCGCCCGTGGACTTCATTTCCGGCCCCAGGATCGTGTCCACTCCGGGAAAGCGAACGAACGGAAACACGGGGCTCTTCACGAAGACGCCGGCGGCCTGCAGATCGTCCACGAGTCCGAGCCCCGCGAGCGTGGTGCCGGCAGCGACGCGCGCCGCCACCTTCGCGAGCGGCACGCCCGTTGCCTTGGAAATGTACGGTACCGTGCGCGAGGATCTGGGGTTCACTTCGAGCACGTAGACGGTATCGTCCTTGATCGCGTACTGCACGTTCATGAGCCCGACGACCTTCAACGCCCGGGCGATGCGCCGCGTGAACTCCCGGATCGTGCCCAGGTGACGCTCGGCCACCATGAAGGGTGGCACCACACAGGAGCTGTCGCCCGAATGGATGCCCGCCTCCTCGATGTGCTCCATGATGCCGCCAATCACCACCGCACCGGTCTCGTCGGCCACGGCGTCCACGTCGAACTCGAACGCGTCTTCCAGGAAGCGATCGATGAGCACCGGCCGATCGTGCGACACGTCCACTGCCCCGGACATGTACCGGTCGAGGGACGCCGAATCGAACACGATGGCCATGCCACGCCCGCCGAGCACATACGAGGGCCGCACTACCACGGGGTACCCGACCCGTTCGGCCACCTCCCGGGCCTCTTCGCGGGACACGGCCGTCCCACTTGCGGGCTGCGGCACGCCCAAATCCCACAGCAGCTGCGAGAAGCGCTGCCGGTCCTCCGCCAGGTCAATGGAATCGGGCGATGTGCCGAGAATCGGCACACCGGCCTCGAGCAGCGGGAGCGCCAGCTTGAGCGGCGTCTGCCCTCCGAACTGCACCACGCACGACACCTCCCCGCCGGCGCTCCGCTCGCGCTCGATGATCGCCATGACGTCCTCGAACGTCAGCGGCTCGAAGTACAGCCGATCGGCGGTGTCGTAGTCGGTTGATACCGTTTCCGGATTGCAGTTGATCATCACCGTCTCGAAGCCTTCCTCTCGAAAGCCGAAGACGGCATGACAGCAGCAGTAGTCGAACTCGATCCCCTGTCCGATTCGGTTGGGACCGCTGCCGAGAATGATCACCTTCTTCTTCGGGGTCGGTTCCGACTCGCAGACCTGCTCGTAGGTGCCATACAAGTACGGCGTGAACGACTCGAACTCGGCGGCGCAGGTGTCGATTCGCTTGTACGCGGGCACCAGCCCTTCCTCGAGGCGCCGCTGCCGCACCAGCTCCTCCCCAATCCCGAACACGCCGGCGATGTCGGCGTCGCTGAAGCCGCTCCGCTTCAGCGTCCGCAGAAGGTCTGTCGACATATGCCGGAACTCACCCAGCCCGGCCATCTCGAGCAGCTCGACGATGTCGGAGAACTGCTGGAGAAACCATCGATCGATCTTGGTCGCATCATGGAGCTGCTCAATCGTCCAGCCCCGACGGAGTGCGCGGAAGACGGTCCACATCCGCGTGTCGCTCGGCACCACCAGGCTCTTGCGCAGCACGGCATCGTCGTCCTCGCCCTCGGCGTCGGCAACGAGCGGCGGGAACAGGCTGCCTGATCGGCCGAGCTCGAGCGAGCGCACGGCCTTGAGGAACGCCTCCTTGAACGTACGGCCGATGGCCATCGCCTCGCCCACGGACTTCATCTGTGTCGTGAGCGTACGGTCGGCCTGGGGGAACTTCTCGAAGTTCCACCGTGGGTACTTGACGACGATGTAGTCGATAGTGGGCTCGAACGACGCAGGGGTGAGCCGCGTGATGTCGTTGGGGATTTCGTCCAGATGGTAGCCGAGCGCGAGTTTGGCCGCGATCTTGGCGATGGGAAAGCCGGTGGCCTTCGAGGCCAGTGCCGACGACCGGGAGACGCGCGGATTCATCTCGATCGCCACGATCCGTCCATCGTCGGGATTCACGGCGAACTGGATGTTGGATCCGCCCGTTTCGACACCGACACGACGGATGATGCGGCGTCCGATGTCGCGCATCCGCTGATACTCCTTGTCGGTGAGCGTGAGCGCCGGCGCCACAGTGATCGAGTCCCCCGTGTGCACGCCCATGGGGTCGATGTTCTCGATCGAGCAGATGACGACATAGTTGTCA
>CAZDLW010000067.1:0-9208 GCA_964505975.1 uncultured Bifidobacteriaceae bacterium | reverse complement strand
GACCGATTCCTCGACGAGGATCTCGTGTACCGGACTGAGGTCCAGGCCACGGCCCGCCAGCTCGCGGAACTCCTCGATGTTGTACGCAATGCCGCCGCCGATGCCGCCCAGGGTGAACGAGGGCCGGATGATCGCCGGAAACCCCACCTCTTCGACGAGCACGAGCGCCTCGTCGAGCGCCTTGGCCACGCCGCTCTTCGGGACGGCCACGTCGATCTCGCGCATGGCGTTCCGGAAGAGCAGCCGATCCTCGGCCACCCTGATCGCGTCGATCGATGCGCCAATCAGCCGGACGCCGTACCGCTCGAGCACTCCGCGCTCGTGAAGCGCCACTGCCAGGTTGAGCGCCGTCTGGCCACCGACCGTGGGCAGGAGTGCGTCGGGCCGCTCCTTGGCGATGATGGCTTCGACCATCTCCACGGTGAGCGGCTCGACATAGGTCGCGTCGGCGAGATCCGGATCCGTCATGATCGTCGCCGGGTTGCTGTTGACCAGCACGACCTCGAGGCCTTCGGACCGCAGCGCCTTGCACGCCTGCGTGCCGGAATAATCGAACTCGGCCGCCTGGCCGATCACAATCGGCCCGGAGCCGATCACGAGCACACGCGTCAGGTCGTTGCGTCTAGGCATGGGGCAGGGAAATCAGCGCTTCTCCATGGACTCCAGGAACTGCTGGAACAGGTAGTCCGCATCGTGCGGTCCGGGCGATGCTTCGGGATGATACTGCACCGAGAAGATCGGCTTGGTCGTGTGGCGGAATCCTTCGAGTGTCTGGTCGTACAGGTTCTGGTGGGTGACGGCGACACCCGACGGGAGCGAGCCAGGATCCACCGCGAACCCATGATTCTGCGACGTAATCTCGACTCGGCCCGAGCTCAGCTCCTTGACGGGGTGATTTGCCCCCCGATGGCCGAACTTCAGCTTGAACGTCCGTCCACCGAGCGCCAGGCCAAGCACCTGATGGCCCAGGCAGATGCCGAACATGGGGCGTTCCGCGTTCACCAGCGTCCGCACGTTCTCGATGGCATACGGCAACGCCGCCGGATCGCCGGGCCCGTTGCTCAGGAAGATGCCATCCGGCTCGATCGCCAGGAGCGCCTCCGGCGGCGAGGTCGCGGGGAAGACATGCACGTCGCAGCCGTACGCGTCGAGCCGGCGCAGGATGTTCCACTTGACGCCGAAGTCGTACGCCGCCACGCGCAACCGGCGTGACGCGCGGCGAACGGGCACCACACCGAACTCGTGGTGGTCTGCATCACCTGCCGCTGTTCGCGCCTCCCAGGTGAACGGTTCCGCGCACGTGACGTCCTTCACCAGGTCTGCACCTTCCATTCGCGGACTGGAGCGTGCCTTCTCGACCAGCTCCAGCGGATCGACCGGCCCCGTCCCGATGACGCCGCGCATGACACCGGCCGAACGGAGCACACGCGTCAGTGCGCGCGTATCGATATCGGCAATGGCGACAATCTGGTGCCGCACCAGGTAGTCGCGGAGCGTTCCCTCTGCGCGCCAATTGCTCGCGAGCGGTGACGCCTCCCGCATCACGAACCCGGCGACCCGTGGTGCCTGCGACTCGACGTCGCCCGAAGCGACGCCGTAGTTGCCGATCTGCGGAGCCGTCATCGTGACGATCTGACCAGCGTAGGAGGGATCCGTAAGCACCTCCTGATATCCGGTCATGCTGGTGTTGAACACGACCTCGCCGCGCGTTTCGCCGACCGCGCCGGCCGCCACACCGCGGTACCAGGTACCATCTTCGAGAGCTAGGACTGCATTCATGGACGTTGACACAGTGGAAGTGGTGCCGATCTGCACGATCGTCGGAGCGATCGTCTCGTGCGTGATGATCCGCTCACTGGAACTCCTGGATCAAAATCGTCGTCCGGGTGCGGCGTCGCCCGGAGGCGTTCCCGTGTCGCCTCGAAGCCACGCGCTACGGTTCCAGTGACGCCGCCACATGCGCGCGCTCGCCCAAAGCGACGTGAATCGATGTCGACCAGCGCCGATACCCTGGGAGATCCAGCTGCACGACGTGCGAACCGGCGGAGACATTCGAGAGCAAGAAGGGAGTATTGCCGATCAACCGGCCGTTCACGAACACCTGGGCCCCAGATGGTCGTGACTCGATGTAGAGCGCGCCCGTAACGGAAGCGGCCGCGGGGGTGGTCGTCGCGCCCGGGCGATCGAGATCGAAGTCAATCGATTGCGCGGGGATTGCCGCCGTCAAGGTCACGCGTTCCTGGCGGGCGGCATAGGCCGGGTGCGTCACCGTAATCGTGTGCCCCGTTAACGCGAGTTCGCGCACCGCGAGCGGTGTCGTCCCGCGTGATACCCCATTCACCCACACCTGTGCGCCGGCCGGTGTGGAGCGCACGAGAACCCGCCCCGGCGGCGGTCCCTGTTCCACGGCCGGAGGCGGACGAACTGACAAGCTCGCCCCTGCTGGAGAATTCGCGCGTGCGTCCGGAGCGTTGGATTCCGAGGGCGACGCTGCGGCCAGAGGGGCGTCAGATGCCGCCGCCGGACCGGGCGCAACCGGAACCGCTGTCTGCGGCATGCGTATCTCCCGCTCCGGCTCGTCCACGCCACGCAGCGGTTCGGGAGCAATCACGGTGGGCCCACCCGGCAGTGCTCCCCAACTGAGGGCATCTGCGTCGCGCGCCTCCGCACGCTCCAGCGGAGGCGCGTCTCCGCGTGCCCCCTGATCCGAGATGTCCGATTCCTGATTTCCGGGAACAGGGCCCTGTGTCCCGGGGCGAGCGGCGGTTCGGGGAAACGGCACCGGTTCGCTCAGTTGACCGGCGAGATATCCGCCGGCAAACCCTCCGACGATCCCAATCGCGGCCACAGCGGCCACCACGGCAACCCAAACAGGAGCCCGGCTCGGTCGCTTTCCTGGTTCGGAGGGCGCGAGCGGTCTCACGCCGTGCCCGTCGTGCACGAACCGATCGGACGGCTCGTCGTCGAAGCGATCGACCACGACGGCCGCGGCGTCTGGTTGACGCGCGAAATCCATCCAATCAGAGGCAGCCGCCCTCGCCGCTGGGGAATGGGCGCGCTCGCCAGTTCGATCGTGATGATCCGGGATCATCATGAGGTCGAGGCGCGACGCCTGAGGCGGCGAGAGCGGGACGCTGGCAAGACCGACCGGCTCGCCAACGGGCGCCGGTTCCCCCATCACCACATCGGGTTCCCCGGACCCACCGGCCGAGGCGGAATTCACGAGGACCACGTCGCCGGAGACCGGCTTCGCCCCCTCGTCGAGATCGAAATCGAGCTGTGACCCGGGACGCGGATTGGTTTCGGCCAGCCCCGCCTCGTCCGTCTCGCTGTGAAACGCCAGGATCCCCGATTCCGGGGGAACACCAACCGCCCGCTGCAGCGCTGCGGCAAATTCCAGTGCAGTTGCTGGTCGATCGCGGTCGTCTGCCGCGACGGCCGCACCAACCACCGGGCGCACGGTTTGAGCCAGCTCCGCCAGCACCTCGGCATATGGCGGCGCGGCCACGGGCCTGCCCAGCAGCAACTGCAGCGCTACGACACCAAGGGCATAGATATCGTCCGACCGCGATGGCGGATCGTCTGCCTGGCGCTTCGGCCGATCGTACCCACCGCGGGTCTGGACCTGGAGGTCGGCCATCGCCAGCGCCTGGACCAGTCCCACGCCGGCAAGGCCACTCCTCTCACGTCCCAGGATCACATCGCGGCTTCGAATCGCGCCATGATGTATTCCCTCCGCGGCCGCAAAGTCAATCGCACTGGCGAGCTGCGTGACCCGGGGCACGATCTCCGACGGAGTCTGCGGGACACGCTCGCGCAGGAATTCGTCGAGCGGCAAGCCCTGCAGGTAGGAATGCACCAGAAACGGACGCTCGTCGCGCAGTCCAGTCGCGAGCGGGCGCCCGAGCGCCGGATGGTCCAGTTCCATGTCGCATAGCCACCGAAGCGCGTCGAGAAGGCGACCGCGGTCGGAGGCATCCAGCGGCAGAGTGAACGTGCGGACGACAACCGGGCGATTCCCATCCCGGTCGTAGGCCAGGTAGACCGGGCCAAACCGGCCGTCGCCCAGGCTTGCTCGCACCAGGAAGGAACCAAACGCATCGGGCTGTTCATCGAACATAGCGGAAGCCGAAACGGCGCTCGGCTGGCTGGAGGGGGACGCAGCCAGACAACTGCCTGGACCGCGACAGCCTGCGCTCAGCCCGCAATCGTAACACGTAACATGCTGACGGACCAACACGTTACGAGAACTCACCGCTCTCCAATTCGTTCGCAACCGGCCCGCCCGGACGGCCACGCCGAGCCACGGACCCGACCGCCGCGCGTCTTGACACTGTCCGCGGGCGTCTGCAAGAGTAGCCTCCGGTGCTCCCCCAGTCAGTAGATGTGTCCAGTCCGGTTGCGCGGTTTGCTGTAGACGTGCGTCGGCTTCCCTGGATCCGAAGGTTGGCGGCAGACTACGTGTTCCGGCACGACAGCGTCGCAGACTTCTTTGCGGGAAATCCTGCCGATCCTCTCGCCTGGCGTGATGCGGTTGCGCGGACTCAGCAGCACGCCCGTCGACGTGGGGCCATCGCCGACGTACTGAAGGCTCAACAGCAAGGCCGGAGTGCCCCTCCCGAAGCGCTCGCCGCCTCCCAGAACCTCCGCGACGGGCGCACGGTGGCTGTCGTCACCGGGCAGCAGGCAGGTTTGTTCGGCGGGCCGCTGTTCACATTGTTGAAGGCGCTCTGCGCGATCAGACTCGCCGAACAGGTCGCCCTGGATCATCAGGTGCCGGCGGTGGCCGTCTTCTGGATTGACGCCGAAGACCACGATTGGAACGAAGTCAAGACGTGCGGCATCCTGGACACGGATCTGCAGTTTCACTCCGTCACGCTCGGAGACCCGCCCGGGGCGCAGGAAGGGCCAGTGGCTCGTGTACGACTCGATGGGTCGGTCACCGGGGTGCTGGAGGAACTGAACGCTCTGCTGGGAGATGCCGAGCACACAGCGTCCGTACTCGACGGCTTGCGCGGCGCCTATGCCGTCGGCACCGGCATGGTTGACGCCTTCGCCCGTTGGATGGAATCGGTTCTGGGTCCGCGCGGGCTCGTGGTATTCGACGCGTCGGATCCCGCCGCGAAGCCGCTCGTGGCGGAGGTCTTTGCGAACGAAGTGGACCACGCCGGCACGACCGCGCGCCTGGCGGCGGGAGCGGGTTCAGCGCTCGTCGGCCGCGGCTATCATGCCCAGGTCACTCCGCACGATTCGAACCTGTGTCTCTTCCACCTCAACAGCGCCCGCGAGCCTATTCGCCTGCGGGACGGCAGTTTCGCGATTGGCGATCGCACGGAGTCCAGGGCATCGCTGCTGGATCGCGTCCGCAATGCGCCGCACGAGTTCAGCCCCAACGTGCTGCTGCGTCCGCTCGTCCAGGACACGCTCTTTCCAACGGTCTGTTACGTCGCCGGACCGAACGAACTCTCGTACCTCGCGCAGCTGCGCGGCGTGTACGACGCCTTCGGCATTCCGATGCCCCTCATCCAGCCGCGCGCGTCCGCCACAATCCTCGATTCGGGCGCGATGCGCTTTCTCACCCGCTACGATCTTCCGCTCGAGGCGCTGCAGGCTCGTGACGAGTCGGCACTCAACGCGCTCCTCGAATCGCAGCTGCCACCGGCTGTGGACACGGCATTTCAGGAAGCCCTTCGGGCAGTGGAGGCACGAATGACGGCCCTGGCCGGGGAGGTGCCGCGGATCGACCCCACCCTCGAAGGCGCCGCGCGCGCGACGATGGGGCGAATGCAGGACGATCTGAGAAAGCTCCACGCCAAGGTCGTCCAGGCCGCCAAGCGGAAGGACGACACGCTGCGCCGGCAGTTCCGTCGTGCTCAGGCGCTGGCGTTTCCCATGGGTCAGCCACAGGAACGCGCCATAGGCTTCGTGTATTTCCTCGGCAAATACGGCCCGGCCTTCATCGACAGGTTGAACGACGCTGTGCCGCTCGACATGGGCGCACACTGGGTGATTACGATCTGACCGCCCGAGTGCCGGCCCGCTGCCTGTGGGCCAACGCTGTCCCCGTGAGATCGCTCGCGTTGCGGCGCGGTCGGCGACCTACGACTCGCGCGACACCGGTCAGGCAAAACACATCCGGAGCGTGACGACCGAGCTGGGTTGCGGGACCCAGCTCGGGTCGCCGGCCATTGGTGGAGGATGCGTTTTACCGCGCGACGTCGTCGGGAGCCCGCCGCGCCTCAACGCGAGCGAGCTCACGGGAACGGGGTGCCCAACGCGTCGGATGCACCTGTAGTCGACACAGCCGGCGGGGCCGGAACCGCGCCCGACTATAATCGCGATGATGAACCAAGAGGTGTTCTCTGCGCTCTCCGAAGCCCTGCAGCAGGGAGACGAGGTGGCGCTCGTGACTATCGTCTCGTCAACCGGCTCCACGCCTCAGCGAGTCGGCGCGAAGATGCTGGTGTATGCCGATGGACGCACCGTCGGCACCATCGGTGGCGGCTGCTACGAGAACGACGCCTTCTGGAAGGCCCGGGAGGCGATCAGCGCGCGCAGACCGTTGAGTGTGAAGTACGAGCTCAACGATGACTTCGCCCAGGAGAGCGGACTGGTCTGCGGGGGCCAGATGGAAGTCTTCATCGAACCGGTCGAGGCCTCGCCCGACGTCTACATCCTCGGGGCGGGCCATGTCGGCCACTTCGCGGCCCGGCTGGCTCACGACGTGGGATTCCGCACCCACGTCATCGACGACAGGGAGAAGTTCGCCAGCAGCGAGCGGTTCGGGCAGGGCATCGAAGTCATCGTCGAAGACATTCCGACCTGGCTGGCCACACATGCATTGCCCCCGACCGCGTACGCCGTGATCGTCACCCGTGGGCATCGCCACGACCTGGATGCCTTGCGTGCCCTCGCACAGAAGCCGCTGCGCTATCTCGGGCTGATCGGAAGCAAGGCCAAGGTGAAGCGCATCTTCGATGCGCTGCGTGAAGAGGGCATCCCTGCGGATGCCTTGAAGCGCGTACACGCCCCGATCGGTCTGGACATCGGCGCGATCACGCCCCAGGAGATCGCCGTCAGCATCGTCGCCGAGCTGATTGCCGTGAAGCACGGCAAGATCGCGGACGCCCACGTCGCCGCCGTCAGCATGCGCTGGGAAGGCGCACTCAAGAAATAGTGCATCTCGCGAGGGATGATCGGTGGTCGGTAGTCGACCACGTCATCTGGTCGTCTGGACCGCCGGGCCCGAGAGGTGAGTCTCGCGCTCGGCGCATGTGGCCGCACAGCGGTCCTGGCCGCGCGAGGCGTGGCAAACGATACTGGCAGCCGGCCGCGGGGCTCGGTGGGCACGACATCGGCCTTCACATGATGAACAGAGGAACGCGCGTGACGCCTTATTCGTCAGTGTTCTGTCCGACAGCCCGGTCGATCGAGATCGCGAGGCTAGGATCGATGTCTCGGTCATGATGGTTGCCATCGTCCTCGCCGGGTTCGTCGTCGCCGGCCTCGCGCCATGGGTGCACCGGACGTTTCCCCGCGGGAGCGGCTTGCTGCTCGCGGCCTACCCGGCAGCGGCGTTCGGAACCTTCGTCTTCCGCGGGACGGGCAGCCACGAGCGGCTGGCCTGGTCGCCCAGTCTCGGCATCGATCTCACGTTCACGGTCGACGGACTGTCGCAGCTCTTCGCGCTGCTGATTACGGGCATCGGCACGCTCGTGATCATCTATGCCAGCGCGTACATGCATGGACACCCACGCCATGGACGCCTGTACGCCTACCTCATCGCGTTCATGGCGTCGATGCTGGGCATCGTGCTGTCCGACAACGTCATTGCGATGTTCGTGTTCTGGGAGCTCACGAGCATCACGTCGTTCCTCCTGATTGGCTTCGATCACGACCGTGCCGAAGCACGCGCATCGGCGCTCCAGGCGCTCTTCGTCACCGCAGGCGGGGGACTCGCGCTGCTCGCCGGCCTGCTGATGCTCGGCAGTGCCGCGGGCAGCTATGAGCTGACTGGGATTCTCGAAGCCGGGGACGCGCTTCGTGCCCATCCGCTGTATGTGCCAATCGTGCTGCTCGTCCTGGCGGGGGCCTTCACGAAGTCGGCGCAGGTACCGTTCCACTTCTGGCTTCCCAACGCGATGGAGGCGCCCACACCCGTCAGCGCCTATCTCCATTCGTCGACGATGGTGAAGGCGGGGGTGTACCTGATGGCACGGCTGCATCCGGCGCTGGGTACCACGGAACTCTGGCTGTTCCTGGTTGGAGGCGTCGGAGCAGCAACCGCCCTCACGGGAGCGGTACTAGCCTATCGCCAGACCGACTTGAAGCGCATCCTCGCCTTCTCCACGGTGAGTGCGCTCGGCCTGATGACGATGCTCATCGGGATTGGCAGCAGTCTGGCTCTGCACGCGACCGCGTTGCTCATCCTCGCGCATGGGCTGTACAAGGGCACGCTGTTCCTGGTTGCCGGCACCGTCGCGCACGAGAGCGGCGAACGCAACATCATCCGTCTCGGCGGCCTGCGCGGTGCGATGCCGATCAGCGCCGCGGCGGCGATGCTGGCAGGCCTGTCGATGGCGGGCCTGCCGCCGCTCGGCGGATTCATGGCGAAGGAACTCATGCTCGACGCCGCGCTGCACGCGCCGGGTGTTGCCGCCGTCGCCCTGTGGGTCGCACTGCCGACCGGCATGCTGCTGGCCGCCGTGGCCTTCGTCACGGGCTTCGTTCCCTTCATCGGCCGCACGCCGCACGCGATTGCGCACACGCACGAGGGCGGCGCCGCGCTCTGGATCGGGGCCGTCGTCCTGGCACTCGGCGGTGCCGCTGTCGGCCTCGTTCCGGCCGTGTTCGCCGATCCGCTGACCGGGCAGGCCGCGGTCGCCATGGGAGCAGACCCGCGCACGGAGGCGCTGGCGCTGTGGCACGGCTTTACACCGGTCCTGTTGTACAGCGCCATTACGCTTGCCGGCGCGGGCGTGCTGATTTGGCGATGGCGCCCGTTCATCGAGTCGCACGCACCCAAAGTGCTCGGGCTCGGCGATCGCGGCTACGCGCTGGCACTCAGAGGCCTCAACGCCAGTGCGACTGGGCAGACCCGCGTGCTGCAAAGCGGCTATCTGCGCTACTACCTGCTCGCCACCATTACCGTGACCATCGGCGCCGTGGGGATCACGCTGCTCCGCTTCGAGGGCGGGACGGGAACGCT
>CAZDLW010000066.1:0-22979 GCA_964505975.1 uncultured Bifidobacteriaceae bacterium | reverse complement strand
TGGTGGACCTGACGGGAGTCGAACCCGTGACCTCCTGAATGCCATTCAGGCGCGCTCCCAACTGCGCTACAGGCCCACGCGGGTGGTACGTCCCCCGCTGTGCGGGGCAGCGAGATGGCGTGAACACACAATGGTAGCGCACGGGTCCAGACGGCCGCAACCGAACCTGGACACGGCCAGCCGGGCTGCGCGTGACGTCGGCTGCCCAGACGTTCTTGAAGCGAGCGGAGGGCGCCTGACACGTAGTCCCACACTCGCTCCTGCTGGGTCGGCGGCGAGTGGGGCAAGTGGAATCTACAGTACCGAGCCAGTCCGAATCATCGCCTGGTTCGGTCCAGCGCGCGGGCCGCGCTCAGGATGTTACGGATGGCGTAGTTCCCTTCGTGACAGGCGAACTCCGAGGCGACGTACCGCTCCGCGCGCGTGAGCGGAAACGACACTCTCCACGGCGCGGTCCACGTCCTGGGGTCGTCCACCGTGACCTCGTACAGGATCGTCTCCGAATCGGTGCGCGTGAAGCGTTCGATGAACCGCGCGCGGTCGCTGACGGGGAGTTCGTTCCCATGCGCCCGGGCTCCGGTCCGTCCGTTCACGTGCGTGGTTTCCACGACGAGGGCCCCGTCTTCCCACCGCCCACGAGAATTGCCCAGGTACCCGCGAATACGGTCGGAGACGTGAGGACGCCCGTCGAGCCAGATGACTCGCGTCTCGTGCATGGCTTCGTGCCGGAGTGCCACGACCCCGGGTGCCTGCACGATCTGCGTACCGTGATAGTCGAGCGAGGGGATCATCGATCCGAGCACGCCGCGCGACAGGCATCGTTCCACCGGACCCAGATCCGCCGCCCGATGCCAGGGGCCTCCGCTGTCACTGGTACGCCAGGCGCTCGCGACTCGCTCCTGTGCGGCGGCGGTCAGCGGAGGCAATCGCCCCTCCGGCGGATCGACCACGAGCGATCCGCGCCACTGGCCACTGCCCTGCCACGCCGCCAGCGTGTTCTGCCGAACTTCACCAACCAGCGCTGCCTGAAAGGGGGACTGCGGAAACCGGTCGCGCCGCACGACGCGTTCGATGACGCCAGCCTCGACCAGCTCGAGAAGGACGCTGTCCTCTTCGTCCTCGGGCCGCTGAAAAGGCACGCGATCCGTGTTGACGCTGAGCCACGTGCCCTCGAGATCCGGGTCGCCCCAGGGCGTGGTCGTGCCTGGCACTTGCGCCACCGGCCCTGCCCCGACCAGCAGCCACCCCACCAGCACTGTCGTGATGCAGCCAGGAACCCTAATCGGCCGACCCATCCGCGACACCCATGTCATGGCGACGCGCCTCTCTCCTGTCCGTTTGAGGCAGAGTTTCGTTACTGTTCCCCGGACGAAGAGTTTACGCCGGTTCGGACGGCCGACACGGACGGTCGCCGGCCGAGTGCGTCAACAGGTTGCGGTAGACTACGCGCACCAGCGCGGGCTGCGCAGCGCTCGAGCGGTGCGAATGCGTTGTCGGACCGTCAGGCGGCCGCACCGTTGTCGCTACCTGAACGCTCGGCGTAGTCCAGCGTTCTACACGACCGCCACGGTCTTCGGTACGAGATTCGGGCGTTGGAGGCGCGGCGGCGGCATCTCGAGTGAAGGACGTCATCGTCGGGGACTGGTCATCGGGCTCACGCGATGTGGGAGGATACATGAAGACGTTGATACACGCCGCAGTCATCATTCTCGTGTGCGTCGCATTGACCGTATCGCTGTCGGCGCAGTGGCCGGCGCATCCCACACGGAACGCGCCTCGGACCGCTGATGGGACGGTGGATATGGAGGCGCCGGCGCCTCGAACGCCGGATGGCAAACCCGACCTGTCCGGAGTCTGGGACAACGTGGGACGAGGACAGGGACAGCCTCGTGAGGAGTTGAGTCTCGCCGAAGTGCCGTTCGCCACGTTCTTCGACTATGGCGTGGGATTCAAGGAGGGGCTGCCGTACCAGGACTGGGCCCGGGAGCTCCGGGCGGAGCGGATGGCGACCAACGGCAAGGACAATCCGGACGTCTGGTGCCTGCCGCTCGGCAACACCCAGTTCAACGTGCATCCGTTCCCGCGGAAGATCATCCAGACGCCGGACGTGGTGGTCGTTCTGTACGAAACGCACATGGGCATCCGCCAGATATTCACAGACGGCCGGCCGCTTCCCGACAACGATCCCCAACCCTGGTGGTACGGCTATTCCATAGGCCGTTGGGAAGACGATGTGCTCGTCGTCGAGACGACGCACTACAGGGACGAGGGGTGGCTCGATTACAACGGAAGCCCGCTCACCGACGCCGCACGAACGATCGAGCGGTTTCGGCGGGTCAATGCCGGGCAGCTCGATATCGAGATCACCATCGACGATCCCAAGGCGTACACGCGACCGTTCACGGTGCGGCTGCGCCAGCGCCTCATGCCCGATACAGAGCTGATTGAAATGGTCTGCGCAGAGAACAATCGCTCCCTGCAGCACCTGGTCGAGTAGGCACCTCAGAGCACTATGAACGTCCGCAGTCGACTCGTCCTGTTCGCTGCACACCGGTTCCGCCGGCCGTAAGAGCGCGACTCCGCTCGGTACCCGGCCGCCGCGCGGCGGCCGGGTGATTCGAGCGACGAGTCGGAGGACAAGGGCAAGAGCCCTTGGCTGGTTCATCGACCCGCTCCAGCATGAACAATCCGTCCACACGTGAGTCGTCTCCGTTCGTAGCCTCCGCAGCGTCGGTGCCGGAGGTCACACTGGCGGCGCTGGCCCTGGGCTCGGTGCTCACGGTCGTGATGGGTGCCGCCAATACCTATCTGGGGCTCTACGCTGGGATGACCGTCTCGGCGTCCATCCCTGCGGCTGTCATCAGCATGGGCCTGCTGCGCGGCCTTCTGCGCCGCGGTTCCATCCTCGAGAACAACATCGTCCAGACGATGGCGTCGACCGGCGAGTCGCTTGCGGCGGGCGCCATTTTCACGATCCCTGCGCTCGTCATGATTGGCGTCTGGCAGGACTTCCAATTCTGGCCGACGACGCTGATCGTGCTGCTGGGTGGGCTGCTGGGCGTGCTGTTCATGATTCCGATGCGCCGCGCGCTGATCCGGGATCGGCCGGATCTCATCTATCCCGAAGGGGTGGCATGCTCGCAGGTGCTGATTGCGGGTGAAGAAGGAGGGGCGGGTCTCCGCTCCATCGTGTTGGGACTGGGCACGGGTGCGCTGTTCAAGCTGATGGTGAGCGGTGTGCAGATCGTCCAGGCGACGGTGGAAGGGGCGTTTGCCCGGGGCCGGTCGGTCTTGTACGGCGGCGCCGATATGAGCGTCGCGCTGCTCGCCGTCGGCTATATCGTTCGTCTCCGTATTGCCCTGCTCGTCGCACTCGGCGGTGCGTTCGGCTGGCTGGTGGCGATTCCTCTGCTGGGCGGCTTCGAGCAGGGTACTCCTGTCAATCACGCGTGGGACCTCTGGAATGACCATGTGCGCTTCATCGGCGTTGGTGCAATGGTCGTGGGCGGTCTGTTCTCGATCTGGGAGGTGCGCAGCGGCATTCTGCACGGGCTCGTGGCGGCCGGTGCCATCGGACGGCCTGCGACGTCCGACTCGGTGTCCTCGCGTCTGGAGCGCGATCTCCCGGGTGGCTGGCTGATCGGGATGTTTCTGGCCACGATGATCGGGACCTTCCTGTTCTACGACGTTCTGCTCGGCAGCTACGTACTCTCCGGTGTCACCGTTGCCATGACAGCGGTTGCGTCGTTCCTGCTGGTCGCGGTGGCCACGTACATTGCGGGGCTCGTGGGATCCTCGAACTCGCCGGTCTCGGGCATGACCATCTGTGCCCTGCTGCTCACATCCGGTGTGCTGGTCGCGCTTGGCATCAGAGGGGAATCGGCCATCCTGGCGACTCTCGGCGTGGCCGGCGTCGTCTGCTGCGCCACGTGCACGTCTGGTGACATTGCGCAGGACCTGAAGACCGGTCTGATCGTCGGAGCGACGCCGCGCAGCCAGCAGTGGGTGCAGATCGTCAGCGCCATCATTCCGGCGTTCTTTTTCGCCCCGATTCTGAGTCTGCTTCATCACGCCTACGGCATAGGGACCGGAGCCGCCGGCTCCCTGCGTGCGCCTCAGGCGGCTCTCTTTGCCAGCCTGACACAAGGCTTCTTCGGTGACGCGGTACTTCCGTGGAGCATGATCCAGATGGGCGTGGCTCTGGGGCTGGGTCTGATTGTGCTGAACCGGATATTGGCAGTGCGTGGAGTTGGCTTCCAGGCACATGTGATGCCGGTTGCCGTAGGTATCTATCTCCCTGTCGCCCTCGTGACGCCCATCCTTGCCGGCGGTCTCGTGCGCTACGCGGTCGATCGCCGAAAGGCTGACAACGACACCAGCGGACGAGGCGTTCTCTTTGCGTCCGGTCTCATCGCCGGGGAGGCGCTCATGGGCATCGGGCTGGCCGTGCTGATCGCGCTGCAGTATCGGCTGCCGGTTGCCCTCGTCGATCATCCGCTGCCCTCCGTTGTCGTGTTTGGAGGCATCACGTGGCTGCTCCTGCGCCAGGAGGGGCCGGGAAACAGAGCCCAACGGCAGCCGCCGAGTTCGATGTAACGGGAGACCAGTGAAGCTCCGTTTCAAACCGCCGAGATTCACAAGGTCGGAGTGGCTGGCTTCACTGCCGGCAGTATTGGCTTGGCCCCGCTCGGGGCTGGACGTCTCCTCATGCCGCCACAAGGACTTGCTTCATTCGTGACGATCGCAGCGTCGGGAGATGTCCGGCCGCGGCAGACGATAGAGTAGGCTTGTTACGAGACATCGGCCGGGGGCATACCTGCCCGGCTGTTCAGCCTGGAGGAACGGATGAGGATTGCCGCAGTTGCGCTTGCTGTCGTCATGGCCGCAGCCGCGTGCGGCCGAGCCTCCCGCCCGGCGGTACCGCCAATGACGCACGAAGACCATGTCGCGCAGGTCGAGGCCTGGCGCTCGAAGCACGAAGCCGATTACCGGCGCGACTGGGTGAGCATTGCGGGCTTGCACTTCCTCGAAGAAGGCGTTCATACCGTGGGGCGTGCCCCCACGAACGACATCGTGCTCGCCGCGGCGGTGCCGGACACCATTGGCCGTCTCATCGTCAAGGCCGGAGAGGTCGTGTACGAGCCGGAGGCGAGCGCTACGGTGGAGAGAGAAGATCGTGTGACGCCAGGTCCAATCGTGCTCAAGGAGGCGGGCGCGCCTCCCGGCCCCGAGGTGCGCCTGGGCGACGTTCGCCTGGTCGTGCACGTGAGCGGCGAGCGCCTGTCGCTGCGCGTTCGCGACCCGCACGGCGAGATGGCGGCGGGATTCCTTGGTTTCAGCTGGTTTCCAATCGACCCTGAGTACCGTGTCGCCGGGCGATTCGTCCCGGACGCCCAGCCACGGCTCATGCAGGTGATGAACACCTTCGGCGACGTGGATACGTATCCGACGGAGGGAGTGGTCGAGTTCACGTTGCACGGCCAGCCGCTGCGCATTCGACCCTTCACCACGCGGCCGAACCGCTTCTACATGGTGTTCCGCGATGCCTCGGCCGGAGAGGAGACGTACGAGACCGCACGATTCCTGTACGCGGATCTGCAGGCCGACGGAACGGTAGTGCTGGACTTCAACGAGGCGTACAATCCGCCGTGCGCATTCAATCCATACACGACATGTCCAATCCCGCTGCCGGAGAACGTGCTCCCAGCCAGGATTCTTGCAGGCGAGCGCGCGTATCCGGCGGAGGTGACGGCGCCGGTCCAGGACCGTGGATGACCGTCGACCGTCGCGTTCTCCGGCTTCGCCGATCCGTCGACGTCTCCGTCCGAAGCTGACACGACCCGCGCTCGTCTCGTCCTCATTCCCGCTGCGCCAGGGCTGCCTCGCGCTCGTTCTCTCCGTCTGTGTTGGCATGTCTCCAGCCGACGGTCAGCCCGTCGTGCCGTCGCTGGCTGACGCTGGAGAGGAGCTGGTGGTCGCAATCATGACCATGGGCCAGGGCGATTACGTGTACGAGCTGTTTGGCCACAATGCCATCTGGATTCGTGACAACGCTCGCGGTACGGACTGGGTGTACAACTACGGCATCTTCGACTTCGACTCTCCCGGGTACTGGTGGCGCTTCGTGACGGGCAACTGGCTCTATACCCTGGCGGTCGACGACCTGTCGAGCACGCTTTCCGCATATAGATACTGGAATCGATCGGTCTGGGTTCAGGTGCTCAATCTGACGCCCGCGCAGAAGCGTGAGCTGCGTGACTTCTTGGAATGGAACGCGCTCCCCGAGAATCGCGAATATCTGTACGACTATTTTCGCGACAACTGCTCCACGCGGATACGTGATGCGCTGGACGCGGTGATTGGCGGTGCGCTGCGGGCGGCGACGCAGGGTGTACCGACGGGCACCACGTACCGCTCGCACAGCGAGCGATTGATTGCCGCCGATCGCATCGCCTATACGGGAGTGCTGGCGGCCCTTGGTCCGGCGGCGGATCGCGAAATCGACGCGTGGGAAGAGATGTTCGTGCCGTTCGAGCTGCAGTTGCGCATCCGCGACCTGGAAGTCACCGACGAGGTCGGGCGGCGCGTGCCGCTGGTGGATCGTGAAGGGGTCTTGTTCGAGGCGATCGATCGAGAGCCGGTGCGAGCCGAACCGCCACAGTGGCGGCGGTGGTATCTCCTGGTAGGGATCGCGCTGGCTATCGCGTTCTTCCTGTTGGGGCGTGCCGCTCTCCGCCTCCGGACGGCACGGGCGGCGCTCGTCGCCGTGGCGGCATGCTGGAGCGTGTTGCTCGGCGTCGTTGGACTGCTGCTGCTCGGGATGTGGGCATTGACGAACCATACGATCGCGTATCGCAACGAGAACCTGCTGCACATCAATCCCCTGGCGCTCGGGCTGGCCGTGCTGCTGCCGGCACTCGTGTACGGGCCGCGCCGGGCCGCGCGGCCTGCCCGGAGGCTGGTGGTGATACTCGCCGGGCTCTCGGTGGCTGGTACGCTGCTCAAGGTGCTGCCCTCGTTCCCGCAGGACAACTGGTCTCTGATTGCCGTGCTGCTCCCGGTCCATCTGTCGATGGCCTGGGTCGTGCTCTCGCTGTCCTCCCGTATCGATTCCGCTCGCTGAATCGGCCGTTGTTCTGAAGACCTCTCGCACGAAAGACATTTCGCCTGAAGGTGATGGCTTGCATGTTGCTTTGTCGACGCGCTCACTCGACCACGCTTCCTGGGCCCCTGATGGTCGTTGCCGATCTGGCCGCTGACATTTCACGTGCTGACATTTCACGTTGACGGGCCACGCCCGGTCGGCGTATAGACGTGCCACAGGAAAGGGCTCATGGGCCCCACGCTCGTCGAATTGCGGGTCACTCTGTCATATCGGATGGGAGTTCGCAGCACTCTTCGGTGGATCCACGTAACGAAGGGAGCATCCCATGAGCCGACTGCGTACCGCGTTGTTCGTCCTCGGATGTGTGGTCACGGTCCCGACGGTTGCATCTGCACAGGCGACACTTGCTGGAGTCGTGCGGGACACATCCGGCGGGGTGCTGCCGGGCGCCACGGTCGAAGCGTCCAGCCCCGTTCTGATTGAACGGTCTCGAACAGCGGTCACTGACAACTCCGGTCAGTACCGCATCACGGAGCTGCCGCCTGGCCGCTATACGGTCACGTTTTCGCTGGCCGGATTCAGCGTTGTCAGGCGGGAGGGAGTGGAGCTGTCCGGCTCCGGCGTTGTCCCCGTCAACGTCGAACTGCGCCTCGGCGCGCTCGAGGAGTCCATCACCGTTACCGGCGAGACGCCCATTGTCGACGTGCAGAGCATTCGTCGGGAAACGGTGCTCAACAGCGACACGCTCAGCACGCTACCGGTCACCCGTACCTATGGGGCGCTGTTGTCCACGGTTCCCGGCCTGATGACGAATACGGGCGCGCTGAGCGCCATGACCACGCCGTTCATGACCTTCTTCACGGCGCATGGAGGTCGGCAGAACGAAGGGCGCGTCCATATCGATGGTCTTCCGGTTGCCGCGTCGTTCAATGGCGGCGGTGTGTCCACGTTCTTCTACGACGTGGTCAACGCCGAGGAGATGCAGGTGCTCGTCTCCGGCGGTCTCGGAGAGTCCGAGCACGGCGGTCCGTCCATCAACCTGGTACCGCGGTCCGGCGGCAACACGTTTCGAGGCAGCGCGTTCTACAGTGGCGCCGGCAGCTGGTCCCAGTCGGACAACATCGACGACAGGCTGCGCGGCCTCAATCCACCGATCACCCGCCCGCCTGCCCTGGTGAGGAACTACGACGTGAGCGGCAGCGTTGGTGGTCCCATTCTGCGCGATCGGTTGTGGTTCTTCGGCACGATCCGCGACACGGGCAACGCGACGATTGTCGAAGGTGCGTATGGAAACCGCCACGCGGGAAATCCGGCGCGCTGGGACTACGCGCGAGATCAGGGTATCGAGACGCGTGCTGCGGATCGGCGGGATATCTTTTCAGTCCGGCTCACGGCGCAGGCGAGCGAGCGCAACCGTGTCTCGTTCTCCCATGAGTATCAGCGCCGGTGCTCGGGTTCGACCGTGAGCCAGGACGGCAGCGGCTGCCGAACCCGCGGATCGGGGTGGATTGCCGTCGGGAATTTGACCTCGTCACCCGAGTCGTGGCCTGGGTACCATGACTTTCCGTACCACGTCACGCAGGCGACCTGGTCGTCTCCGCTGTCGAGCAGGATTCTGCTCGAGGCTGGTTTCTCGAGGTTCTACTACCTGTGGGCAGGATTCGGGACGGCGCCGCCCGACGGCCTCATGGACTTCATCCCGGTCTCGGAGACCTCGGCCATCTACGGCGTACCGAACTTCAACTATCGAGGGATGTACGACACGCTCGGCTTCACCGTCGGCGGCTATGCCGACAACGAGGCCAATCCGAACAACTGGCGTGCGTCTGCGTCGTACATCACCGGCGCCCACAACATGAAGGTCGGCTACAGCGGCTCCTACCAGATTTCGAATCTGGGCCGCGTCGCCAACAACACGCAGATGCGGTACATCTTCAACAGCAATGCGCCTCAGACGGCCGCCTGCAGCGTCGTCGACGGCATCCGCCTTTGTCCTGTCGGCGTTGGATACTCCGTCGGACCCAGATGGGAGCAGGCCGATCGCACGCTTACTCACTCCCTGTACGTCCAGGATCAGTGGACCCGGGGGCGGGTGACGCTGCAGGGCGCCTTGCGCTACGACCGTGCGTCGAGCTGGGCTCCCGCCGACGGCAACGGGACGACGTTGATTTCGCCGTTCAATCCTCAGCCAATCACCTTCGAGCGCACGGTCAGCGTACGTGGGTTCAATGACATCACGCCCCGTGTCGGCCTCGCCTGGGACGTCCTCGGCACCGGGAAGACCGCGCTCAAGCTCAATGTCGGTAAGTACCTGCAGAGCGCTACAAACGACTCGCTCTACACGGCCAACAACCCGGCGGCGCGGATCGTCAAGGGCGTTGCCAACCGCGCGTGGACGGACGTGAACGGCAACTTCCAGGTCGACTGTGTTCTGCTGAGCACGGCGGCCAATGGCGAGTGCGGGCCACTGGTGGGAGGCAACCTCAACTTCGGCAATCCCAATCCGGCCCTGACCGTCATCAATCCCGACATCCTCGGCGGGTGGGGTGTGCGCCCGCACGACTGGCAGTTTGGCCTCTCCGTTCAGCAGGAGGTCCTGCCACGCGTCTCGGTCGACGTTGGCTACAACCGCCGCTGGTTCGGCAACTTCTTCGTCACCGACAACCTGCTCGTCGGCCCCGAGGACTACGAGCGGTGGACGCTGACAGCACCGCAGCATCCGGGCCTGCCTGGAGGCGGTGGGTACCCGATCGACGTGTACACCCTCACAGCAGCGGCCGCGGCACGGGGCGCACAGAACCTCCAGACGTTCGAGACGGACTTCGGGCCGGCGCGGACGTGGTACTGGCATGGTGTTGACGTGAGCGCCAACGCGCGAGTGCGGACCAGGCTGACCATTCAGGCAGGAACGAGCACCGGTCGCGGCGTGCGGAACACCTGTGAGACCATCGTCAAGATCGACAGCCCGGATCCGCGCGGCTGTGATGTGACCGAACCGCTGATGACCTCGTTCAGAGGTCTTGCGGCCTACACCGTCCCCAAGGTCGACGTGCTCGTCAGTGCGCAGTGGAGATCGCTGAATCCCAGCAATGCCCTTCCGGGGCTGGTGGGTGAAGTCTCCGCGACGAACGGCGCGTCACTGAACGCCACCGCGGCCGTGCCGAATACGCTGGTGCAGCAACTGCTCGGGCGGCTGCCGCCAGGTGGTTCGGCCGCGGGCACGACGACGGTGAACCTGGTGACCCAGGGCCAGGTGTATCCCGACGAGCGCGTGAACCAGGTGGACATGCGATTCGCGAAGATCATCCGGTTCGGGAGTCGAAGGGCCGATATCGCAATCGACCTCTACAACGTGTTCAACACCAACCACGTCACGGGCTTCCAGCAGACCTTCGACTGGGCGACCACTGGCGCGACATGGCTGCAGCCGACGGCAATCGTGGCGCCCCGGTTCGCTCGGTTCAACGTCACGTTCGCGTTCTGAGCTTCCTGATCCCGCCGCCGGACCACGAATCCCAGAAGAGAGGGTGAAGTGGCCGGCGGCGCAGCACCGAACCAGCCAAAAGGGCTTGCCCTTGATATCCCTGCAGGGCCCTTGGCTGGTTGCCAGTATCTCTTTGGCGCGCGTCGCGCGCCCCGGGATAGCGGAGGCTCACTCTGGCCCCGCAATGTCGTCGCGCGTGGATCGTGCGGTCATCAGAACCCGGGATTGAACCCGAACTGCCACATCCAGCCTCTCTGCGGCCTGTCCAGTGGGCGCACGAGGTCGACCTCCAGAATCGCAAATCCGAAGACATTCGCGCGCAGCCCGACACCAACGCTCGTGACCGGATCCACGTCGCCACCCAGGAACGACGGTCTGGCGCCGCGGCCCCATGCCACCCCGGCGTCGGAGAACACCACCCCTTCGAGCGGAAACGGCCCGTAGAAACTGCGGCGGCCGCTGAACAGCCCAAGCAGGGGAAAGCGCATCTCCACGTTTCCCACCAGCATGCGGCTTCCAATCAGGCGCTCGAAGACCTCGCTCTCGCCGGCCCGGAACGTGCCGACTTCGTAACCGCGTACCAGATTCTGATAGCCGACGTACAACGGGAACAGGCGCGGGTCTTCCCCGTCGGCACCATACCGGCCGAAGTGCACCAGGCGGACGGCAAAGGTGAACGGGCGGAACGGCATGACGTACTCGCGATGATCGGCGAGGACGTTCGACAGTTGCAGATCCCCGACAGTCTGGCCGAACTCGAATCGCGAGCGGCGACCCAGAATGGGGCTGGTAGCGCCGAACAACGACGTGTCGTACACGAACGCGGTGCTGCCCTGGGCGAACGTCAGCCCGGGTGGCGACGGCAGCGACTGGCGCTCGTCCACGAGCACGCGACCGGTGACGAGCGAGATCGCCCGCCGATCCAGTTCCCGATCGAAGTTGAGATAGGTGCCTCCGCCAGAAAGCTCCAGGCGTGCCGCCCGGCTGAAGGGATAGCTCATGATGCCGGACAGGCTGTTGTTGATCTGCCGGTCGATGAAGATGTCTTCGATGAGCACCGGTTCGTCGCCGACGGTGCCGATCTGGCGCTGGACGGCGCCAGTCCGGAAGGGAAACCGTTGCAGCGCGATGCCCCAGTTCGTCCGGCGTGAGCGGTTCTGATAGGCGAGCAGTCCGCCGATGTCCTGTGTGCTGCCTATGCTGCCGTTCACCTGGGCGGCCGTCACCAATTGGTGATTGCCCAGCATGTCGCCAAAGAAGAAAGAGATGCCGCCGCCCACGAACGTGCCGAACCGGTCGGCCCCGACGGCCACGGTTGGCGGACCGACATAGTCGAGCCCGAGCGAGGCGCGGTACGGCTCCACCGGGAATTCCTGCGCCGGGGGCAGACCCGTTTGCGGCTGTTCGAGGAGTGCGAACACCTCTCCTGCGCCTTCGCGCCTGGGCGGCAGGACGGCGGCGTGCACGCCTGTTGGAAGATCCACGAGCGCGCCGCCAAGGAGCTGCTCGTCCCCGGTCATCGCATAGATGTTGTAGTCGGACCCCTCGAATGCGCTGAAGACGAGCCGATCTGCACCGCTGGCCACCGACAGCGCCGGACTCTCTGTCGTGATGCCGCTGACTCCCGTCGTCAGGTTCGTGACCTGCCGTGCTTCTCCCGATGAGAGGTCCTGGCGGTATACGTTCGTGATGCCCTGACGGTTCGACAGGAAATACAGGGAACGTCCGTCTCTCGACCACTGCGGGTTGATGTTCTTCGCCCCAGCAAAGCCCGCGAGGCGTCTGATCTGGCCGCTGTCGAGATCGATGGCGCCAATCTCGAACGTGCCGACGCTCAACGTGTCGAGATTCGTGGTGAAGCGATCCGTCGCGAACGCGAGTGTCCGTCCATCGGGCGACCATGCAGGCGAATATGCGGCGAATCGATCGTCGGTCAGCCGGCGAACGGATCCGGTGTCGAGGTCGTACACGAACAGATTCGCGTATCCGGTGACGTTCGCCGAGAAGGCAATCGCCCGACCGTCAGGCGCATATGTCGGATTGAAGATCTCGCCCAGCCCTTCCAGGCGAATCTCGTCCGCCGTTCTTCCCCGCTCCGTGTCGATGATCGTGAGCACCGGCTCGCCTCGCGAGACGGCGGCGAAGACGAACAGACGTCCGTCGGGATGCCAGGCTCCGGCCGAGCTGATGAATTGCAGGCTGTCGAAGTGCGGATCGGTTGCCGTGCGAACCAGACGGCGAATGATGTCTCCCGTGTCCGCGTCGGCGAGGTACACGTCAATCGAGAAGAGATCCCGCTCCGACAGGAAGACCACTCGTTGGCCGTCAGGGCTGAGCGACGGGGCGACGTTGATCCGGCCGGCGTTCTCGGGGGTGAGCAGCGGCCGGGCGATCGACTCGGGTCTTGCCGTGACCCCGATGATCGGCTCGTATGCGGCTCTCAGCGATTGATGCCAGGAATCCGACAGCTCGTCGATTGACACACCGAGAACGCCTTCGATGGCCTCAACGGCCCGCCCTCGCGGTCCGGCAGCCCTCAGGATCTGTCCCACGACGGCGTCGCCGTACTCCCCGGCGACGTACGCCCAGAACGCGTGGCCGTAGCGATATGGAAAGAAACGGGCGTCGTCGAGCTGGCGGATGCTCGGCAGTTGCTCACGGAGCACTGCGTCACGCATCCACATGGCCGTGTGCGGGTCAACGGGGCCGATCGAGAGATACTCTGCCATGCCCTCGATGAACCACAGCGGCAGCCGAAGGGCCGTTGGGAGGCCGCCGCCCTCTCCCGTCATGTCGAACTGATAGGCGTGCACCAGTTCGTGACCCAGCACGTGGTCGGTGGCTGCCAGTGAGCCGGCAAACGGCAGCACCACCCGACGCCGCAGCGCTTCGGTCACGCCGCCAGTGCCTTCCCCGATGCCGCCCGGGACGGTGTTCGTCTGCCGGAAGTGTGGATGATTCGCGTACAGAATCAAAGGCTGTCGTCCGGCCAGCTGATGGTCGAGCAGGCGCGAGAGGCGTGCGTTCCAGCGTTCGGCCAGCCGCCCGGCCGCCTGCACCTCATCTTCCTTCTCGGTGTAGTGGTAGATGTCGAACCGGTCCGTTTCGAGAACCTGAAAGCTGAAGCGGTGGTGACGCACGACGTTCTGGCCGAAGTACTGCGCGGTCACGAGGCCAGGTGCCACGGAGTGAGCCAGGAACAGGAGGCCGAGAACTGCAGCAAGGCGTCGAGCAGGCATAGTGCAACGTCTCCTGGACAGGGGGCACCTGGACCGCCATGCGGCCCGAAACCCGAACGTAATCGTTGCATCTGGCCGCAAAGCTCCTGGCCGCGTGACGTGCGGCACCGTCGTGCTGCCAGCCAGCCGCGAGACTCAGCAGGGATATCGGGTGCGACGCTCCCGTAGCTGGTGGCGCAATCCTCCCGCGACAGATGCTTGTTTCGGAGTGGCAAGAGCGGTGCCGGACGCTGTTCGTCGTTGCGCTTGAAGCCCGAGCACGCCTTCGCGTGTTCGGAGGGGCAAGACGGCTTGAACGGCCCGAACTCATGCACATGGAGTCAAGTTTTCGCGCGTTGCCGTTCAAGACGTCTCGCCCGCACGGAGTGCGGGCAAGAGATACTGCCAACCTAGCGAGGCGGAGCCGCCGCCGACATGTTCGCGGGTCCGAGGCGCAGCCTCGCCAGGATTACCGCAAGGACGCGGCAGCTCGCAGCGCGTATCGCATCAGTCGAGGACCATACGTGCGGAGCAAGCGGAACTGTCGAATGACGACATAGAGAACAGCAAGGGTCTGCGGAAGGGCGATCACCGCGCGATCGCGCTCGTTGGGTCTCACGGACCACCACTGGCGACACAATCGCAGGAGGTAGCGGGCATAGGGCAGTTTGTCGGCAATGTGCTCGCGGCTCCTGACGTAGAGCAGTCCAGCGTCCACGAGTCCGTACGACCCCGTGTGGCGGTGCGTATCGCCTGGCATGACGAGCATCCTGGCACACAGTTCCGGAACGAGACGGGTGACCACCGTGTCCGACGTGCAACGTGCCCACACATCGCGTGGCACAGGACTCCACAACAGCTCGGCAGACAGATGGAGACCGAGAAGGAAGAGCCGCCGTCCGCGGAGTGCGTTCGCGCGCTGGAGCGATTGCTCCCAGTTGAGCCGTGTGCCGTGTGCCCGGACGAACGCCGCGATGTCGCCGACCCAGGCCAACCGGCTCCAGCAGTGTTTGGCCGGGTGACTGCACAGCAGGAGGAACTGGTCGTCCGCGGCTGGTTGCCACACCATCATGTGCATGAACGGCACCCGCTGCATCCGACGACGTACCTCATCCTGTGTGAGCGGAAAGCTGTATCGGTGATCCGCCAGGGCCCAGTGGAGATCGACGACCACACGACCCTCGCGCCCGGTCCGTTCCGCTGTCACTGACGTTTCACCGGCCTCATGTACTCGGTAGCCGACTGTCTCCAGCAGGTCTCCCGCACGGGTCACTTGCCCGGACGGCACGAGCAGGTCCAGGTCGGTGAACTGCCGCATCGCAAGATTCCCATGGAGGGACATGGCCAGCACGGGCCCTTTGAGGGGTATGACAGGGAGGTCGTGCGTCTCGAACAGCGTGAGCAGCCGCAGCAGTTCTCCTGCGCGATAGAGATTCAGGTGCGCGTTGGCCTCGAACCGCCCTCGCAGTTCCTCGAGAACAGCGGGTGGGATGAGGGCTGCACCAATCCGCTTCGCCGTCAGGTACAGGTGCGGCATGACCCCGTGCTCGAGCGCGGCCCGCACAAGGCGGGGCCAGTCCAGATCCGGCGGAATCCGGCGGCTGCTGTCCTCGGTGTTCGCAGTGCCGAGCACTACACGGACGCAGGACAGCAGCAGGTCTACCTCGCGGCTCGCGCCGCACACAGGCGCAGGGACCGTGAGTGACTGCACAATGCCTCCGTGCGGCTGTCGAAGACGGGTGTCGTCTCGTAGTCCCGACGAGTGCGATCGGCACCGTTGACAGCGATCGATGCGTTCAGATTCGTTGCGCGAGGTTGTGGCGGAGCAACTCCTCGGCCAACTCGTTCACGCTGCGATCCGCCTGCGCGGCGTCTACCTGGAATTCCTCCTGGAGACGGTGGCTCACCTCCTCCAGGCTGAGGCCTTCTTTCAAGTGGTGCCAGATGCGCGCACCTGTGACGTTCAGGCTGAAATAGGTCTTGGTCCCCAGGTGGAGCAGTGCCAGCTCGCCCTCGTCGATCTCGGTATCCACCACCTCAGGGTCCGGACGCAGCGTCCGATGCGAGGACATGCAGTCTCCTTGATGTCGATGGGCCATCACCAGACAGCCATGCCTGCTGCGGAAAACCGTCAGCGGCGGCGACCTTGCCGAGATACTTGACGCAGTACCAGCAGGGAAAGTGATCGATCTCGCCGAGTTGTCCACGGCCGACGCGGTCGCGCTTGTCGGCAAGGTAGGTGGCGACCCGGGCTCGAAACCGCCGGCAGGCTTCTGTGAGATCGATCTCGTTGAGATTCCCGAGGATGTCATCTGCGGCATTCGGCCCGGAATAGCCAGACAGATGGCAACACAGCGTCACGTTCCCGGCGTAGTCCACGTTGTACTCATCGAGCTCGAGGGGTGCGCAGGGAAAGAACGGGGATGGGCTGAAGTATCCGGGTGCCATTTCCACGGGTACAGCGGCCGCGTCCTTGACGTGCCAGATGCGCTCTTCGACGACGCGACGTTCCGACGGCGATAGGTTCAGTCCTCGCGATGCGTTCTCCGGCGTGAACATCAGGTGTCCGAAGCGTACGCCGCGACTTCCAAGCCGCGCCGCCAGCTCGGCCATGTCCTCGACTTCATCCCGGTTCAGCGCCGTGAGCACCATGTTGAACGTGAACGGGAGGCCCTTGAACAGGCACAGCGTGGCGGCGCGCATGACCTGACGGAACGATCCCCGCCCACGCGATGCGTCGTGTGTCTCTTCACAGGCGCCGTCCACGCTCAAGGTAATTCCCCGACACCGGGGGCCGGATCGCAAGAGCACGGAGGCCACGTGGCGAAAGTTGTGCCCGTTCGTCACGAGGCTGAAGTCGTACCCGGCGTCGCACGTGCGCTCGACGATCGTGCCGAACTTTCGATGGAGTGTCGGCTCGCCGCCGCTGAAGCACAGATGGTCGATGCCGCAGACGCGGCCGTCCCGAAGGATGCTGTCCACGATCGCCAGCGGAACTTCTCCGGTGGCGGCGTGCCGCTCCCCGAAGCAGTGCGTGCACCTGAGGTTGCAGCGATTCGTCAGTTCGAGGACGACCCTGGCCATGCAGGTCCTCCGTGCACCTGTTGCAGGAGATCGACGATTGCCTCGGGATGTCGGTGCAGGTCGCGGCCCGAGGCGAGCTCGTACGGCATGGCCTGACGCAGCAGGCGCGCGAGTACATCCAGCTGGGCGGTCATCGTGGATTGGTCGAACAGTTCGGGGCCACTCTGAGTGAGAAGATGTGCCAGCGCCGCGGATCGGCTGATTGCCCGCAGGCTGCTGCGTTGCTGTGAAGTCACCGTCGGAAACACGATCACCTGAGGGTGAAATCCGGGCACGTGCTGAGACGCGTAGGCGGCGTGGGCGTCAGCGCGTTGCTTGCGCGCGACACGGTGGTGTGCGCGCGCCCAGGTCGCTACAAGATCCGGATACTCTCCGGCCGTCGTGACGTCGACGGAAAAAGGCCGCCGAAGGGCGAGGGCGTCCACGCCGTCCGAACGGGCGCGCAGCAGAATCGCATCGTCGGTGAGAAAGCGGCCTCCCCGGCGAATCAGCGCGATGGCCAGGGTCGTCTTACCGGAGCCCGACGGTCCGACGAACAGTACGTTGGGTCCCTCGGGCGTGGCAACAGCGGCGGCGTGCAAACCGAAGAGACCCTGGCGCCGGAGGAGTTTGAGGAGGCCAAACGCCCAGAACCGCTGGCGGTGCTCGGCCGAGCGGGACTCGAACGTGGGCGCGAGCCATGCGCCGGCGCACGATCGTTCCAGGTCCACACGGAGCAGCGATTCCCCATCGCCCAGATATGCGCTGCTCCCGACATCTATCGTAAGGAGGCCGGTGACGCCCAGGCGGACCCGTTCGCCGGCTGGCAGGCCGAGCCCCTCTGCATTCTCTCGCACCGACAGCCGCAGGACGGCGGCTTCGGTCGGCGGCGACTCGGTTCTCACGAATGACAGATCCCGAAGAAGCTCCGACAGGTACAGCTGTCGTCCCGGACACTCGTCGCTCACGACGAGCACGACGTCATCGTGGAGGGCGTGGATCGCGTCCCGCCCGCCGGACGCCGTGCTTCGCGACTGATGCGACGAATCACTGAGCCCATGCACGAGCGACTGTTGCTCTGGATACGAGTACAGCGTACTAAACGGCCGGCCGTCGTCGCCGTCGACGACAGCCCGCCCGTGCAGCGCGACCCAACTATGCGCGACGAGCGCCTCACCCTGCTTGCGAACGCCGACGTTGAATTGAACGGGGTATCCAGCCCGATTCAGCACGTGGAACAGGGCCATCGCCTCACGCAGGCATGGCTTGGGAAAGAACGGGAGTGCGAACAGGCGCAGGCGCGACACGCGGCGCACGACCCGGACGGCCTTCGACGGCGTCAGCGCGCGCGACGCCGTCGCCTGCCTTACTGCACCCAGCCGATCCAGCAATGTCGTGAGGTCGCGTCGCTGCCAGTAGAACGGGAGCGCGCACAACAACGCGCTCACTCGTGCCGTCAATCCGATCTCAGCGACGATGCGTCGAACGTGCATAGTGTCGATGCAGTCACGTTGTTACAACGCGCAGCGAATACGCTGGACGGCTTCGCCCGCACCCCGCTGACGCAGCGCCCGGGGCCCGACCAGGCGAAGGCGAGAGTCCCGACAGTCCAGCCGGGCGATGCGCGGCGGACGTAACTGGCTCGTCGAGCTGAGGATCGCGCATGTTACCGCTGCAAGGGGGAGGGTGACAAGGGAACGCCGGTCAGTTCGCTGCCGGCGAAATCACGAACACCCAGGCCTGACGCCAGGTCCTGGCATCGAGAGCGACAAGGACGGCCTGTTGGCCGCTGTGAAGCGGAGCCAGTCGCGCCTCACCGTTGTTGGAGGCGGAGTTTCACTGCGGGCCCTGTGACGGGAGTTGCGCAATCGCGAGTACAGGGGCATGATGACGCCATGCGCTCAGTGACGATCCGTCGTGTGATCGTCTTTTTGTTCGTTGCGCTCCATCTGACCACCGGTGCGCTGGCGACTGCGCGGCTGTGCTGCGAGCACGACGTGATGCTCGAATGCTGCCGCAAGGGTGGGCCCAACCACGTCTGTCCGTTCAAGACGAGGATGGCGGCGGCAGGCACGGACCACCACGGTGCCCATGGGGTGCACGACATGGCCGCACACGGGGAAGCGCGCACCACCGCTCCCGATTCCGAAGATGCGGTGCCCGGTGCGAAATTCCAGGCGTCTTGTGGCGCCGGTCATGATGCGGGCGTGCCCGTGCTTGGATTCCCGGGCCTCCCGCAGGCGCCGATTTCCTTCCTGATGCCGTTGTTGGAGACGGCTCTGATCCTGCAGCGGCCAACTCACGCGATCGCGCGCACGCTCCCTCCCCCGCTGCCACCCCCCAAAGCCTGACCTCCCGCCGCCGGCCGAGCCGGCGCGTTGCGACAGGCCACAGGTCTGCCGCGTTACAGGTGGGGCGGCCGAGGCCGTCCGATAGGGAGGTGTCTCATGCTTCGGTGTCTGACGACCGTCGTGCTGGCGGTCATGTGCCTCGCGGCCGGCGCCACGTCGGCGCGAGGACAGGCCGGCACAGTGTCCGGCCACGTATTCGATCAATCAGGCTTGCCCATTCCTGGAGCGGCCGTCACGCTGCTGGGGGCGGACGGCCAGACGATGCACACCACGCACACGGGACCGGACGGGTCGTTCATCTTCGACGGCGTCCCCCAAGGCGAGGTCGTCGTCTCCGTCCAGCTTGCTGGTTTCCGAACGATCCAGGTACCAGCTCCGGCCCCTCCTGCGGCGCGGGCGCAGCTGTCCGTCGTGCTGCCGATTGCCGGCTTTGGCGACGTAGTTACCGTGACGGCCGCTCGCGACGAACGTGTGCTGCCTGCGATTCCAGCGTCGGTAGGCGTGGTGTCGGGCAGCGTGCTGGATCGGGCGCCAGGTGTGAACCTGGTGGAGTCGCTCAAGTATGTCCCCGGTGTCGTGGCCGGCGACGTGTCTGGGACAGACGATCTTCGCATTTCAATCCGAGGAGCCGGCATTAGAGCCGGGTTCGGGTCGAGAGGAGTCGTCTTGATGGCCGATGGCGTTCCGGTGACCGAGCCCGACGGCCAGACGCCGCACTTCGACGGACAGATCGATCTGTCCAATGCCGAGCGCGTGGAGGTGGTGAAAGGACCTTCGTCGGCCCTGTACGGCGGCGCGGCGCTGGGCGGAGTCGTGAATGTCATTTCACGTCGCCCGAGTCGTCAGTTCATGGCGAGCGTGGCCGCCGAGGCGGGTTCCTTCGACTTCGCCAAGGTCCATGCGGGAGCGTCCGGCGGTGCAGGGCCGCTGGCCGTGAATGCAACGTTCGGATACACGCAGGTCGATGGCTTTCGTGCTCACAACAGTCTGCGCAACTGGATGGGCACGCTGCGCGCCGACTGGTCCGGCGGATCCTCGCGTGCCATCGTTCGTCTCCTCGGTTCGGATGCGTCGCTCGAGCTCCCCGGGACGCTGGACCGCGAGCAGTTTCGTATCGACCCGGCCCAGGTGCGTCCGATCTACGTTCTCAACGACTGGGGTCGCCAGAATCGTCTCTGGCGGTTTGGCGGGCAGTACGAGCGGCAGATCGGCGCCTCGCACATCATTGAAGCTGGCTCCTACGGTCAGACAGGGGATCTGTTCCATCCGATCTTCGTGGTGATCGATCAGCAGGCATGGCGGCACATTGGACATGCGCGATACCGTCTGACGCACGGCAGGCACAGACTTGCCGTTGGTGTCGATGCCGACACCCAGTGGGTCGACGACCGCTGGTTCGTGAACGCTGGTGGCGCTCCTGGTTTTCAGCTTCGTGACGATGACAACACTGTGGTGAACGTCGGCGCGTACATCCAGGAGGAGGTGGCCGTGGGCGGCCGTGCGACGCTGGTTGCCGGACTGCGGGCGGATACCATCCGGTACGATCGCCGCGATCGTATGCCGCAGGATGGTGATGCCAGCGATCGCCGAACCTTTCGCCGTATCAGTCCCAAGCTTGGCCTCACTCTGGCCGCGCGTCCGGCTGCGGTGCTCTATGCGAACGTGTCCACTGGATTCGAGGCACCCACGCTCGGGGAGGTCCGGTTGCCTGCCGGTTTCAACGATCAGGTGCGGCCGCAAACGGCGGTCAGCGTGGAAGGGGGCGTGCGGGGAGGAGTCGGCGCGGTGTCGTACGATCTGTCGCTTTACCGGATGACGGTGAACGACGAGATCCTGCCAGAGACCGTGCAGAACGTGACGGTATATCGGAACGTGGCGGCGACGACCCATGCCGGTGTCGAAGCGTCTGGCAGAGTTCGTGTCGTGCCAGGGTTGACCGTGGCAACGACATACAGTTACTCGCGGTTCACGCTGGACGAGTTCGGCGTCTTCAGCGGCAATAGACTGCCAGGAATCCCGTCGCACACCGGGAGTGTTCGTGGCGACCTGTCGGTCCGGAACCGGTGGGAAGGGTTCGTGGCGCTCGTCGCGGCCAGTTCCACGTTCGTCAACGACGCGAACACGGAATCGGCGCTGCGCTACGGCGTCGTGTCCGCGGGGGCCGGCTATCGCATCGGGCCTGTTCGTCTGTTCGTGCGGGGCGAGAATCTCGGCAATGCCCGCTACACCAATCGAGTGCAGGTGAACGACTTGTCCGGATTCTATTACTACCCGGCTCCCGGCCGCCATGCGGGTGCAGGAGTGGACGTGCGATGGTGATCCGCAGACTCGCCGCCATCGGTGGTGTAATCACCGCGCTCGTCGTCGTGTGGTGGGTGGCCATGGCGAGTCCCCCCCGACCGGCCGCGGCGGATCGTGTCGTGTTTCAGGTGGACGGCCATGCGAACGCCACTCCGTCGCTGGCCTCGAGCGGGAGACTTGTGGCCGTGGCATGGGGCGCGTCGTCTGCCGGCAGGACGGACGTGTACGTCTCGGTCAGTGCGGACGGCGGTGTCACGTTCGGATCGCCGGTGCGTGCGAACGACCACCCTGGGACGGCGCGCCTGGGTGGCGAGCTTCCGCCTCGCGTGACGATCGGAGGACGAGAGGAAGAGACGGCGGTCATCGACGTCCTCTGGACGGCCACGGAGGCAGGAACGAGTGTGCGACTGTCTCGATCGGAGGACGGCGGTCGGACATTCGGCCCGAGCCGCGAGCTGCAGGCCGCCGCGGCGCCTGGCGATCGCGGGTGGGCCGCGCTCGCCGTGGATGCGGAAGGGGACACGCATGCCGTTTGGCTGGATCATCGCGGGATGGCGTCTGAGCCGGTTGGACGCGATGCACACAGGCACCATGGCCATGCAACGGGTCCAGCCGATTCGAGCGCTGCGCTCGACGGTGTTGCCATGGCGCAGAAGTCCAGCCTGTACTACGGGAATGTCCGTGGCGAGCGGGAGGTGGTCGCGGGTGTGTGCTACTGCTGCAAGACCGCCCTTGCCGCTGCGACCGACGGCCGCCTGCTCGTTGCCTGGCGTCACGTGTATCCGGGGAACATGAGGGACATTGCCCTTGCGACGTCGGTCGACCGTGGACGTACCTTTTCCGAACCCGTGCGAGTCAGCCAGGACGACTGGCAATTGAACGGTTGTCCGGATGACGGCCCGGCCATGGTCGTCGATGCACGCGGTGTGGCACACCTCACGTGGCCCACGCTGGTGTCGTCGCCGGAACCGCACAAGGCCGTCTTCTACGCGTCCAGTGTCGACGGTCGCACCTTTACACCTCGGCTCCCCGTGTCCGCGCCAGCGCGCCACGCTGCACATCCACAGATTGCCGTGTCGGCCGGTGGCGACATTGTCGTGCTGTGGGACGAGGTGTCGGCCGGCCGCCGCCGCGTGTTCGCGAGCCGGTTACGTTCCAGCGGGGTGTTCGCGCCTCCAGACGTGCTGAGTGACGACGCCAGTGCGATGTACGCCGCAGCCACGTTCGTGGATGATGCGCTGCTCGTGGTGTGGACGGAAGCCGCTGGTGACGAGTCGCGGGTCGTGGCCAGGCAACTCGAAGGTCGCTGATCGCGCGCGCCTCCGCAACGGCCGCGTGCTGGCGTGTCAGCCGGGCTCGAACGTCCGAAGTGCGTCGGCGACGGCGTCGAGTGCGGCCCTCGTGGCGGCGCCGATCGCGACGAGATGTGCGAGACGGCGCGGGCTCGACAGCGCGAA
>CAZDLW010000065.1:0-23061 GCA_964505975.1 uncultured Bifidobacteriaceae bacterium | reverse complement strand
TCGACAGCGTGTTCGGCCCGCTGGCCTTCTTCCTGTCCGTGTGGTGGTGCGCCGAGGCGGATCGCCGGCGCCGGATGCCGCTCGTCGCTGCCATCATGCTGGCCGTCGCCGGCTCCGGCTATCTCGCGGCGATGGTCGCGCTGGGGTGGTCTCCGATCCAGTACTGGCGATATGTGCAGGAGCTGGTCGGCGCACCGGCGAAACCGTGGCCGATGTCCGTTCTGAGCATCCTGTCGTTCGGCGGTTTCGCCTTCCTGCTCGCGGGGATGGCGTACGTCTCGCCCCACCGGCGCGCCGCATCGCTGTTCCTGGTCTGGTGGTTCGCGGCATGGCTGCCTGCTGTGGCGTTGACCTCTGCATACATGGTCGAGCCGCGCTACCTGGTGCAGGGGCTCGTGCCCCTGGCTGGTCTCGCGGCACTCGGGTTGGACGCGGCCTGGCGGCGAATACCGGCGCCATGGCCGCCGGCGCTCGCGACGTTCGGACTCGTGCTCGTGCTGCCACTGAATGCAGTGACGATCCAGCTGATGCCCTACGAGCTGAACCGGCCCGACCTGCTGCGAGCCGTCGCTGAGATCCACCGCCGCTCGTCGAATGCGGCGATTCTGATCCCGTGGGCCTACACGGACTTCACCTTTCTCCACGCCACGATGCCGGCGGCGGCGATTTACAGCGTGCATTCGCCGCGCGGGCGCGACGTCTCGCCGGCGGATCGCACGGCGTGGCACGAGCGCTACCGACTGTGGTACGGCGGGCGACATCTCAGTGAGCCCGCGGAGCTCGAGCCGCTGCTGCGAGTGCGCCCTGTCTTCTATCTGGGATGGCACCAGTACCCGCCTGCGCGCTTCGTAGAACGTGTCGCGGAGCGGCTCGGGCTTCAGGGGATCGCGGTCCGACTGCGCGCACTCGATCTCGCCGATCACTTCGAGGCGAGCTGGGTGCGCGACTGGCCGGGCGTGCAACTTGCGCACATCGGGCGTGTGGGTCAGTACGAATACCACCGGGTGGAAGCGGCGCATGGGGTAGCGGGCCTCCGCCGCGCCTCGCCGGCCATGCTGACGGAACCCGTTCTGGACATTGCCCTTCCAATCAGGCCGGACGACGATGGCCGCGGCGGCCTGATCGTGCACGATCTGACCGGCGACGGGCGCATCGACATCGTGGTGACACGTCCGGGGGTTGTTGCCGCGGTCGCCACCGACGGCCGGGTGTTGTGGCAGCGCGAGGCCGATCTGCAGCTGACCATGTCCTCCGAGGTGGAGGGCTTGCCCGGATGGCATGCTCCCGGTATCCAGGCCGGAGATACGAATGGGAACGGGCGGTCGGAGGTGCTGTATCTGACCCGATCTGGATTTCTCGAGATTCTGGACGGCGCGAGCGGGGCGCTGCTCCGCCGCGTTCGGATCGCGCCGCCGATGGGCGCCACGCAGTGGGAGCATCTCGTGCTCGCCAATTTCCGAGGCCTGGGAGACCGCGACCTGCTGCTCCAGGCGACGAACGCGGACGGGTACCGCATGGGGCGATACCTGGCGGCCGTCTCTCTGGACGATGTGTGGACGCAAGATGCGCCTCACGTCATGTGGGCACGAGACGACTTTCTGGCGGCGGCGCACAACGGCGCGCGCGTCGCGGACCTCGACGGCGACGGCCGCGACGAGGTCATTGGCGGCAGCATCGTGCGGTGGGACGGGCAGAAGATCTATGAGCTGCCGGCGAGGGGACACATCGACGCCGTTGCCATCGCCGACGTGCGGCCCGACCGGCCCGGGCTCGAGGTCGTTGCGGTAGAGGAGGGCGGAGGACTCCGTCCCCTTCCCCTGAGACACTGGATCGCGAGCCGGATCAACCGCGCGGTCGACGCGCGCTTGGGGAAGTCCGACCGCGTGTTCGTGTTCGGCGTCGATGGACTGATCTGGGAAGGCGACCACCACCGGAGCGAGCCTCAGAACGTGGCCGTCGGGGACTTTCTGCCCGACCGGCCAGGACTCGAACTCTGGTTGCGCAGCCGGTACGACACGGGCCAGCAGCCGTTCCTCTTCGACGCCGCGGGCAGCCTGGTGAGCGCGTACGAGTTGATCGACACCGCGCCGCCCGACTGGACCCCGAAGGGAATCGAGATGATCTTTCCCCTTCACTGGACTGGTGGCGAGGCGCAGCACGTCGCGGCAAAGGCGCGTCACGAGTCGGGCGACGTCGCGATCATCGACGCCGTGACGGGCGGCTTCCTCGTACGCATTCCGGAACGGGCCGACCGGCTGCTTGTGGCCGACGTCGTGGAGGACTGGCGCGAGGAGGTGATCGTGCTCGCGGGAAACCGACTCCGCATCTATGCCAACCGGGATCCGAACCCTCGACCTGATCACGAGTCGCTCTGGTCTCAACCACACTACAGGCGTCTGAAGCAGACGTGGAATTACTACAGCACGTAGCATTCTGGTGAGCCGGTGAGCGGCTCCTGCGAGCCGCACGTGTTGCCTGATCGGTGCCGTGCCCTGGCACCCAGACCTCAGACGCCACCGACATGGGCATAGGCCTTCATCGCGTGTTCGATCGTGAGCTGTGGCGGCTCGAGCTACAGAAGCTCGCACGATGGCGTACGTGGGTCCCGGCGGGGCATTTTTACTCACCGATCCCGTCGGTCGATGAGATCAAGGCCAGTGAGGCACGGATATTCAACCGAGACGAACGCGAGCTCGTAGGAATCAGTCTCAACGTCCAGCGGCAGCTAGAGCTCCTGGATGCGTTCAAGCCGTTTTACGCGGAGATCCCATTCCAGGAGCGGCGAGATGGCCACAGTAGACTCCGGTATTATTTCGCGAACGCACTGTACTCGTATGCCGACGCAGTGGTTCTCTACTCGATAATCCGATGGGCCCGCCCGCGCCGTGTTGTCGAGATCGGGTCGGGATTCTCGTCGGCGCTCGTGTTGGATACGAACGAGCTGTATTTCGACGGTTGCATTCGATGCACGTTCATCGAACCCCATCCAGAGAGGCTGATGGCCGTGCTGCAGCCGACTGACCGGGTCGATCTTCGCGTGGAGCCCGTGCAGGAAACGCCGATCGAGATCTTCACGGCACTACAGGCTGGCGATCTCTTGATCGTCGACGGAAGCCACGTTGCGAAGACCGGTTCTGACGTCAACCACATGCTGTTCGAGGTGCTGCCCAGGCTGCGCGCAGGCGTGCATGTGCACATTCACGACGTGTTTTACCCATTCGAGTACCCCAAGCGCTGGGTGTATCAGGGAGTCGCCTGGAACGAGGCGTACATGGTGCGTGCGTTTCTGCAGTACAACGCGACATTCGAGATTACGCTGTTCACATCCTATCTGCTGCAGCAGTATCGCGATCGGATCGCGCGCGCTTTTCCCCTCATGCTTCTGAGCGAACGTATGGATCCGACGACCGCCGATGCGCCGGGTTCAAGCCTCTGGATAACGAGGACTGAGCGCACGGCCGCGTGAATGGCACGGCCCGCAACGGTGTCCTCCGAGAACCGAGCCGGTCCGTGCCACGTCAGGCCAGGAATCTACGGTCCGATTAGGATCGGCTCTGGTATCAGCCACACGAATCTCGTCAGAGTCAAGGCTTGTCATCGATGGGCACTCGGAGTGCCCATCCGGGGCGCGTCGGCGCGCGAACAGGAGGGGACATGAATACACAGTCAGAGAAGGCGCCGCGAACCTGGTTGCGAGTCGCTCTCCTCCTGGCGGCGGCTGCCGCGCTCATCGTGGCGCTTCTTGTCGATCGCGTGGGGCTCGGCAGCGCGGGAAGCTTCGGAGTCGGACAGTTCCTGTTGGCGTTGATCGGGGTCGTGCTGTTGATGACGGCGTGGCTCGGCCGCCGCGTCTTTGCGCTCTACCGGGACGTCGCGACCATCCTGCTCAGTACACTGATGCTCCTCGCGTGCATCGAGTTCGCCGCCATCGTGGCTGGCCGCACGGTGTTCCAGATCAGGCATCACGCCATCCAGGACCTGCCCTACTATGCCGCTCAGGATTGGACCCAGAGCTACTGGAGCGAGGCCAACGTCACGCAAGGCTATCGTTACGAGCCGTATGTCATCTGGCGGCACACACCCTTCTCGGGGGAGCTGCTCAACTATGACGAGAGGGGTCTCAGGAAGACCCCCGGTAGCCAGTGCGGCGACAACTCATACACGGTGTTCACGTTCGGCGGTTCGACCATGCTGGGCTGGGGCGCGCCGGATTGGGGGACTATTCCCGCGTATCTCCATCATCGGCTCGGGCGTAGCATGAGCCGCCCCGTCTGCCTGGTCAACCTGGCGGAGGATGGCTACGGCTCGACCCAGGGGTTGATCGCACTCATGCTCGAGCTACAGGCGGGACGAGTGCCGGATCTAGTCATCTTCTACGATGGCATCAATGAGGTCATCGCTGCGTACGAGTCAGGACGCCCGAGCGTGCATGTGACGCTCTCGAGCGTGGCAGGTCGCTTCGAGGCCCGAGAGGCCCCCTTGGTGACCTGGTTCAAGACCACCCGGACGTATCGCTTGCTGCAGAATCGGCCGCATGAACCGGATGGATCGGGAGAGCGCCTCGGTGCGAGGACTCCGGCCAATGAGCTGCAGGATCCTACGCCGTTGGCCGATGCGATCGCGGATGTGTACGCCAGCAACTATCGGATCGCTGGGACACTCGCCCGGGAGCATGGGTTCGAGTACTACTTCTTCCTGCAGCCCCACCCCGCCGCATCGGAAAAGGTACTGACCGCCGAGGAAGAGGCGATCGTCGCGCGTATCGAGCCAGCGCTGAGCGCGCTCGCCCGAGCCTTTTACGAGCGATCGCGCCTGCTCGCCGCGAGGCACGAGCGTCTCGTGGACATCTCGAGGGCGCTCGACTACGCATCGGAGCAGCTCTGGTTCGATCCGGTCGGGCATATTACGCCCGAGGGAAATCTCCGGGTTGCCGAGGCCATGCTCGACGTCCTCACCGCGTCGATGCGCGATGAGCGAGTCCTCGACATCGCGTCCCGATAAGGCGGCGCATGTGTGTCGTCGCCGCAGGCGGAAACGCATCGGCGGCTCTATGACGAAGAGGAAAGAACAGAACGGCGCGGCGCAGCATAGCCATCAAGGTCGCTGCGAGCCTCGTGGCCTGTCTACTTGTGCTGGAAGCCGGCGCGCGGCTCTTGACGGATGACCGCCGGTGGCTGAATGACCGTTATGTCGAGCTGAGTGCCGGATTCCCCGAGCTCGAGGCCCTTGTGCGAGACGTATACCGTGACGGTGGGGGAGCACTTGTGTACTGCGACGAGTTCCTCTACGCACCGAGACCCACAACCACGCGCCATGTCAACTTCACGCACTACCACTCCGCCCGGTACACGGCGGATAGCGTGGCGCTTGCTCGAGGGGAGCACATCGTGTGGGCATTCGGCGGCTCCACCATGGAGAACACCGAGACGACGGACAGCCTGACGATCGCGAACACGTGGGCCCGCTATTGCTGATGAGCCGGGCTTCATCGATGCATCACGAGTTCTCAACGGGCGGAGCGAAGCGGATTTCTACGACCTGGGCCACGTGGCGGCTACGAGCCCTCCCGTGATTGGGATGCGCACCGCCGCGACTCATCCTCGAGCGGCTGAACGCCGGCAGCGCCGCGGCGGGATCGGCGGCTTTCTGAATCATCGAGTCCGTCACGTCGCTCGCCGTGTTCCCGCCGGGTGACCTCGAGAGCATCAAAATGAGAAGGAGTCCACCGTGCCGAAGCGCCCTGGCTTCGGCGCACGCCTGTAACGCTGCCGGCCGTGCTGGCACTGTGTCTGCCGGAGAGCGGGCGGAAAGCGGGCATTCTGGAGCCGCCCAGGAAAAGTTCGGTTTACTCGCAGACTAGCGCCAAAGACGGGATGTCGTGGCGAGCACCGTTGGCCAGGTAAGTATTTGAAAGACACCATTTTGGGTGCGATCTTCGGGTTGTAGCCATTGTGGAAAGCCTCTTGCTGTGAAGGCGCGCGGGTTGATCCGCCCAGCCGCGCCACACTTGCGAGAGAGGCGGCCAGTGGAGCTAGGGAGACGCCCGCTCTGGACCCGCGTGCAGCGGCTCCGGGCCGTCAGACGAGAAGAGGAGCCGCGAGAGGTGAAGAGGAAGGGTCCGGTCAACCCGGAGCGGTCGTTCGGCGTAACGGTCGGCTCGGTGCTCGTCGCGCTTGCGGCGTTCCTGCTCTGGCGTGGGCGCACAGCGGCCGCCGGCATCCTGGGTTCGGCAGGACTCGTGCTGCTGATCCTGGGGTTTACCCGGCCGGCGCTGCTCGCGTGGCCCAGCGCGATCTGGTGGCGGTTCTCGCTCGCCCTCGGCTACGTGAATGCGCGCGTGCTGCTCACCGCGATGTTCGTGCTGGTGCTGGTGCCCGTGAGCATGGTGTGGCGGCTGACCGGCCACGACCCGCTCACTCGACGGCGTTCGGCCTGGCCTGGCTGGTCACCGCATCCCGCACGTTATCGCGATCGCGCGCACTATTCGCGCATGTATTGAGGTCGCAATGAGGAAGACACGCATCCTGTCCGAGCTCGTCCAGTTCCTCCGTGAAGAGAAGAAGTACTGGCTGATCCCCATCGTCGTCGTGTTCGTGCTGCTCGGCATGCTCATCGTGATTTCGCAGTCGAGTGCCGCGGCGCCGTTCATTTACACGCTCTTCTGAGAGGCCCGCGGTGACGCGCATTCTGGGGATCTCTGCGTACTACCACGACTCGGCTGCATGCCTCGTGGAAGACGGCCGCATTGTCGCGGCAGCCCAGGAGGAACGCTTCACGCGCAAGAAGCACGATGCGGGGTTCCCCGCACGCGCGGTCGCGTATTGCTTGCGCGAGGGGGGCATCACCGGCCGTGAACTCGATCTGGTGGGCTTCTACGAGAAGCCGCTCGTCAAGTTCGACCGGCTGCTCGAAACCTACGTGGCCTGTGCCCCGCGCGGTCTGAAGTCGTATCTCATGGCGCTGCCGCTCTGGTTGACCGAGAAGCTCTGGATCGGCGAGGACATCGCCGACCGGCTCGACGGCTTCACTGGCGAGGTGCTGTTCGGGGAGCACCATGAGTCGCACGCGGCGTCGGCGTTCTATCCATCCCCGTTCGAGCAGGCGGCGGTCGTGACGATGGACGGCGTCGGCGAGTGGGCGACCTCGTCCATCGGTGTGGGTCGCGGCAGTGAGCTCGAGCTGCTCCGGGAGCTCCGCTTTCCCCATTCACTGGGTCTGCTGTACTCCGCGTTCACGTACTTCACCGGGTTCAAAGTCAATTCGGGGGAGTACAAGGTGATGGGGCTCGCCCCCTACGGGCAGCCGCGATACGTCAAGACCATCAAGGATCACCTGATCGAGATCCGCGACGACGGCAGTCTGTGGATGAACATGGAGTACTTCACGTATCCCCATGGACTGACGATGACCGGTACGGCTCTCGAGCGTCTTTTCGACGGGCCGCCCCGGACGCCGGAGAGCCGGTTGACACAGCGCGAGATGGATCTGGCGCGCTCCGTCCAGGAGATCACCGAAGAGGTGATGCTCAAGATGACGCAATTCGCGCACCGCGAGACCGGTATGCGTGATCTGTGTCTCGCCGGCGGTGTGGCCTTGAACTGTGTGGGCAACGGCAGGCTGTTGCGTGAGGGACCGTACGAGCAGATCTGGGTGCAGCCGGCTGCCGGTGATGCTGGTGGCGCAGTGGGAGTGGCGCTCGCCTTGTGGCATCGATACCTCGGCAAGCCGCGCAGCAGCCCGGAAACGGCGGGCACATGGGAGCGGCCTTCCCACGCGCGCCGCGGGCGCACGCCCCGGTATGACGACGGCATGCGCGGCTCATATCTCGGGCCGTCCTTCTCGGATGGCGAGATTGCGGCCTTCCTCGATGCACATGGCTATCCGGCGCGACGCCTTGCGCGAGCTGCGCTCGCCGATCAGATCGCCGCACTGCTCGCCGAGCAGAAGGTCATCGGGCTGCTGCAGGGCCGCATGGAGTTCGGCCCCCGCGCTCTCGGCGCACGGTCGATCATCGGCGACGCTCGTTCCCCCGCCATGCAGTCGGTGATGAACCTGAAGATCAAGTTCCGCGAGTCGTTCCGGCCCTTCGCGCCGTCGGTGTTGCGCGAACACGTGTCGGACTGGTTCGATTTGGAGGCCGACAGTCCCTACATGTTGCTGGTGGCCAACGTGCTCCCGGTCCGGCGCCTACCGGTGGCGCCAGAGGCGGATGGCCTCTGGGGAATCGATCAGCTCAACGTGCCGCGGTCCGTCGTGCCCGCCATCACCCACGTCGACTACTCCGCCAGAATCCAGACGGTCCGCCGCGAGACGAACCCGCTGTACTACGACATCATCGATGCCTTCTTCCGCCGGACCGGATGTTCGGTGATCGTCAATACCTCGTTCAACGTCCGCGGGGAGCCCATCGTCTGCACGCCCGAGGATGCGTACCGCTGCTTCATGCGCACGAACATCGACGTGCTGGTGCTCGAGGACTTCGTGCTGGAAAAGGCGGCCCAGCCTGCGGTCGTCAACGACGAGGCGTGGCGGACGGAGTTCGTCCTCGATTAGACCAGAGTTCACTTGAGTTGCGACTGTCGGCCCGCGTTGTGCCAGGCCGAGACCCTGGGGCTTTCGCTGAGATTTGCCCTGGGGACTGGGCTGATGGCGACGACGCGACAACGGCTGAAACGCGATTCGGCAGCACGAGCGGAGTAGAGGAGATCAGGGGCGACGCATGTGTGGCATCGCGGGCTTCACCTGGACCGACCCGGAGCTCATCGTCGGCATGACAGATTCGCTGGCGCACCGGGGGCCTGACGACCACGGCGGCTACATCGGTCATGGCGTGTCGCTGGGACATCGGCGGCTCAGCATCATCGACCTGAGCAGGGATGGGCGTCAGCCGCTCGGCAACGAGGACGAATCCGTGTGGCTCGTCTTCAACGGCGAGATCTACAACTTCAAGGAGCTGCGCAAGACTCTCGAAGCCGCCGGTCACGTCTTCCGCAGTCAGAGCGACTCGGAGGTCATAGTCCACGCCTACGAAGAGTACGGTCGCGAATGTCTGCGGCAGTTGCGGGGAATGTTTGCGTTCGCGATCTGGGACGATAGGACGCGAACGCTGCTCCTCGCGCGGGACCGGGTCGGTATCAAGCCTCTCTACTACGCATGTGTCGGACGCGATCTGCTTTTCGCGTCGGAGATCAAGGCGATCCTGCAGTGTCCCGCCGTTCCGAGGCGCATGAATCTTCAGGCCGTCTACGACTTCCTGGGGCACGAGTTCGTGCCCGAGCCGGAGACGATGTATCAGGGGATCCTGAAGCTGGAGCCGGGAACGTGGCTGACGTTCCGTGACGGCCGAACCGAGACCGGTTCGTACTGGGATCTGCACATCGAGCCCGTCGAGCGGACTCGTGCCGGGCACGAGACGGTGCTTCGGGACGCCATGCGCGACGCGGTCTGCAGCCATCTGGTGAGCGATGTGCCGATCGGCGTCTTTCTCTCCGGCGGTCTCGACTCGAGTGCCGTGGTGGCCTGTATGCGCCGGTGCGGCGTAGAGCACATCCGCACCTACTCCCTCGGTTACGCGGATCGTTCGTTCAGCGAGCTCGAGTACGCCCGGCTGGTGTCGTCGACCTTCGGCACGGAACACCAGGAGCTCATCATCGATCCCGTGACGCCCGACGTCATCGAACAGACAGTGTGGCACCTGGACGAGCCGATGTCCGACTTGTCGGTACTTCCGTTCTATCTGCTGTGCCGGCAGGTCCGCGAGCATGTAAGGGTGTGCCTCAGCGGCGAGGGCGGAGACGAGACCTTGATCGGCTACGATCGGTTCAAGGCAAGCAAGGCGAACCGCTACTACTACGCCTCGCTGCCGCCGATGGTGCGGCAGAACCTGATTGCACCGATGCTGCGTCGCCTGCCGGATACGCCGCAGAAGAAAGGTGTCATCAACATTCTGAAGCGTTTCGTAGAGGGGGCCTCACTGCCCGCCGACGGCGAGCACATGCGCTGGCAGTACTTCAGCAACCGTGAGCTGGAAGCGCGGTTGTTCCGTCCTGAGTTTCGCGCCGCGATTCGTGCCGATCCGTTCGCACCGGTGAGACGACAGCTCGAGGGAAAGAAGTTTCAGACTGCGCTCGATCGCGAGCTGTACGTGGAGACCCGGTTCGCCATGGTCAGCAACCCCCTCTTCAAAGTCGACAGGATGAGCATGGCGCACGGGCTCGAAGTGCGCGTGCCGCTGCTCGACCACCGGTTCGTCGAGGCGTGCGCAACGATTCCCGGGCCGCTCAAGCTTCACGGATTCACGACGAAGGCGATCTTGCGCACCGCCATGCGCGGTCTTCTGCCGAGCGCCATCCTCAATCGAGGTAAACAGGGCTACAGTCTCCCCATCAAGAACTGGCTCCGGGTGGAGCTGCGCGAGCTCCTGCGAGATACGATGAACAGTTCGCCCGTCATCCGCGAGCTGTTCGATCGTCACTACATCCATCGCCTCATCGGGGAGCACGAAGCCTACCGGGCCAACCACAACCACGTTCTGTGGGCGCTGCTCAATCTAGCCGTCTGGCATCGGATGTTCATCGAGCAATGGAGCGGCGGTCGGCACGCGACTGCGCCGGCCGCGATCGGCCCTTCGTAGGAGCCGGCGTTCACCGCGCGCTATTCGCTTCCAGATCGTGGTGCGTCGTGCACGAGCCAACGTCGGCTGAGTCGCTGTAGCCTGCGATACACAGTGAACGGCCTGAATCTCCCCGGAACGCCCGGAGGGAAAGCGACGTAGTACGGCCCGGCCACGAAATTGGCCCACGGTGACGTTGACCGCAGGAGCACCGACCAACTGAGACCGGCCGCAGAGCGGGTGCGGCGCGCGCCGATGAGTACTGCCTCGGGCAGATCCTCGTATGTACGTCGATCCAGACGCCGTTCCGGATGCCAGAAGGGCAATACACCCTTATCGATACGCACGCTTGGAGAGCGTGTCGAGAACCAACCGTCGGCCGAGACGCCAGAGTCGCTGAAATGCGTATACGGGACTGAATCTGCGGGGCGTGCCTGGAGGGAACGCCAGGTGGCGCGGGACCGCCAGAAGATTCGCCGTTGGCGATGCCGGTCGGGTCAGAGCCGACCAGCTGAGGCTCGCGCAGAACGGCGTGTGCCCGTCGATCGCAGCATCCGCCAGGCGATGGAGCAGCGCCACCGAGACGCGGCCGGCATGACGATCTCTGGCCGCAAGTGCTGTGAGAACGGACGACGGAACAGGCGCCAGCGCCCGGCGACACAAATACCCGAGCATCACCCGAAGCGCGGTGGCTGCCCACGAGCGGTCAACCGTGGCGAGCATGCAGTCCCAGTCCAGCGCGGATCCATGCCGGTGTATCAGCAGCGACACGTCGAGAAGCGGATAGACGCCGCGATCGGCATCGAACCGCTCCACCCACCGGGCGCTGCTGAAAACGAGCTGCAGCTCGTGGGGCATCACGTAGCCAGCTCCGCCAGCGATGTCGATGGGCGCGAGCTGTGCCCAGATGGCGTCTGGTGAGAACATCGCGGCCTGCGCCAGCGGGTACTGCCGCGGATACAGCGCTGTGTGCACGTCAATCCACACGTGTCGTTCAGGATGCCAGAAGGGCATGCTGTGGTGCCGTCCGACGAACGCGGCCGGCGGCTGATTCGACGTTTGACGAAATCCAAGCCCGCGGAGCAATGCCTCGAACTCGAGCTGCCTATCCGTCGTGACCAGCAGGTCGATGTCCCCCATCGTGCGCAGGTGCGGGGCAGGATAGTAACGTACCGCGGTCGCTGTCCCTTTCAGCAACCCTACCCGGCAGCCGATGCTGTCGGCTGCTGACAGCACATCGGCAATCACGTCGTACTTGACTGCCGTCAGGACACGCGCTGTGAGGTTGGCGGCGCGAATGCGGGACGCGCAGGCGTTGGTGCTGCTCGGGCCGCTGGCGCTGGTCACGTGCGCAAGAACTGGCCCCAGCCCACGCTCGAGCGCGTGCTCGACGACGGACGCGTCGAGCACGTCGAGATCCAGATCTGTCTGTCCCGCCGTCAGCGCGTGAAGGAGGCGCAGCACGCCCGACACGCGATGCTCACAGCCACGGCGTCGGATCCCGTTCCACTCTGACAAGACGTCTCCCGAAAACAGTCGTGTGGAGCGCTGCGTGCGACCTCCACACCAGGAGCAAGCTCCCTACCATCGGTGTGCGTGAAAGCACGGGCAATGACGGGAAACCGCGGGCCGCGTTGTCGAAGGCGCGAGAGGAGGCGGGTCAGAATACTGGAATCAGCAAGACTAGCGGCACGCGAGCGCGTTGACGCACCGTAATGAGCGTTCGAGACCGTCCCGATGTAATCTCAGGCACTGCGGACCCGCCGCCGCGACCCTCAGACGACCACGTGAGGGCTGAACACGTCCCGGCCCGGCCTGTTGAAACTGCGCCCCGGGCGTCGAGGACGGGTGATTGTGGTCGGTGCGTCCGATTCCGCGAGAAGGAAGCGACCTATGTTCGATGTCTCGAGGAGACGAATCGTTTGTACTGTCTCACGAAGCCTCCTCTTGGCGACTTTTCTCGTGGCTGATGCTCCGTCGCTCCTGGCAGGCCAGACGGGCGATGGCCACATCGGTCCCAGCCTCGAGGGTACGCCCGGACTGTTCAAGACCTGGGATGCCGAGCCGGTGCGTCGAGGAGAAGTGTTCTTCAGCGCCGGGCTCGTTCGAGTCCGCCGCGATCCTGGTGAGCTGTCGATCACGACCGCAGCCGGTGGCGGAGCGATCGGGATCTTCGACTGGCTGGAAGTCTTCGGCTTGTGGGAGCTTCAGAAGCGCATCCAGGCTGACGGCATCCAGGTGTATAGGATCGTCCCAGGACAAAAGCCCCGGATTGCCACCACGCGCACTGGAGACCAGCTTGCCTCCAGCTCGGCGCCCTTCATGGATGTTCCGATGTCCACCGGACGCGGCGAGCTGTACGGGTACATCAAGGTGAACCTCCTTTCGGAACGACGCGGCCGATCGTTCGCGCTGAGCGCCGTCGCCACGGGCAAGATTCCCGGCTACCGGACGTTCAAGCAACTGAATCGAGGACTGACCACGGGAGACACGGAACTGGGGTTCGGCGCACTTGTCTCGAAACGACTCCCCGGAATCGCCACGCTGCACGTGAATTCGCTCGTCATATTCGTTGGCCATCCCGAGATCGGCGGCGTCGGGATATCGGACTTGCAGAACCGGTTCGTCCTTCGAGCCGGCGCGGCGTTCCCTGTATCGCCGCGCGTAGAGGGTATCGCCGAATTCGAACGATTCGACTATTTCTTCCACCAGACCATCGAGGGATTGAACCCGACCCGGCCGCTGGATGTCTTTCTTGGACTCCGCGTTCATCCCAGCCGGACACTGTCGCTGAGCGGCGGGTACTCCGCGTTGGTGAACCGGATCGAGGAAAACCCGGCACGAGCGGTCCGACCGGTATCACCGCATGGCTTTGTCGTGCAGATGGGATTGGCTCTGCGGCGCGACTGAGGACGCGGTCCTCCGAATCCTCGAAGTCGATGGTGAGCGCAGCAAGATGCACGGCCCCCGGTTAGGTTTGCGGTGACGACTTCACGATGACCATGCGTGGCTGGGTGGTCTTGGGTACACGACCGTGTTCGGCGCGCTGACCTGGCACTGCGTACGCGCGTACGGGGCTGCCGGCTGCCAGTGGCGTAAAGGTCGGCACGACGGTGGACAACAGTCCGATGACTTCCTGCGCCCGTTCCTGCGAGGCGGCCCGGACGAGCGCGCGGATGACCTCACTGCGCATGGTTCGGGCGGACGGCCATGGCACTCGAAGAATCCTGTCGCCTGCCGGCTCGAGTGTCTCGCCCTCGCCCGCCAGCTCCTCGCTGAGCTTCTCACCCGGCCGCAGACCGATGAAGGTGATTGAAATCTCTTCGTCGGGTACGAAGCCGGCGAGCCGGATGAGATTCCGTGCCACGTCGAGGATCTTGATTGGTTCGCCCATGTCGAGCACGTACGTCTCGCGGTCGCCCGCCAGCGCGGCTGCCTGCAGGACGAGCTGTACCGCTTCGGGGATGAGCATGAAGTAGCGACGAATCCCGGAATGCGTCACCGTGACGGGTCCGCCGGCGCGAATCTGGTCCAGCATCCGGGGAATCACACTTCCATTGCTGCCAAGGACGTTGCCGAAGCGGACCGTGACGAACCGCGTGATGCCTTGTGCGCTCATGTCCTGGACAATCAACTCGGCCACCCATTTGGTCGCTCCCATGATGCTCGACGGGTTCACGGCTTTGTCGGTAGAGATGAGCACGAACCGTTCGGTGCCGTAACGTCTGGCAGCGTCGGCCACGACCTGAGTGCCGAGGACGTTGTTCTTGACCGCCTCGCAGGGATTGGCCTCCATCAGCGGCACGTGTTTGTGCGCCGCGGCGTGAAAGACAATGTGCGGACGGTACGTGGTGAAGATGGCGTCCACGCGCGCGAGGTCCGTGACGTCGCCGATCGTGGCGTAGACGGCCGCCCCCGTGCCGCGGTCGGCCAGCTCGTTTGCTACAGCATAGAGTCCGTTCTCGTACCGTTCGAACAGCACGAGGCTTGCCGGTTCGAACGTCGCGATCTGGCGGCACAGCTCCGATCCAATCGACCCGCCGGCACCGGTGACGAGGACACGCTTTCCGCACACGAGCTCCCGGGCGGCTGCAGCGTCCAGGGGGACCTGTGCGCGCGGCAGCAGATCTTCGATGACGACAGGCCGTATCCGGGTGACGTCGACGCGTCCGTTCACCAGTTCTTGGAGACCCGGCAGCGTGGTGATGGAGAGCTTGAACGGCTCGAGCCGGCGCACGATGTTGCGAATGGCCGCTGCGCCCGCGGACGGCATGGCCACGAGGACTTCACTGGGACGCGTGGCCGTGACGATCCGCGACACGTCGCCAGTGGTGCCCAATACCTTGACGCCATGAATGGTACGGCCCGACTTTGCCGGGTCGTCGTCCACGAAACCAACAGGGCGATACGCGCCGCTCCGCCGCATTTCGCGAACCACCACCTCACCGGCGTCGCCCGCGCCAACGATCAAGACCCGCCGGTCCCGATGCCGCCCGATCGCCAAGGGGATGATCCGCGGGAGCAGTCGCACACCTCCAAGGAACGAGATCAGCAGCAGCGAGTCGATGACGAGAGCAGAACGCGGATAGACGCCGGCTCCCAGATCCCGATACAACAATAGATACAGCAGGACACTGCTGCTCAGGACGCCCAGGACAATCCGGGTCAGATCCCAGATGCCGGTGTATCGCCAGAGTCCCTTGTACAAGCCGAACGGAAGGAACGCGAGTCCACGAATCGCGAGCACCCAGGGCAGGAGCTGCACGTAGGTGGTCACGATTGAGGGGGGAATCGAGCCATCGAATCGCAGCCACAGCGCAAGGTAGCTGGTGAGAGCGATCAGCACACTGTGCGTGGCGAGGATCAGGATTGGGCGTACCGCCATCGCCGTGGATTGCGATGGCGACTCGCGCCGTGCCGGCGCACTGATTTGGTTTTGCGGCGTCTCCCCGCCCCCGTCTGTGCGCCCTTGCAAATGGTCCCCCCGATCCATCGCTTGCGGAGCAAGGGGAACGCCAGCAGACACGGAGACGACAACCCGATGATTGTCGGGAAGTTCCGGGTCGTGGCTCGCTGCTGGTGCGGCACAAGGGGTCTGGTTCAGCCGACTTTACTCTTTGGCGCGGACACTATTCCGAGGATCGTTCGTGGAGGAGAAGAACGCTGGCGAGACCCGAGGCCGCACCCTCAGCGCCAACCGAGGCGTCGTTGCGACGCGCCAGCCGAGGAGATCGACGTTGGCCAGGCTTACGTCTGCGGTTTGGACGAGGGCACTGCCACGCGTGATGCCGGACCGGCTGGCAGGGTTCCGCGGCCTTGCAGCCGGCGCACCGGCGAGGCCGTGGCGGCCGCAGGAGTCGTGGCGGGGGTAGCCGCTGGAGTTGTGTTCGACACTTGCACGTCGGAAACTGCAGGGATCGGCTGCTGCGTGAACGTGGGCACGATCGAGCTCAGGAGGGCAACCACCTGCTCAGAATGGCCCCCTGTGGCTGCCCGGACGAGTGCGCGAATCATGTCCGGCAGTCCCGCGGATGCCGGTGTGGCCGGCCAGCGCACGCGGAAGATCTTGTCGGCCCCACCGGGCTCGAGCTCCTCGCCTTCACCAACCAGCTCCTCACTGAGTTTCTCGCCCGGCCGCAGTCCAACGAACGTAATCTTGATCTCGTCGTCCGGCACGAAGCCCGAGAGTCTGATCAAGTTGCGTGCGAGGTCCACGATCTTGATCTGCTCGCCCATGTCGAGCACCAGGGTCTCGCGGTCGCCGGCCACCACGGCTGCCTGGAGCACCAGTTGTACGGCTTCGGGAATCAACATGAAGTACCGTCGGATCTCCTGGTGCGTCACGGTGACCGGTCCGCCCGCACGAATCTGATCGATCATCCGCGGGATCACACTCCCATTGCTGCCAAGGACGTTCCCGAATCGAACGGTCACGAAGCGGGTGCTCCTATCTCCGGTCACCGACTGAACGATCAGCTCGGCCACACGTTTGGTGGCGCCCATGACGCTGGAGGGGTTGGCCGCCTTATCGGTGGAGATGAGGACGAAACGCTCCGCCCGGTACTGGCGTGCAGCCTCGGCCACCACCTGAGTGCCGACGACGTTGTTCTTCACGGCCTCGCAGGGATTGTGCTCCATGAGTGGCACGTGCTTGTGGGCTGCCGCGTGAAACACAATCTGCGGACGGTACTGAGCAAAGACGCCGTGGACGCGCGCCGCATCGGTGACGTCACCGACGGTTGGACAGACGGTGACTGATGTACCCCGATCGGCAAGATCGTTGGCAATCGCGTACAGACCATTCTCGTAGCGCTCGAAGAGGACGAGGCTTGCCGGCTCGAACGCTGCAATCTGCCGGCACAGCTCCGATCCAATCGACCCCCCGGCCCCTGTCACGAGAACGCGCTTGCCGCCAATGAGCTGCCGTGCCGCGGCGGCATCGAGCGTCACCTGGGACCGAGGAAGCAGATCCGCGATGGACAAGGGTCGGATCTGCTTGATGGCGACCCGACCGTTGACCAGCTCCTCGAGCCCCGGGAGCGTCGTGATCGGCAGCTTGAACGTCTCGAGCATCTGAACGAAGCTGCGAACGGCTTCTTTCTTGGCACTTGGAATGGCGATGAGCACCTCGCTCGGCTGCGTCGCCTTCACGATGTTCGCAAGATCGTTCCGCGTGCCCAGCACCTTCACGCCATGTATCGTCCGGCCCGCCTTGACCGGGTCGTCATCGATGAAGCCCACGGGCCAGTACGTCCCGCTCCGCTGCATCTCGCGCACGATCATCTCACCCGCATCCCCTGCACCGATGATCAGCACAGGGTGACCGCGGGTTGTCGACCGGATAGCCGCAGGAAAGAGCCGCCAGAGGAGCCGAACGCCGCCCAGGAACGAGATCAGGAGGACCGAGTCGATGATGACAATCGAGCGCGGGTACCCCTCGGCGCCAAGTGGACTGTAGAGAACCAGATACAGAACGACGCTGCTAATCGCGACAGCCAGGACAATCCGGCAGAGATCCCAGATGCTCGTGTACCGCCAGATGCCGCCATAGAGCCCGAAGGGCACGAAAGCCAGCCCACGGATGAGCAGGACCCAGGGCAGCAACTGTACGTAGGTCGCGAGCACAGGAGCGGGGATCGCCCCGTCGAAGCGCAGCCAGAGGGCCAGGTAACTCGCCAGTGCGATCAGAAAAAGATGGGTCGCCAGGATGAGCGGGAAGCGTGCGGCCGCGAGGAGCGAACGAGTGCGCGAAACCGGTGCGCCCGTAGTGTCGTCTGACCGAAAACGGCGTTCTACGCCGATGGATGCCGATTTCGAGCGTCCCACCCTATCGGGGACGCGCCTGTCTGCCGAAACGTCCAAGGAACTCTCCCTATGCCGGCGTCCAGGCTAGCAAGCAAAGCGCCAGGACGCCACGCCGCGGTCGATTCTCAGTTCTTTAGTAGTTCCAGAGATGCAGGCCCTGGCGCCGCACGTCCTGCACTACAAGTCGATGGAATCGGACGACTTTTCTCTTGGCGACCGAACCTATTGCTCAACATACAAGTCCCGAGTCCTGTGTATGCTCCCGTCCACCTCAACAACCAGACTCCACGATGCGGCGGGGCATTTGCCCAGCAGGCGATTGAGACATTACCACAAATATCCGGCGAATTTCGCTAGATTTCCTGGATATGTAGCAAGTTCTCTGCCCGTCAGGCTTGACGGCGCATCCACCGTCCTCAGGCTGCTTCCGAGAATGCCTATCAGGTCAGCCATCTGACCAAAAGTCAGAGACTCAAAGTCCACGCAGGATCGTATTTCAGTAGGGATGTATATCCAGATATGTTCAGAACAACTGTTTACTGATGCCAGCTTGGCTGGCGCGATCATTGCGCATGCACCAACAGGTCAGGAGGTAGATAGGTGCGGCACACTCGCAGGCAGGACGTGATTACACGCGTACTCGATGGCGAGGTCGTCATCCTCGACCGGGAGGCCGGGCAAGTGCATCAACTCAATGCAGTCGCGAGCGCCATCTGGAATGCGTGCAACGGGGCGCACACGGAAGAACAGATTGTGGCCGATCTCGCGGCGACTTTCGAGCACGTGCCCGATACGGTCCTGTCGGACGTTCGGAAGGCACTCGAGGATTTCAACAGGTTGGGGCTGTTGTTGTCCGATGCGGATAGCGCGGGGCCTGGCGGCCTCGAACCCGGGACGTAGTCAACACAGGGGGGAACATGACTGAGTTGAATGGACGGTTGGTGAGTCAATCGCGACGGTCGTTCGTGAAGGCGGCCGTCTATGCGGCACCCCTGATTGTCACGCTCGAGGCGGAGCCGGCGTTTGCCTCCTACGGGTCCAGCAAGACATTCGACGCTGTCCCGGGCCAGCGGCGGGCGATTCTACGCCAGGGGCGCTCCAAGCCGGATCTGTCGGGACTGGGCGCGTCGAGGCGCAGGAAGTAGTCGGGCATTTCGGCGGCGTCGTTCCGCATCGTGATGGAGGCCGTGCGCAAACTGACGCTGAGCGCCTGCGGGCGTCACGTGATTGTGGAGTGCGGGGATCAGGAGTCCGCCGACCTGGTCGGGATGGTGTTCGACGGGCTACTGGCCCCTCACGTGGAGAACGCTGTTGCCGCCCCCCCACACTATGCCATTCGCCGTGATGTGTCCGCGGGGACGTTTCAGGTCACCGATTCCGACGGCGCCACCGTGTCGCTCGATAACGCCGACGAGCTGCTCTTTCACCTCGATAAGCACATCACGATTGGGTTGCAGGGGCAGCGCCCGGATCTCTACTTCCTCCATGCGGCAGCCGTAGCCCTCGAGGGTCAGGTCGCAGTGCTCGCAGCCCCGGCTGGAACCGGCAAATCCACCTTGGCGCTGGCGCTGCTGGAACAGGGGTTCACCTACCTGAGCGACGAGTTGGCCCCGGTGGATCTCCAGACCATGAAAGTGCACCCGTATGCCAGGAGCATCTGTCTCAAGTCGCCACCGCCTGCACCCTATCGAATCCCGCCTGACGCGCTGGATACGGGCGGGAGGATCTATGTGTCCGGTGCTGCGCCCGTTGCCCGCGAGCCACTGCCGCTGACAGCGATCGTTTTCATCCGTCGGGAGTCGAAGTCGTTCGTGGTTTGCCGCTCGATCAGCGCGGCGTCGGCCGCGGCCCGCCTTGTCGCGAATGTCCTCAACGCGTTGGCACACGACGATGCGGGCCTGGATGCGGCGGCAACCCTGGGTCGGATGGTTCCGTGCTTCGAGCTGGATAGCACCAGGCTCGATGCCGCGTGTGTCGCGATCCGTGGGATCCTCGCGGCCTGAACGGGCAAGCGTGGCTTGAATGCAGAATGCCAAATGAAGAATGCAGAAGAATTTGTTCGGGCGTTATCTCGTTCTGCGTTCTGAATCCTGCATTCTCCATTACGACTGACACGTTTCTCATCACCGGGTTCTCAGCCGCGAGTCACTGACGAGCTGCACGTCGGTGAGCCGCCACCCGCTTGCCTCGCGGGTCCAGACCTGCGAGACGAGCGCCACATGGGTGGTCGCCCTGTTGCCCTCCTGCGCACGCTCCACCATCCTCGCGGTGTACAGGGCGTCATCTCCCATCACCTGGAGTTGCACCTGCTCGAACGTCCGGGTCACGTTCCCAAGACCTTCGGGCACACGCTCATGGGGAAGGCGATCGTCGGCAATCCTCGGCCTTCGTCCCCCGCTGTCCAACTGGCCGCCCCGATAATAGGCCTCGAACCAGTGCTCGGCCGCGGTGGCAAGGACCCCCATTGCGGCTTGTGTATCCGCGCCACGGCTGGGAGCGACGGGAACGACGGACCGCTCTGCGACGACCGGGGTCGCTTGCATGGACGGTTGCTGGACGGGCAACGGTCTTGGTTCCGCAGCCGGCATGTCGGAGCCGTTGATGACCTGCAGGGGCGATTGCACCTCCGAGATGTTCGCCACGTCACCCGCCTCTGACGCCGTGGTCTCCGCAGTCTGCTCAGCGGAACCAATCCAGCCATGCGTACCGATGAAGACGCCAAGGAGCAGCGTCAGCAGCGGCACGACCGGTCTCGCCGCCCGGCGGCCCCAGAGGTAGTGTCGCAGGCGAGGGGAGAGAGGCAGGGCATGGGGGACACGGGAGGTATCCGGGGCAGGGGGAAGGGAAGGGGGGGAAGGGGGGGATGGCCGCGCCTGCGCTAGGATCTGACGGATGTTTCGACACGCGTCGGCGAGCAGGTCGCGCGGAACGTCTGGCTGGGTGTGGTCGGTCTCGGGTATCGGGTCGTCTGAGTCAGCAGGAGGGCTGGTCACTGGTGGGGCTACCGACTTCGCCTCGGCAGTCCGGCTGAACTCGATGCAGGCCGCGGCGAGGGCCGCCACGTCGCGAAGGCCCAAGTCGGGCTTTCCCGACGGGTCGCCCCCTTCAGGCGGGGCAGATGTGACGGCGGCGGACTCGGTTGGGGTCGGTTCCACCTGGCTGGAAGCATCGCGGCCGTCCACGAGTTCTCGCAACTGCGCGCGGAGCGTCTCCCGGTGCGTCCGATAGGCTTCGAATGCCGATTCCTGTGGTCGTGCCATTGCGGCGGATGGATCCTGACGAGCCGACTCAGCCATTTGGTCTCACGGTTCCCTCTACGAAGCCTCTTATCGGCCCGTTCTGCCTGAGACTTGTAACTGGCAGCCGAGAATCCACTCTGAATTCTTTCGGCTGAAAGTCCCTTCTTCAGCCGAGATCTCAGGATCTCTGCAGCCGATTCATCTCAATCGCTGAGACGTTGCATCTTTTCATTGCCTTTCGCAGCGAGCCGTTCACTCTCGACGGATTCTGTACTCGCGCTCTACTTGATGAGCTGCGGAGGCGGGGTTCGTCTCGAACGTCAGAACGCCGCCGAGGGAGAGTGGAGCGGAACGGAGCAGCCTAATGTCGCCGCGGCATTCCGGCTGAACTCGGTGCAGGCAGCGGCGAGGGCCGCCACTTGCCGACATGCTCGCTGGTCTGAGGCGCACTAGCTCTGCATCCCCAGCCGGCTCAACGCCCCACGCAGCTCGCTCTCCGTCACATCGTCCACGGTCATCGTGGCGCCTATCTCGATCGCGATGACGAAGTGCAGCCGTCCGTGCACGACCTTCTTGTCCCGACTCACGGCTGCCATCACCTCGGGCATCGACAGGTCGGCCACAGGAGGAAGGGGGCCGAGCTTCGTGATCACCTGCGCGATGGCGCTACGCTCGCGCTCGGCAAGTGCACCTCTTTCGGCCGCAAGATCCGCGGCCGCGAGCATGCCGTAGGCGATTGCTTCTCCATGCCGGAAGCGTCGGTATCTGGTGACGGCCTCGAGGGCGTGGCCGACGGTATGACCGAAATTGAGGATCCGCCGCAGGCCGCTCTCCCGCTCATCTCTGGACACGACGTCGGCCTTGATGCGACACGATTCGACGATGGTTGGCACGAGTACGTCTGGATCGCGGGCGAAGATGGCTTTTGTGGAGCGCGCGACCCGATCGAACAGTTCGCGGCTGGCAATGATGCCGTATTTCACCACTTCGTACAAGCCCGATCGGAATTCGCGGCGCGGAAGTGTACGGAGCAGCAGCGGGTCGATGACGACCAGCGCGGGCTGATGGAACGCCCCGATCAGGTTCTTGCCGAGCGCATGGTTCACACCGACCTTGCCGCCAACGGAACTGTCCACCTGTGCGAGCAGCGTCGTCGGGACGTGCGCCAACGCGATGCCGCGGAGAAACGTGGCGGCGGCAAAACCGGCCATATCGCCAATGGCCCCCCCGCCGACGGCGACAATGGCGCTGCCACGATCGGCGCCGCCCTGAATGAGGGCCTCATAGATCCGCGAGACGGACTGCAGGTTCTTGTGGCGTTCGCCATCGGCGATGAGGATGGGGTCGGAGCCGAGCGCCTGCTGCAGCTGTGGACCGTGCAGGCGCCAGACGAGTGGATTCGACACGACGAACCGTTTGGACCCAACGGCATGCTCGTCGAGCAGGGCGGAGAGACGATCGGCCAGGCCGGTGCCGACGAGAATTGGCGACGGGCGCGGTCCCGCAGCCACGTCCACCCGAATCGGCTCTTTCAAGGTCTCGATGTTCACGACGTTTCTTTCGCTCCGCGCCAAACAGACGCCCGATACCCGGATCTCGCTCGAGTTGATGCGCGGCGGCGACCTACGACTCGCGCGATACCGGTCAGGCAAAACGCATCCGGAGCGTGAAGACCGAGCTGGGTTGCGGGACCCAGCTCGGGTCGCCGGTGGCGGGTGGAGGATGCGTTTTACCGCGCGATGTCGTCGGGAGCCCGCCGCGCATCAACTCGAGCGAGATCTGGTGAGCCGTCCCTGAAACAGACCACCTCTCGCGCATCGCGGTGCCGGCGGCCGGGCATGCTGGGCTGGCTCCCGATGACGTCGCGCGGAAAAACGCGCCCTCCGCCCGAGGGGCGACGAGCCG
>CAZDLW010000064.1:0-23078 GCA_964505975.1 uncultured Bifidobacteriaceae bacterium | reverse complement strand
GGTGGGAGCGATGAGCGCCTGGAGCGGCCGTGGGATCTCGACGTGCGCCTCGTCCGACACGCCGCGGATGACCGCGGCGGGCGCCCCGCGGCCAGCTGCCCACACGAGGATCGCGGCCGACTCCAGATCGACCGCCAGCGCGCCGGTCTGTGTCCGGAGCCTGGCTTTTTCCGCGGGCGTGCCGATGACGTGGCGGGCAGCCAGTAGCGTCCCGGATTGGACGAGGGGGCCGATCCGCGCGGTCGGGTGCACACCGCCTTCATGGATGACGAGCTCCGGCACCACCAGATCGCCGGCCGCGAGATGGGGCGCCAGCGCACCGCAGACACCTGCCGACACGACCAGCGACGGCGCCGGCAGGTGTTCGGTCCGCTCATGGAGTCGGACCGCTCCGAGCCCTACGGACACGAGCTCGAACCTGCCGTCCCGATAGTGAGGCCAGAGGCGTCCAGGGACGGGCGCAAGCCCCAGACGACGGGCCAGCCTCCGGGCCTCGATGTGCATCCCGGTCAGCACGAGAATCATCGCTGTTGGCACTCGCTGGCGCGCGCGATCACGCCTCGAGAGCGTCCGGAGACATAGGCACGAAACGCCGGTCGCAGGGGCCGCCGTCCGCCTCCGCATGAAGCTGCGGCGGACCGCTGTAGCCGTGGCGAAGGCTGTCGGGCGGCCCTGGGCCGGCTACATCCGCCCCCCCCCCGCGGAAGCGACGAGCCTTCTCGCCCGGCGTGGAGGAGTTTCGTCTCAAGGCGGAGCTTCACTGCCGTCGTGATGGTCAACCGAAGGAGGAGAGCGGGTTTCGTCGGCCGCCGGGCATGGTTGACGCCGGCGCTCGAGCCATGCCTCGTAGCTCTTTCCCGCGGCCATGTCGGCGCCGGTAAAGACGATGGAGTCGATGTCGGCGTATCGCACCGCGTGTGAGGCCCCGGTCGTGTCGTAGAGCTGCGCGAACGGTTCGACGACATCGGAATTGCGGTTGTAGAGATACCCTGTAATCTGCCGCCCGTTTGTACACACCAGCGTGACGTCGCCGCGGTAGTCGAACGCCCGCTCGATGGCTTCTGCGCGACTCACGTCGTCCGACAACGTGGCCGACCAGCCCTGGAGGGTGGGTGCCGTACTCATCACAAACGTCCGGTGACGGTTGCGACGACGGCATCTCGAAAGCCCCGGAGCGAGCCGAACGTGTGGCGGACGGCCGTGGGTTCGTAGCCGCAGTGCACCATGCAGTCGCGGCAATGTGGATTGCCGCTCGCTCTCCCGTACTTCTCCCAGCGCGTCGTCGCCAGCAGTTCCTGGAAGCTCGTGGCGTACCCGTCCTGAAGCAGGTAGCAGGGTTTCTGCCATCCGAAGATCGTGTAGGTCGGGTTGCCCCAGGGCGTACAGTCGAAGTCCCGCTTGCCCATCAGGAACTGCAGAAAGAGCGGCGACTGGTTGAACTTCCATTTCTGCGTGGTTCGGCCAAGCAGCGCCGAGAACAGGTCCGTCGTTCGCTGTCTCCGAAGGAAGTGCACCTGATCGGGCGCCTTCGAGTAGCTGTACCCGGGGGAGACCATCAGCCCTTCGACACCCAACTCCATCATCTCGTCGAAGAAGCGAGAGACGCGCGCGGGTTCGGCAGTATCGAAGAGCGTCGTGTTGGTGGTGACGCGAAAGCCTCGACGGAGGGCTTCGCGGATCGCATCTACCGCAATGTCGTAGACCCCCTCGCGGCAGACGGATTCGTCGTGATCTTCGCGCAGGCCATCCATGTGTACGCTGAACGAGAGGTACTTCGAGGGCGTGAAGACGCCGTCGTCGATCTTTGGCTTGAGCAGGAGCGCGTTCGTGCAGACGTACACGTACTTCCGGCGCGCGACCAGTTCCTGAACCAGGCGACCGATGTCCGGATACAGGAGCGGTTCGCCGCCTGGAATTGACACCATCGGCGCGTCGCATTCGTCCACCGCGCGGAGACAATCGTCGACACTCAGATGGCGCTTGAGGATGTGGGCAGGGTACTGGATCTTTCCACAGCCGGCGCAGGCCAGATTGCAGCGAAGAAGCGGCTCGAGCATCAGGACCAGTGGATACTGCGTTCGCCCCCGGAGCCGTTGCCCGAGGACGTACGTCGCCACTGCCCACATCTGTGACACGGGCACACTCATGCGCGTCTAGACCCTCACGGAAAGAGCATCGCTCGTACTCCGGCGGCTGGCGAGATACACGAGCCCACACACCAGGATGAGGTGGAACGTCACGCCCAGCGCCAACAGCCCCAACTCTCCAATCCAGGCGGTGACGATAAGATTGAAGCCCAGCACCGCGTAGTATAGCCCGGCACCTGCTACGGGAGAACGACGTGCGGCGGCCGCTCGCATGCAGGCGCGAACGCGATCGCGCACGGCAGGTGCTCGCGTTGCAACACCGCGAACGTCATCGTTCACCGCCAGCCGAGATCGCGGACGCCGGCGACGAGCACGATCGCGAGGACCGCGAAGACGTACGGGCGCAGGAGGATCGTTCCGAGGATGGGGTGCACAGGTGGCGATTATCGACGGAAACGTGACGGGGACGTCGGCAACGGGCATCGCAGTGGACGCGGCGATTGCGCGGGCGCAGCAGTATCTTCTCGCCTGCCAGGCGCCGGATGGTCACTGGGTCGGGGAGCTCGAGGCCGACACAACCATCACTGCCGAGTACCTCCTGCTGTGCCGCCTGCTCGACCGCGTGGACCCGCGCCGGGAACAGCGCATGGTGCGGTCGCTCCTCCGGCGCCGGGGGATCGACGGCGGGTTTCCGCTCTTCGAGGGCGGTCCGGCGAACCTCTCAGCCACGATCAAGGCGTACTTCGCCCTCAAGGTAGCCGGAGTGCCCGCGCAGACACCGGCCATGACCGCAGCCCGCGATCGAATCCTGGCACTCGGCGGACCGATCAAGGCGAACGTGTTCACGAAGATCCTGCTCGCGTTGTTCGGCGAGTACGACTGGCGCGGCGTTCCTACAATGCCGATCGAGATCGTGCTCCTGCCGCGCCGCTTCTTCTTCACGATCTCCGAGGTGTCGTACTGGTCCCGCACGGTCATTGTCCCGTTGCTCGTTATCATGGACCGAAAGCCGGTCACGCGGCTGGCCGCCGATCAACGCTTGGACGAACTGTGGCCCGTTCCACGCGAACGCGCAGGTGTGCGCTTCCCGCGGACCCCTGACCCCTTTTCCTGCTCCGCGCTTGCCTGGAAGAATCTGTTCATCGCGGTCGATGAGGCCCTGAAGTTCTGGGAGACGTACCTGCCCCGGCCGTTTCGGGCCCGCTCGGTCGAGATGGCACGGCGATGGCTCGAGCCGAGGCTGGCTGTTCCCGGCGGCCTCGGCGGGATCTTTCCAGCCATCTTCAATGCCGTGATTGCGTTGAGGCTGCTCGGCTATTCCGACGATCACCCGCTCGTGCGCGGCCAGATTGCGGAGATCGAGGCGCTGGCCATCGAGGACGGAGACGAGACGCGTTATCAGCCCTGCGTCTCGCCTGTCTGGGATACAGCGATCGCGGTCAACGCGCTCATCGATAGCGGGCTCGCGCCCGGCCACGCGTCGCTGCGGAGGGCAGGGCGGTGGCTGCTCGACAAGCAGGTGCTCGTGCCCGGCGACTGGCAGGTGAAGCGACCGTCGCTGCAGCCTGGGGGGTGGGCGTTCCAATACGACAACGACTTCTATCCCGATGTGGACGATAGCGCGATCGTGCTGATGGGGCTTCGACGGGTCCGTGGGCTCGACGAGACGCGTCTGGACAGGGCCATCACGCGGGGACTGGACTGGGTGATCGGCATGCAGGGATCCGACGGTGGATGGGGCGCATTCGACGCCGATCAGAACCGGCACTACCTGAACAACATCCCATTCGCGGATCACGGCGCGCTGCTGGACCCCTCGACAGAGGATCTCACCGGCCGCGTTCTGGAACTGTTGGGGGTCATGGGTCTCGGACGCGAATCCGATCCGGTACGCCGTGGCATCGACTTTCTGAAGCGGACGCAGCACCCCGACGGCCCGTGGTTCGGCCGCTGGGGCGTCAACTATCTGTACGGCACGTGGTGCGTACTGCGCGGTCTCGCTGCATCGGGAGAGCGCATCGACCAGCCCTGGGTGCAGCGAGCGGTGCAGTGGCTGATACGACAGCAGAATCCGGATGGTGGCTGGGGCGAAACGTGCGAAAGCTACGACCGCCCGGAGCTGGCTGGATCGGGAGCGTCCACGGCCAGTCAGACCGCCTGGGCACTGCTGGGCCTGCTTGCGGCCGGGCAGATACGCCACGTCGCCGTTGAGCGCGGCGTGGAGTGTCTGGTGCGCACGCAGCGTCCCAATGGCTCATGGGACGACGCGTTCTGGAATGGCACCGGGTTCCCCCGAGTGTTCATGCTGAAGTACCACCTGTACTCGACGTACTTTCCTCTCTGGGCGCTCGGAGTCTACAGGGCCCCGGTGCAGGGAGGGAGGAGAGGCCAGGGTTTCCACCTGGAGCGGGGCAAGGCCCGTTACGGTGAGTGAGGACGCCCTGCTGCACCGGAGTAACGCCTCGGCTCGGCAGCCTGGAGCAACGTCGCGGCACCAATCATCGCGTCGCCCGCTCTCGATACGCGAGGAAGGCCGGCAACACGACCAGGCAGGCGGCCAGGCAGGCGGCGCTGCCGAGCGCCATCACGAGCCCGAGGCTCCTGAGGCCTCGATGCTCGGCGATCAGCAGACAACCAAAGCCGATCATCGTTGTCATCGACGTCAGGATCACCGCTCGACGGGTGGAGCCGAGATGCAGGCGTGATGGTCCGCCTTCGCGGTGCCTGTGAAGGACGTGTACGGCGCTGTCCACCGTCACGCCGAGCAGGATCGAGACGGAGAAGAAGTTGGCGAGGTTGAACGAGATGTCGGCGAGACCCATGATCTGGGTCAGCCAGGCCAGACCCAGGACGAGCGGCGCCATCGCCAGCGCGGCGTATCGGATACTCCGAAAGTCGAGCCACACGAGCAGCATCACGGCCAGAAAGGCCAGGGCGGCCATGACGACGAACGCGGTGCGCATGTCGTGCATCGATTCGTAGGTCGCGATGGGCGCCCCCGTCACGCCGGCATCGATGCCACGCAGCTCCGATACGAACCGATGCAGGGCGTCGTACTCCCACACGTTCGCACGTGGATGCAGGAGCACGAGGTAGCGCCCCGTCAGCGAGGACACATACTGATCGCGCAGTGCATCTGGGAGCGCGTCGCGCAGTGCAAGTTGGTCACCGTGCAGCAGTTCGCGCAGTGACGTGCCCACCGTGTCGATGGCGCGTCGAAGGTCTTCCCTGGTGCGTGATTCCTCCGGGTGCTCGGACTGGATGCGTTCGGCAATCCATCGGAGGTCGCTGGCAAGCCGTTGCAGCCGCGCCGCCTCCGCTGGAGCACCCGCCGCGGCCCCGGCGCCGAGCCGGTCGAGAATCCGCGCGGCGGAGTGAAGATCGGCTGGGGCCGGCGAATCACTCTCCATACCGGCAGTGCCGACGGTGGTGCCCTGTTCGTGCAAGGCGGCGCGCAGGGCGGTACGCATCGGTGAATCCGGACGGGCGAGACCGGAGACCTCCGCTCCCGTCGTGGCCCCGTCGATGAGCAACGCGCTTCGCACCAGGCCGATGGCGTTGGACACGCGTGCCCGTTCGACGAGGTCCAGCACCTCTTGCTGCGTGTCTGCCATCACGACGCCGAACCAGGTCATCGACGGCGACTCGGCGATGAGGCGATGCTCCCAATGCACCGACTCGAGGTTCGGCGACTGCAGCTCGAGCAGATTGTCCTCGAACCGGGGGCGGCCGTCGGCCATCAACAGCACTGCGGTTGCTGAAATAGTTACGAGGAGCAGCGTGCCTGGTCGCACGAGCACCCACTTCAGGACCCCTGGCTTCAGCTCCGGTGCTCGTTCCGCGTTGGGCGGTACGTCGCGCCGACGTCGTTCGAACACCGTGAGCAGGGCCGGCAGGACCAGCATCATCGACACGAGGCAGAAAATCAGGCCTGTCCCTGCCACCAGCCCGAGTTCCTGGAGCCCACGGAAGGGCGTGAAGAGCGCAGTCAGGAACGCGGTGGCGGACGTGAATGCCGACGTGATATTGGCCGGACCGCACTGCAGCATCGCTCGATGAATCGCCTCGCGCACGTGCATCGTCGATCGATACTCGTTGTAGCGCGCAATGAGATGCACGCCGAAGTCGAAGCCGATGCCGACCAGCACCAGGGCAAAGACGATGCTGAGGAGGTTGAGGTAGCCAATCGCGAGCGTCGCGAAGCCGTAGGTCCATGCACCCGCACAGAGAAACGCGACGGCCGCGAGCGCCGGCGTGTAGAACCCCCGCAGGATGACCATGAAGAGTGTTGCGACCAGAACGAAGGCGAGGATGGCGGCACGCGTCGTATCCTCGGCGGTGGTCGCCATCTCGTCCGCCTGGAGCACCGCCTTGCCCGTCAGGCCCATCTCGAGACCCGGGTAGAGCTGCCGCACCTCGTCCATGGCCGCACGAATCGCGCGAAGCGGCTCCTCGATGATGGCCAGCGTGCCGAAGTCCTTGTCCGGAATCACGACGACGAAGTACAGATCCCCGGTCTCGGAACGGAAATACTCGTGCTCCGGATCCTCGACCAGGAGCGCGAGCTCGTCGCGGCTCGGCGACTCCTCGCGTGCGGCGGCAATCGCCGACAGCGCGAAAACGGCACCGGTGCCGAGCTGTTCCTGTTGGCCGGTGGGCAGTCCCGCGCCTCCACCCACGAGTTGCTTCAGGAGTCCGTTGGCGTGCTCCACGACTCCCGCCGGGTCCACGCTCTCGAGGAAGGGTGCGAACCCGTGCGCGGCTGCCGCGAGATCCGCGAGTTCGCCGTCGGACATCGCGCGTGTGGCGATGCGGTGCTGTTCGGCGGGTGTCACGCCACTGTAGACCCGGGGCAGGCTGTCGATGCGCCGGAGCCGCTCGGTCAGCGCATCGACCGCCTCGCGCGTGCGTGGCGGGGTCTGCGTGTCCGACAGGGCCACGTAGAGATACTCGAGGTCGCCGAATTCGGTGAGAAAGCGGCGGTACTGCTCCATGAACGGCCGTGATGGAGAGATGAGGTCGTCGGTGTCGGCGTTCAGGTCGAGCCGCAGTGCGGCATACGCACCGCTCACGAGAGCCAGGAACAGAGCACTGATGATGATCGTCCAGGGCCGCCGCCACGTCAGGTCGGCCGCCCAGGTCAGGATGGCGGTGCGCATCGAGGACCGGCGGTCCTTCAAGGTCCGGCTGCCACCGCGGGCGTGGTCGACGCGCGGGAGGTCTGCGAGAGGGCGTGTTTGCCCAGGCGCTGGAGGACTTCCCAGATCGGGCCTGGGAACTGGTGCAGCTTCGTCATCACGTCCTCGAATCCTGCAAGGAACCAACGGACGTCCTCGTCCGTGATCGTCAGCGGTGGAATGAGCTTGACCACGTCGATCCGCTGGCCGGCCACCTGCGTCAGGATCCGATGGTCGTCCATCAGTGGCAGCACCACGGCCTGGGGGAAGAGGTTTGCATCCATGGCATGGATCATCGTCCACGCGGTACGCAGGCCGGCCGAGCGGAGCGGTGGCGCGCCGAATTCGATGCCAATCATGAGCCCGCGACCGCGCACCTCCTGGAGTAGCCCGTATCTGGGCCTCATCGCCTCGATCCCGTGCATCAGTTGCTGGCCCATGCGGCTCGCATTCTCGTACAGCTGCTCATCGTCCATCGTCTGGAGCACGGCGAGACCAGCGACCATGGCGAGGCTGCCCTGATGGAACGTGGATGAGTGCACGATGGCGCGCTCCATCGAGGAGAACACCCGTTCCCAGACACGTTTCCGCGTCAGAACGGCGCCGATGGGAACATAGCCTCCGGACAGCGCCTTGGACAGAATCACGATGTCCGGATCGATGGCGCCGACACCGCCGTCTTCGTGGTCCATGGCCAGGAACGTGCCCGTTCTCCCGACGCCCGTCTGGATCTCGTCTGCCACGAACAGCGCGCCATGCCGCCGGCAGAGTGCCGCCGCGTCGCGCAGATAGCCCGGCGACGGGATGTTCACGCCCTTACCCTGGATCGGCTCTACGATGAACGCGGCGACGTCCCTGTGCGCCAGCGCCTCCTCGAGCGCCGCGAGGTCGTTGAAGGCGACCATCCGGCAGCCTGGCAGCAGCGGCTCGAACCCTTCGCGGAACGAGTCGTCGCCATTGACGGACAGCGCTCCGCTGGACAGACCGTGAAAAGCCTTGTTGGCGTACAGCACGCCGGGACGCCCGGTTGCGCACTTGGCGAACTTGATTGCGGCCTCCACTCCTTCGGTGCCGGAATTGGTGAAGAAGACATAATCCAGGTCGCCGCCCACCCGCTTCTTCAGCTCCGCGGCAAGCAATCCGGACAGGAGCGGGGCATCGAAGGCGACCATGGTCGGATAGGCCTCTTCGAGGAAATCTCGAAGCGCCTGCCGCACAGCCGGGTGGTTGCGTCCGACATTGTGCACGGCATACCCAGCCTGGAAGTCGAGGTACTTGTTGCCGTCAACGTCCCACAGATAGGGCCCGAGCGCCTTCGTATAGATGCGATCGAAGCCGATGGTCTTCAGGACCCGCGCGAACTGGGGGTTCACGTGCTGGCGGTGGAGCTCGTAGTTCTCGCCTTCATGCGAGCGGAGCAGGTGGCGGACGTTCAGTGGCACGGTAGGGCTCCAGCGGCTTCGGACTCGAGATGATGACTGTAGTCCGGCGGCCCGGCCGGAACAAGTGGACGGACTGGCGGCGTGCGGTTGGCCAGCGAGTCCGGCGACGACCATGCTGCCGCGAGCCGGAGTCGTGCTGGAGCTGCTCGAAAACATCGCCGTGGATCAGGAAGCGATTGCGGCACGCCGCGATCTGCAGACGACCGGGTACTCGCTGGCGCTCGACGACTTCGTTCCGGGCTCGGATGCCGAGCAGCTCGTGCCCTACGTCAAGTTCGTCAAGGTGGACGTGCTCGCCATACCGCCCGCGCTGGCACGTGACGTGGCCTCCCGTCTGAGGCCTCTGGCCGTTCGACTCGTTGCCGAGAAGGTCGAGACCGTCGAGTCGTTCAAGGCGTCACGCGACGCCGGCTATACGCTCTCCAGGGCTACTACCTCTGCCGTCCCATGACGCGCAGCTCCGTTGCGCTCCCTGCGTGGCATCTCGCGGCTCTGCAGCTGCTCTCGGCCCTGCATACGCCCACCTGACCCTGTTCAAGAGCTCGAAGAGCTGATCAAGCGCGACGTGACACTGAGCTACCGCGTGCTGCGCTGCGTGAATTCGGCTGCATTCGCGCTCCGTCGTGAGGTCACGTCGATGCGGCAGGCGCTCGTACTTGGGCGTGGCCCTCATCCGGGGCTGGGCCTCGGTCTGGTGTCTGGCGGAGCTCAATTCTGGAGGCGTGTCGGAGCTCGTCACGCTCGCGGTCGTTCGCGGCCGCTGCTGCGAGCTGATCGCGGAACAAATTCTGGGACCTGAACAGGGAGCAGAGCTGTTCCTGGTCGGGTTGTTGCTCGCTGCTAAATGCCATGCTGGGTCGGGCCATGGAGGAGGTGCTCGCGGGCCTTCCATTGTCGCACTCGGCGATAGACGCGCTGCTTGGGACCCCCAACACGGCCCGGGCCATTCTCGACGCCGTTATGCGTACGAGCGCGGCCAATGGGACGATGTGACGGCTCGGGCAAGCTCGATCGGGCTGCCCACCCATTCTGATCGACGCCTATACGGGAGCGCTGCAGTGGGCGCGCGGATTCGCGCGTGCTGCATAGATAGGGCCCCATCGACACGCGCAACGCCGAGGCACCGGTGCCGCTATCCGGTGATCACGCTCTCCCACAACGGGCAGCTGCGCTGCTCGTCCGGCACGTCCCAGTCCGCATAGTTCGTCGCGTCGACCACCGGCTGTGCGAACTGGAACTCCGACGGCACCGGAAGGCCGCGCAGGTACCGGACGGCCGTCATGGTGCCGATGCACCCCTGCACGAATCCATTGCAGTCGGTCGATGCCAGCAGCTTGCCGGCCTTGATGGCGTCGATGGCCTCTTTGGTTCCATTGATGCCCACGACCAGCGCCTTGCGGTTGGTGGCGTCCAGCGCCTCGATGACGCCCAGCGCCATGGAGTCGTTTGCCGCGAGCACGCCATCGACCTGCGAGTGGGCCTGGAGGAGATTCTCGGTGACCTGCAGCGCCTGGAGACGTTGGAAGTTGCCGGGCTGTGAGGCGAGCAGCCGCACCTCCGTGAACTCTGCAATCGCGTCCCTGAAGCCCTGTACCCGCGCGGCACTGTTGGCCGAGCCGCCCACGCCTTCGATGATGATCACATTGCCGCGGCCGTTCATCTTCTCGAGGAGGTACCGCCCGGCGTCGAGCCCGAGCCGGTGATCATCGCATCCGACAAAACTGATGAACTCCCCGCCCGCAGAGCGATCCGTCAGATTGACCGTCGGAATGCCCGCTCCGTTCATCTTCTGAACACCTGGAACCATGGCGTTGTGATCGACGGGAATGAACACGACGGCGTCCGGCCGCTTGATGATGACGTCTTCGATCTGGCTCATCTGTTCGGGGATGCTGTCCGGTCGTGTGGGGACGTAGTTGACGAGGCGTGCGCCGAGCTGCCTGGCCGCATCGGCAGCACCCAGGCGGATGGATTGGAAATAGGGATTCGTCTGGTTCTTCGTGAACAACGCGACCACTTCACCGTCGCCGTCACGACCGTTCCCCGCGCACGCAAGCATACCGGCGAGCACCAGACTCGCCAGCACGATCCTTCCCGTGCTCGACTCGTTCATGGAATGTCTCCCCTGCACGTCAATCCGAGGATTGACGGAAATGCTCTTTCCCTGCGAGGCTACGCGCCCGTTCTATTCCTCGTGGCGATATCGATCCACACCGCCAGCAGCACGATGCCGCCGGTCACGAGCGGCTGCCAGTTCGCATCAATCGCCAGCAGGTTCATGCCGTTCAGCACCAGTGCCAGCAGGATTGCACCGACCAGAGTGCCCGACAGACTCCCGACACCGCCGAAGAGCGAGGTGCCGCCGATGAGGACGGCGGCAATCGCCGGAAGCAGCAACGCCTCGCCCATGTCGGCTTCGGCGGAGTTGAGGCGCGCCAGGTACACGACGGAGGCCAACCCTGCCATGCCTCCGCTCATGAGGTAGACGAGCATCAGGCGTCGTCGCACCGGGACGCCGGAGAGCCGTGCTGCTTCCGTGTTCGCGCCGATCGCGTAGATTTCGTGACCGTAGGTAGTGTATCGCGCAAAGACGCCTCCGTAGAGCAGGCACACCAGCATCAGATATACGGGAATGGGCACGCCGAGCACGAACCCGCTCCCCAGCGCACGAAACGCTTCGGGGAACCCGTAGATCGTCTGTCCCCCCATGTACCAATACGAAATGCCGTGCACGACCCACAACATGCCGTAGGTCGCAATAAAGGGAGGCAACCGGAGAGAGGTGACCATGAAGCCATTGACGAGCCCGATGGTCATGCCGCACGCGAGGCCGGCAGCCACGCCCGGGGCAATGGCGCTCGTGGCCTGGATGACGGTCGCGGCGACGCATGCGCTGAGCGTGACGTTCGCACCTATCGACAGGTCCAGACCGGCTGCGAGGATCACGAATGTGAGTCCCGAGGCCAGCAGGAAGACCAGGCTCGCCTGTCGGAGGACGTTCAACAGGTTCGACGTGCTGAGGAAGGCATCGCTCACAACCGACAGGGCGACACACAGGAGCAGCACGCCGGCCAGTCGGGCGACAAGTGCGGTCATCTCGGGCGCCAGCACGGTTACCGTCATGGCCCGGGTCGTCATGGCCGCCCCCGCAAGGAGTCGATGAGCAGCGCGGCGATGACGAGCAGTCCGATACCCGCAACCTGCAGCGACGAAGGCACCGCCATCACGTTGAGGCCGTTTCTCAACACCCCCACGGTCAAGACGCCAAGGACCGTGCCCGGCAGCCAGCCGTTCCCCCGTTCGAACGAGGTTCCCCCCACGATGACGGCCGCGATCGCGTCGAACTCCATGCCGATGGCCGCGATGGGGTGACCGGCATTCATCCGTCCAGTGAGAAGCAGTGCGGCGAATCCCGCCATGAAACCGCCAAGCGCGTACACCCCGACGTGATAGACGTTGGCCCGCACTCCGGCGAGCGTGAGGGCGTCGCGGTTGCCACCCAGCGCAAAGACATACACGCCGAACCGGGTGTGGTAGAGCACGCCGTGGAATACGAGATACACAGCGGCGGCAACCGCAACGGAAAACGGCAGGCCCAGCCAGGTGCTGGCATACAGGGCCGGCAGCGCCGTGCCGATCCCCGCCACGCTATGACCTCCCGTGGCAACGAGCGCCACCCCTTGTGCGACTCCGAGCGTGCCAAGCGTGGTGACGAACGGCGGGATTCCCAGGCGTACGACGATCAGACCGTTCAGGACCCCGAACGTGGTGCCGACGGCCAGCGCGGCGGCGAGGGCGGCCGGCACGCTGCCGCCGTCCGCCAGCACGAGTGCCAGCACGACCCCCGCGAGTCCGAGGACGGCACCCATCGAGAGATCCAGTCCCTCGCTCATGATGATGAGCGTCATCGGCAGGGCGAGCATCAGCAGGATTGAGGTCTGCACCCCGATGTTGACGAGGTTCGGCACGGACGCGAACCCGGGGCCCGCCAGCGAAAATGTGACGAAGAGCGTGACGAGGAGAAATGCCACGCCTGGCACTGCAGCCAGTCTCGGCCCGAGCATCGCCGCGGCGGTCAGTGCGGAAGGGGAAGACATGTGTCCGTTTCCTCGTGCATGGCCAACCGCAGGATGTTTTCCTCCGTGAGCTCGTGTCGTGCCAGCTCGCCAACGATCGTCTTGTCGCGCATCACATAGGCGCGATCGCATACCGCGACCACTTCGGGTAGCTCCGAGCTGACGAGCAGCACGCCTGCTCCGTCGCCCACCAGGCCCTCGATCACGCGGTAGATCTCCGCCTTGGCGCCCACGTCGATTCCACGGGTCGGTTCGTCGAAGATGAAGAATCGGGAACCCGCAGTCAGCCACTTGCCAATGACGACTTTCTGTTGGTTGCCGCCGCTGAGGTACTGCACAGGCTGACGAAGTGAGGGCGTCATCACACGGAGTCGCGCGATCAGGTCTCCCGCGGTGCGAGCCGCCGTACGGAAGCCGTACCAGCCCCTCGGAAAGAGTCTGCGCAACCCTGCCAGGAGCAGGTTGTCCTGCACGGAGCGATTGAGCGCAAGACCCTGACCCTTCCGGTCCTCGGGAACGAGGCCCATCCCGGCCTGTACCGCCACCGTCGTTCCGTCGGCCGTCGTATGCAGCATGGTACCGGCGAGCCACACGGTTCCCTGGGTCAGGCGGTCTGCCCCGAACACCGCGCGCGCCAGCTCGCTGCGTCCCGATCCCACCAGACCGGCCAGTCCGACGACTTCGCCGGCTCGGACCTCGAGCGTTGCGGCGCGCAGTCCATTCGCCGCGTGCAGGTTCCGGGCGGCCAGCACCACTTCGCCGGGATCCGCGCAGAATCGATGACGGTAGGTGGTGTCGACCTCCCGGCCAACCATGAGCCGTACCAGGTCGTCGATCGACGTGCTGTCCGGTCGCAGCGACGCGACGTTGCGGCCGTCGCGGAGCACGGTGATGCGATCGCCGATGGCGAATACCTCCTGCAGGCGGTGTGAGATGTAGACGATGGAGATGCCCTGTCGCTTCATCGTGCGGATGATGTCGAACAATCGATCGACCTCGTGATCCGACAAGGCCGCCGTCGGTTCGTCCATCACGAGAATGCGCGCCTGCTGCGAAAGTGCTTTGGCGATTTCGACAAGTTGCTGCTGCGCCACGCCCAGTCTGTGAACGGGGGTGTGTGTATCGAGGTCCACGCCCAGGAGGTCGATCACGCGTCGGGCCTCGGCGTGTGCACGCCGATGGTTGACGAGACCCGGAACGGGTCCGCGGAATTCCCGACCCAGGAAGATGTTCTGGGCCACGTTCAGATAGGGAACGAGCGACAGTTCCTGGAAGATGACGGCGATCCCCAGGCGCCGACCGTCTGCCGGCGAGTGGATCCGTACGGGGCGGCGCTCGAAGAGGAACTCTCCCTGGTCTGGATGAGTTGCGCCGTACAGCACCTTGATCAGTGTCGATTTACCGGCCCCATTCTGTCCCAGCAGCATGTGGACTTCGCCGGCATACACCGACAGCGACACATCGTCCAGCGCACGCACGCCTGGAAACGTCTTCGAGACCCCGCGCATCTGGATGAGCGGCGGCTCCGGTGTCGCCGTGTCGATCGTCATCTCCCTGGTGGATTTCTCGAGGAACCGCGACTCGCGATGATCCTATGCGACCCCTTGCAGGTCTGCAAAGACGCACGGACTGACACGCGGATAGTGTGGACCGTGAGGCTGCTGGCGATGCGGTGAGCGGTTGGCTTGATGGGGTCGGAACGTGCGCGTGGAAGGGGGGGCACTGGTCCGGAGTTCGACCGGACAGGGAGGTCGGATTCGAGCGCTTCGAAATGCGTGGACCCACGAGCGAATGCGGGTGCGTTGGCACCCGCATTCGCCGCCGGGCGTCAGCGCTGCGGCTGCTGCGGCGTCTGGCCGGGCTGCGGCTGCTGCGGCGGCTGGCCAGTTGGTGTCGTCCGGTCGTCTGGTGTCCGGTCGTCGCGAGGAGACCGGACGTCGGGGCCGTCACCGAACCAGGCTCGCGGAGCCTCGTCGATGACGCGCTGATCCATCGTGACCACCATGTCACCGTTGTCCCGGCCGAACTGGAAACTGTCGAACGGGACCAACAGATGATCGCGTCCGATTCCCAGAAATCCGCCGGTTCCGATAACGGCGTACCGCACGCTGCCATCGCGGGGCGCAATCATCAACCGCTCGACGCGGCCGATGTCCTCACCACTCTGATCCCGAACCTGCGCGTTGACGATTCGGTTCTCGGAGACGAGGTCGGCATCCACTGCAGGTGCTCCGGTCTCTGCCGTTCGTCCCGTGGTTGGCGCCGGCCGCGTGTCCGTCTCTCGGCCAATGCCGGGTTCCTGTCGGGCTTCCGGCGTTACAGTGGTTCCGCGATCGGCGGTTCCGCGATCGGCCCGTGCGCCGGGCTCCCACGCACGGTCTACCCAGTTCCGGTCCACTTCTGGTGCCTGCGCCAGTGCGTTTCGGTCGACTCGAGCGATGATCGACTCGTCGTCTCGCATCAGCTCGACGTTGTCCCACGACAGCCTCACATAATCGCGCCCGACCCCCAGGAAGCCACCGCTGGCCACGATGACGTGCTCCACGTGACCGGTCCGATGGTTGATGATGAGGCGGTGGATCGTGCCGATGTTCTCACCCTGATGGTCTCGCGCGTTGATGCCAGTGAGTGCGTCGGATGCGACGAGTCCGACCCCAGCAGCGTCGCGATCCGCCGTCCGCTCCGTCACAACGCCCGGTCGTGTTGTCTGGCCCGGCTCGGGTGTTGCCTGGGCCAGCGCGACTGAAGCCGCCGCGCTCACCATCGACGCAACAAGTATGAACGCTCCTACCTTCATGCTCGGTTCTCCCTCTGTGAATTCACTTGTTCCCACACCAATGCCGCCCCTGATGGGCGGTTACCGGCCGTTCACAGAGGTGAGAGCAATTGCGGCGCCAACCAGCCATCGGGCGCGCCTCGCTTGTTGATATCGCCGCGCTTGGGCGGCAAAACGGGCATTTTGCGGAGCTGGACTCGCGCGAGCTCCGGATCGGTCGAACGTGCGTCGCCGGCCGATGACTTCAACTCGACAGGCTCAGTGACGAGCTGACCGGATCCGACCGACGTCGGGAATCGGTCACGGCGCGAGAGGTTCGACGAGCGTGATGCGTCCTTGATGCGTGTGTCCGATCCACAGGCCCGAAAGCCCTCCCTGCGGTGCGGGCTGCAGATCGATATCGCGAATGTTGGCCTCGAAGGGCAGCAGATAGAAGTGCCAGTCGCCCGTCTCCAGATTCAAACGTGCGACGCGATCCGCATAGATCCCGCCGGTCCACGTGTAGCGTGTATTGTCGTGATGAGCGTCGTACGGAAAGAACCAGGGAAATGGCACAGGATAGAGCGTCATTTCTTTCCCCGGGGGCAGCCGCGGATCGAGCATGCCGACGTAATTGCCGTCGTAACCTCCCCACCAGAGGCGATCCTGCCCATCCGTGATCCCTCGACGCATGCCGCCGCCAATGCCGCCCACGCCCCGCGGAGTGTCGGGGATGTCGTAGTACGAGACCTCGAGCGTGTTGGCGTCGACACGCCACACGTACTGGCTGCCACGGGCAGCGCCGTAGACATTGTTCCGCGAGTCGGCTGCGATGTCGTAGGCGAGCAGCGGTCGTGGACCCTGGACCGTGGTGAACTCCCATGTGTCGAGATTGATCCGGTAGGCTGCGCCGCCCCCCGAGCGCCAGGCATGGCCATCGACCTGGGAGGCGGACACATCGATCATCTCTCCTCCGCCGGGCGGATTGACGAACTGAAACGTCTCGGTCCTGGGATCGAAGACGACGAGACCGCCCTGGGCCTGGTTACCGATGTACCAGCGGCCCTGCGCGTCGGGACCCATGAGCGTGCGCGCGCCGGTAGGAGCGAACGACCCCTCCTCTCCCCTGTACGGCCACCGCCATTCCTGCGTCTCGCCCGTCCTGGGGTTCAGCCTTCCAATCGCGTTGTCGTTGAAGTGGTTGTACCAGATCCAGCCATCGTGGCCGATTCGTGTGTCGTGGGGCCTGCTCGTGACTGGGAGGTCCCACGTGGTGTAGATCACCTGCGTCTCCGTGCCCGTCGGCCGCGGCAGGGTCTTCAACTCGTACTTCCACATGCCACGGCTCAAGTTGATGGCGGCCACGGCTTCTGCCTGCCGGTGGTGCAGGGGAGACGGCTCGCCCCAGGCGGCCCGTCCCCAGTCCGCAGTCTGCGGACCCGGCAACTGGAACGACATCGGCGAGCTGCCGGCCGAGTAGACCATGCGCTTCATCACCCAGGCCAGCTGTTCGGCGTTGTACGTGGACAACGACGGCCTCAACAGTGTGTGGCATCGACTGCAGTCCCTGAACACCGCAAATTTCGTCTCGTCGTCGAGAGGATAGCTCGTCAACCACTCCGGATCGGTGAGCTGATGTGCCAGCTCGAGCACGTTGGAGGGGAGTAACTCCAGGTCCAGTTGCTTGGGGCCGGCGCCGATCTCGACGGACGCCGTGTCGGGCAGCACATAGCCGACCGCTCGAATCGTCACGTCATAGCGGCCCGTGTCGAGGCGGTCCGATGGGAAGCTGTACGTGCCTGCCGCATTGCTGACGACGGTGATCGTCTTGTTCGAGCCCACTCGGCTGGCTCTGACGAGCACTCCCTCCATTGCGCCTTCTTGCATCGACGTGACGCGACCCGTCAGCGCTGCCGCCGCCGTCTGCGCGCGTGTCGATGTCGGCGCCGTTGCCAACACGACCAGCCCCAGCAGTGTGCCGAGGGTGAGGCCCATCCATCCGATCACTGATGTTCGCGCGCTCATGAGGCCTCCGTGGTGTACGACGCCTGTCGTGCCGCAATTGATGGGCACCAGACGATCCGCTCGCTATTCCCCGCACGATTCGTCAACGGCGGCCGTTCACGCCGTCCATCCTGGAGTTCGGTTGAGTTACGACGGGGCGGCGACCTACGACTCGCGCGACACAAATCGGGCAAAACGCATCTGGAGCGTGAGAGCCGAGCTGGGTTGCGGGACCCAGCTCGGGTCGCCGCCCACGGGCGGAAGATGCGTTTTACCGCGCGATGTCGTCGGGAGCCGCCCCGTCGTAACTCAACCGAACTCCGGGACCAGTGCCGGATCCCGCACCGGGCGGCAGTATAAGCGGGAATCCGTCCGCAATCCACGTCGCCGTCCCCGGGGGCGGAAGCCCTCGCGTGTGCTCCGAGGAACACGTCGGAGAGCTGGCACAGTACGACGGACCTCGTATAATCCGCTGACGCCGACAGGAGAAACCGATGAGTCTGGTGACGTTGCACGTGAATGGCCGCACGTACAGGCAAGACGTGGACGCGACAACGCCGCTCTTGTACGTGCTCAGCGAAGACCTGGAGCTGCGCGGCCCGAAGTTCGGGTGTGGACTTGGCCAGTGTGGGTCGTGCACGGTCATCGCGAATGGGCAGGCCGTCCGGTCCTGCCTCGTTACGGTGGGGAGCATGGATGGTGCCGAGATCACTACGCTCGAAGGCCTCGGAACCATCGAGCGTGCCCATCCACTGCAGCAGGCGTTCATCGACGAACAGGCCTCGCAGTGTGGATTCTGTTTGAACGGCGTCATCCTCACGGCCAAGGCCTTTCTGGATCGGAATCCAGATGCCACCGACGAGCAAATCCGGCAGGCGCTCGACACTGTCCTGTGTCGATGCGGCGTGAACGTGCGTATGTTACGCGCCATCGGGCGGTACGCGAGACGGGGAGCGACGGCATGAACACGAAGACGCCATCATCGGGCCGCGCAGTTGTGACCCCGGCTGAAGGATTGAGCGGTGACGCCCGGTCCGCGCTCGAGAGCGCCGGTCTGTCCCGTCGAGGATTCCTGAAACGGTCGGGTGCACTGATGGTGACGTTCAGCACCGCTGGCCTGGCCGGTAGTCTGGGGTCCGCGGGCCGTGCTGCCGCGCAGTTCCTGGACGGCCCGGGCAGCAACCTGCTCGATGCGTGGATTGCCGTTGCAGCCGACGGGCGCGTGACGGCGTACACGGGGAAGTGCGAACTGGGTCAGGGGCTCTACACCGCGCAAACACAGCTCATCGCCGAAGAGCTCGCGGTGTCGATCGATCACGTCACGCTGATGCAGTGCGATACGGCGGTGACGCCCGATCAGGGCACGACGTCCGGGGCGCAGTCGCATCCTGCGAACTTCAATCACCGCAACCTGGCGCTGGCGGCGGCCACCGCACGTGAGGCGCTCGTGCAGCTTGCCTCGGAGCGGCTCGGCGTCCCGCGGGATCAACTCGTGGCCGTAGACGGTGCCGTTCGCCTGAGGTCGGATTCCTCACGGCGAGTTGGATATGGAGAGATCATCGGTGGTCGCCGGTTCAATCTTTCCGTCGACCCCGGCGCGGCGCGCAGGCCGCCGGCCGAGTGGACGGTCCTTGGTACGTCGGTGGCGCGGCTGGACATCCCGGCCATGGCGAGCGGAACATTCGAGTTCGTCCACAACGTCCGAGTTCCCGGGATGCTTCATGGCGCTGTCGTCCGCCCCCCGGCCCCTGGTGTTGGCGTCGTCGCGATCGATGAAGCCTCGGTGCGGAACGTGTCCGGGATCGTACGCGTCGTTCGCCGCCGCGACTTTGTTGGCGTGGTAGCGGAGAAGCCGTGGCAGGCCGTGCAGGCGGCTGCTGCGCTGAAGGTGTCGTGGTCGGAAGGCGCCGCGCTCCCCTCGCCCGGCGGTTTGTACGACCAGCTCCGAGGACCGGGGAGTCGCGATACGTATTTCGTCGATTCGGGTGACGTGGATGGGCGGCTGGCCAACGCAGCGAGGGTCGTACGAGCGACGTACCGGCATCCGTACCAGATGCATGGATCGCTGGGTACTTCGTGCGCCGTGGCCGACGTTCGCGCTGGAGCGACAATCTGGTCTGCGACACAGGCGGTGTACCCGTTGCGCAGCTCGGTTGCCGCACTACTTGGACTCTCCCAGGAGCACGTCCGCATCGTGTTCAGGATGGGCTCCGGGTGCTACGGGATCAATGGCGCCGACACGGTCTCGTACGATGCCGCACTGCTCTCCCAGGCGGTGGGACGCCCTGTTCGCGTCCAGCTCTCGCGCCGCGACGAGATGGCCGGGGAGAACTATGGCGCTCCGTTCGTGATCGATCAGCGAGTCGGGGTGGACGAAGAAGGTACGATTGTCGCCTGGGACTACGAGGGGTGGAGCGCAACCCGCGGCGGCCGGCCTGGGTCGAACGCGCCTGGGAACGTCATCACCGGTTTTCTTGCGGGATTCTCCCCGGCCCCGGTTACGCCACGGTCGCCGGCTCCGCCTCCTGCGGGGGACTTCAACAACCGAAGCAACACCGCTCCGTCGTACGTCACCGGCTGCGTCGGAGGCCGATGCGGAGGAACGGGCGCCGTCCGCAGCGAACGCGTGCTGTCCCATACCGTCGAATCGCCTCTGTGGACGGGCCCGCTGCGATCTCCGGCGCGGCTCCAGAACACGTTTGCGCACGAGTGCATCATGGATGAGGTGGCGGCGATTCTGAGCGCGGATCCCGTGGCCTACCGCCTGCGCCATCTGCGCGATCCACGACTGCGACAGGTCGTGACGGCAGCGGCCGCCGCCGCCAGTTGGAATCCTCGGCCGTCACCGCGACCGGATCGCTCCACCAGCGGACTGGCGTCCGGCCGCGGCATCGCGTGCGTCCTGTACGAGGGCGAGAATGGGTATTGTGCGGCCGTGGCCGACGTGGACGTGGATCAGGACACCGGTACTGTTGTCGTGCGCCGCGTGGTCGTGGCTCTGGACTGTGGTCCGATCTCGAATCCGGATGGAGTCCGAAACCAGATTGAAGGCGGGATCATCCAAGGTATCAGTCGCGCCCTTCGCGAGGAGGTGACCTGGGACAGGCAGGCTGTGACGTCGGTGGACTGGCGCACGTACCGCCCATGGTATCTGGGCGACGAAGTGCCGGTCATCGAGAGCGTGCTGATTGAGCGCTCTGACGCGGAGGCGGCTGGTGCCGGAGAAACGTCGGTGACCGTAGCTGCGGCGGCAATCGGGAACGCCATCTTCGACGCCACCGGCGCGCGGGTGCGGGAGGTCCCGTTCACACCTGCGCGCGTACGCGCGGCGCTCGACAGTCGCGCGTAGCTCCGCATCTCACGAGGCAGGTTGACGTGGCTTTGCGTCGTGAGCGACGTCACTGAGTCTGCGCCCGTCCGATGCATGCCTCATCCAACACGTGCTGCATGTCCGCGGGAAGCGCGGCGACAATCTCGATTCGCTCGCGCGAGTGTGGATGGGGCAGTGCAATCCGCCACGCGTGGAGTGCCTGACGGGTCAGCAGGGCGTGTGGTTCGCCGTACAGCGGGTCGCCGAGGATCGGCCACCCGCAGGCCCCGAGGTGCACACGGACTTGATGCGTGCGACCGGTGACGAGTTCGCATCGGACGAGTGAATATCGCTCGTCCGACCGAACCAGCCACGGGGCTCCGCCCCTTGATATCCCCGAGGCCTCTGGCGAGATGTCGGCGGATCCACCGTCTCCGCGATTCCTCATATCCGTGAAGGTCGACACGAGGTCATAACGCGTTTCGCAGTGTGTCCCATCGGGCGAGACCACCACCCTGCGCCGGTCCTCCGGATCCCCGGCGAGTGGCAGAACGATTCGTCCGCGGCGCGGCCGCGGGATGCCTCGCACGAGCGCCAGGTACTCCTTCTGGATCCGTCCCGCGTGCGCATCGCGCTGCAGGGTGGCGTGTGTCCCTGCATCCAGGGCGACGATGACCAGCCCGGATGTGCCCTTGTCGAGCCTCGTCAGGATGCCAGGCCGTACGCCGGCTCTCGTGCGAACGTGCCACAACACTCCGTTGAGCAGCGTTCCCGTGACCTGCTTGTACGTCGGGTGCACCACCAATCCCGGGGGCTTGTTGAGTACCAGAAGTGACTCGTCCTCGTACAGGATGTCCAGTTGATGTGCTTCGGCCTGGGGACGTGTGCGACGCGGTGCGGATGCGGGGATGGCGACGCTGACCTCTACGCCGACTCGCAGGCGTGTTGAAGGACGTTGGACGATGCGGCCATCAATGGACACTCCGCCGCTCTCGATCCAGACTTGGATCGACGTCCGCGACAGGCGGGTGACGTCCCGGATATGCCGCACGAGTGCCTGGTCGAGCCTGAGATCGGCGTCCCCGCGATCGGCACGAAAGCGAAGTGTGGTCATCGGATCGTCGAGCCACCACGCACGGACGGTGGCGGATTCCTGTCGTGGGGGCCGGCTTCCAGCCGGCCCGGCTCGCGCTTCGCGCGAGCTAGACCGGAGCTTACTCGAGGTGCGACGGGCGGGCTCCCGACGACAGCGCGCGGTAAACGCATCCTCCAGCGGCTAACGACCCGAGCTGGGTCCCGCAACCCAGCTCGGTCCTCACGTTCCGGATGCGTTTTGCCCCACTGCTGCCGCGCGAGTCGTAGGTCGCCGTCCCGTCGCACCTCAAGTGAGCTCCGGGATTAGAATGAGATTCCGAGGACGCCGATGGCACTGTTCAACACCACGATGACGCTTCGAGTCCCTGGTCCGGATGAGGCACTGCCGGGGCGTGACACACCCATGCCGGTTCCGGCGGCCCACTTCGTCAACGGTAACCCGCTGGTACCGCCGTTTCCGGCCGGGCTGGAAGAGGCCGTGTTCGGCCTGGGCTGCTTCTGGGGCGCCGAGCGGAAGTTCTGGCAGGCGCCGGGCGTGTACACGACGGCGGTTGGCTATGCGGGGGGCCATACGCGAAACCCGACCTATCGGGAGGTGTGCTCCGGCATGACCGGGCACGCGGAAGTTGTACTGGTCGTCTTCGATCCCACGCTGACCTCCTATGATGCCATGCTGAAGATCTTCTGGGAGAACCACGATCCAACCCAGGGCATGCGGCAGGGCAACGATGTCGGCACGCAGTACCGGTCCACCGTCTACTGCCACTCGCCGGAACAGGCACGCGCGGCTGCCACGTCACGCGATCTCTTTCAACGTTGCCTGTCGGACGCTGGTCATGGCCGTATCACCACCGAGATCGGAGAGGCACCGCCGTTCTACTACGCCGAGGACTACCATCAACAGTACCTGGCCAAGCACCCCAGTGGCTATTGTGGACTCGGCGGAACCGGCGTGAGCTGCCCCATTGGTGTCGTGTGACGCCTTGAGCGGCTGGAATCCTTACGAATGAGTCAAGTGTTCGGACCGGCCGTTCGAGGCGTCTCGCCCGCACGGAGTGCGGGCAGGAGATACTGCCAGCTAGTCCCCTGGATCGGTGATTACTGACAAAAGTCTGGTCACTGGGCATGCACC
>CAZDLW010000063.1:0-23114 GCA_964505975.1 uncultured Bifidobacteriaceae bacterium | reverse complement strand
CGCCGCTGCTCCAGGGTGACGCGCTGTACGTCCAGGTGCTGCACGGCATGAAGACCGACGACCCGTCCTACCTCCTGAAGATCGACAAGATGACGGGCAAGACGATCTGGCGTGTCGAGCGACCGACGAATGCCATTCACGAATCGCCGGACTCGTATACGACGCCGGCGTGGATCGAAGCCAACGGCCGCGCCGAGCTCGTCATCACCGGCGGGGACGTCGTGTCGGGCCACGACCCCGAAACGGGCCGTGAATATTGGCGGGCCGACGTGCTGAACCCGCAGAACAATCGGAATTACCGGATCGTGGCGTCGCCCACGATTGCTGCAGGCCTCATCATCGCGCCGACGCGGAACAATCCCATGGTTGCCGTCCGCCCCGGGGGGAGTGGCGACATCGCGAATACGCACATCGTGTGGTCCTTCGCCCAGGGCCCCGACGTGCCCACCCCGGTCAGCGACGGCACACTGCTCTATGTCGTGCGCGACAACGGTGTCGTGTTCGCGCTAGACGTGAGGACGGGAGAGACCGTCTACGGTCCCATGCGTCTCCCCCCCGGCACCTACAGCGCCTCCCCCATCCTCGCCGACGGCAAGATCTACGTCACGACAGAGGAAGAGGGATTGACGACGGTGTTTCGTGCTGGACCGAAGTTCGAGATCCTCTCCAGCAACTCGCTCCTCGGCGATTGTTCGCCGTATTGTCTCAGCACGATCGCGGTATCAGAAGGGCAGATCTTCATGCGGACTGCGTCGTTTCTGTGGGCCATCGGCGAGCGGCGGTCCAATTGACGCAGGCACGGTACGCGGGATCCTCCCTGGGCCCCGCGCGCCGATGCGACATGCAGGGACGGGCCACGCGTTCGCAGGCTGCACGCACAGCGCGGCTGCCGGAACGCTGACCCGTCGGTCCGGCAGGAGGACTCGACCGTGGGAGGTGTCATGAACTGGTCTCCTTGTGCCGCCTGTCTCGTCGTGATGCTTGCCGCCTCTGCATCGCCCTCCACACAGTGGCCCGCATATCCAACACCCAACATCCCGCGCACCCCGGACGGCAAGCCCAATCTGGAGGCTCCCGCACCTCGCGCGCCTGATGGCCGTCCTGATTTGTCCGGCATCTGGCTGAATCCAGGCTGGAGAGAGCTCAGCGAGCTGACCGGCGTCAGCGGGACCGGCGGATCACCCGGAACACCGGCCGTGCTGCCGCGCGGTCCCGGATTGTTCTTCGACATCGGAACCGGCGTCCCGGGCGGTCTGCCGTTCCAGCCGTGGGCGGCACAGCTGCGTGCGCGCCGCACGGCCGACCACAGCAAGGACAACCCGGACGCACACTGTCTGCCGTTGGGGAACCTGCAGCTGCACACACATCCCCAGCCACGCAAGATCATCCAGACGCCCGATGTGATCGTGATCCTCTATGAAGGGAACGCTGGCATCCGGCAGATTTTCACGGACGGCCGGCCGCTGCCGCAGAACGATCCGCAGCCGTGGTGGTTCGGGTATTCCGTCGGCCGATGGGATGGCGATACGCTGCTCGCCGAAACCACGGGATTCCGCGACGGCGGGTGGCTGGACGTGGGCGGCAGCCCGCTGACGGACGCCGCGAAGATGACGGAACGATTCACCCGCACGAGTGCGGGGCGCCTCGAGATCGCCATTACGGTGGAGGATGCGAAAGCCTATACGCACCCCTGGACGGTCACCCTCGAGCACAATCTCATGCTCGACACCGAGCTCATCGAATTCGTCTGCCTGGAGAACGAGAAGTCGACGAAGCACTTCGTGCGGCAAGGGCATCGGGAGTCCACCGAAGGGGCGTCAGCCCGGCGCGGCCTGCCCGGCCAGTCGGACGTCGGAGGGCGCGGCCACGAGCGCCGGCCGAGTCTCCCGGTGGTCATCTGATCGAACGTGGTGAGCCATGCCTTCTGGCTGACTCGGCACTGATCGTACGTAGGGGCCAACTCGACAACCGTCGGGAGAGACGGCGTCACTGGAGACGCCGTCGAGTCGCTCGACCGTGTGAGAAACGGGACGAGTGCCGTCGAGGCGAGGGACATTCGACCTGAGCACCAGCGAGGGCAATGTCCCCACCGTTGTATCGTGGCGAGGAGGCAGCCGGGGATCGATTCCGCAGCGTCAGTCTCGTCGTTCGCGTGCCCTATCGTCCTCCCGTCTGGGCGGCGGCCGCTTCGTCCGCGCGCGCGCCGCTCAGCATGTTCCGCATGGCGTAGTTGCCTTCGTGGCAGGCGTACTCGTACATCCCGTTCGGTTGAGGCTCGAGATCCAGGGCCACCGTCCACGGGGCGGTCCATACCTCGGGGTCGATGACCGTCAGCTCGTATCGGAGTGTCTCTTCGTCCACGCGCCTGAAGCGTTCGATGAGGCGCTGGTTCTGGCTGCCTCCCCGATAGGCCATGCCCTCGAGGAAACCGGTCGTCTCGATGACCAGCGTATCGCCGTCCCAGTGCCCGCGCGAATTGCCTTGCATCTGACGGAACGCCGGTGGCCGTGTCCGGTCGTCCAATGGAACCACACGCGTTTCGTGAATCATCTCGTAGGTGATGGCCACCGCGTCGGGCGCCTGGACGATGCGCGTATTCGCGTTGTAGATGGCGGGAAAGATCGCGCCCGGCAAACCTCGCGTGATGCAGCGATCGTAGAGGCTGAAATCCGCCGCGCTGTGACGCGCCCGGCCCGGGCCTCCACCGCGACGCCCGCCGTCGCGCGCCTGTCCCTGTGTCGGCGCCGGAATACGGCCGTTTGGTGGATCGATCACCAGCGACGTACGCCGGGATCGGGTTGCCCGCTCCAGCCAGTGGGGCGGCGGCGAGGTCGGAGAGCCCACCGCGCCCGCATTCGACACGTCCACGTTGAAGACATCGATCTCAGCGAGGGCTTCCTCGTCACGGAGCTGCGTCTGCCGCAGCCGGTCGGCGTACTCCTCGTCGGTCAGGTACTGACGTTCACCATACTGTTCAGACCGCTCGAACGGCACGCCCAACTCCGCCTCGCTCGTCCAGGTGCCCTGCAAGTCTGGACTGCCCCATGGCGTCCGCGGCACACTCGAACCGTCGCCGGACACCACGCTGGTCCCACGGGGGGTTCCCTGAGCATCCAGCGCAGACGACGTCATCACCGCGATGGCCATCGCAACCGCCACGGTACCGATCGAACCCACCACCCGCATGTGCATGTACCGATTCTCCCAACGCACAGGATGATGGGCCGGTCCGACCGGGATGTCAACTCGTCCGCCCGCAACAGAACGGCTCCGCCCTAGGGTCCGAGCCGACATGCTCGCTGGTCTGAGGCGGAGCCTCGCTCGATCGCCGAGGAGATGTGTCGGCGACAATGGTGGAACGGGAGACGGATCGCGGAATGGTTGAAACCACCACACACGAGCTCGAGACGACCGGACAAGGTGATACGAAGGATCTGACGCCGCAGGTCGCGCAGGTCCTGAACGCGTCGGCCATTCGTTCCGGCCTGGCAACCATCGCTGTCATCGGCTCGACGGCCGCCATCACCACCATCGAGTTCGAACTCGGTGCCGTGGCCGATCTGAATGCGGTCTGGGAGCGGATCGCGCCCCGTCACGGCCGGTACGAGCATCACCTGCGATGGGGCGACGACAACGGATCCAGTCATGTACGGGCGGCCATGCTGGGACCGTCGCTATCCATCCCGTTCCAAGACGGGCGGCTGTTCGTTGGCACCTGGCAACAGGTGGTGCTGATCGAGTTCGATACGCGACCACGCCGCAGGCAGGTGGTGATTCAGTTGATCGGATAGCAGCCTCGAACGCTCGACGCGTTCGACATCGCAGTCACCTCCTCCGTTGGACGACGTCGACGCCGGAACGGCGAGACCTCAGCGGCCCCAGAGGGGAGCGCGATGTATCATCGTCGGTAATGAGTAACACAGCCGATAGGTATCGGGACGCCGTGATTGAGCGCGTGCTGCGTGGCCCCGGCTTTGCCTCGCCCGGTGCGCGGCAGGCAGCATTCGACAACGACAGCACGGACGTGCGTGCGCGCGCACTCATCGACAAGGTGGCCCGCAACGCATGGAAGGTCACCGACAGCGACGTGGCCGCTGTGAAGGCGGCCGGCGTCGCCGAGGATGAGGTCTTCGAGCTGACGGTGTGCGCCGCACTGAGGCAGGCCGCGCGCCAGTTGCGGACGGCACTAACCGCCCTCGAGGCGGCGACAGCCACAGCCCCCGGAGAGCCGAAATGAGACTCGGCATACTCGACCAGGGCCATCCGTTCGCGACGCGCCTGCTCTTCAGGGTCATTCGTCTCGTCTCCGGGTTTCCTGCTCCCGATGTGGTCAAGACGCTCCCGAGTTCTTCGGCGCGCACATGAACGAGGTCTTCCAGGAGGTGATGCGCGGTCCGTCGGAGTGGTCCGTCGGCGACCGTGAGTTGATGACCGCGTACGTATCGAGGGTCAACGCCTGCGAGTTCTGAACGCAGGCTCACGGCGCGGTCGCGTCGAAGGTCCTCTGGGAACAGACGGTGCAAGCGGTGCTGGCGGATCTGGAGCACGCACCAATCGCGGAACCGCTGCGTGCAATCCTGGCATTCCTCGGCACGGTCATACGCAGCCACGACAGTCTCACAGCGGCCGACGTGCAGGCGCTGCTGGACCTGGGCGTGACGCGCGCGCAGATCGAAGACGCCCTGAACGTCGCGTTTGCCTTCAATGTGATCACACGCCTGGCGGATACCTTCAACTTCGAGGTAGGGCCGCGGGCTGCGTTCGAGGCCTGCGCGCAGCGCTTGCTGACCCACGGCTACAAGTGAACGCCTGCCTTCTTCAATACCTCGACTGCACACGGGGTATCGCGAGCGACAGTCGAAGGACAGGGGCCGAACGCATTCCATGACGCGACGGACACAAGTGGCATTAGAATGACCTGCGCTTCACCCGTCCCGCACTGGCTCGGCCCTCGAGCCCGGGGCGGCGCGGCACCCGTGTTGGCACGTCCGGAACTACGGAGGGATGTATGAGCCGGAAGACGCTTCGTCGTGGCCTCGTGTTCTTCCCGATCGTCAGCCTCGCGTTGGTCGCCATGGCGTCCGCTCAGGCACCGAACCCTGAGCCTCCGCTCAGCGCGCTGGCGCCCGAGAACCTCGCCAAGCCTCGACCGCGGCCGCCGTTCGACCTCACGGGCAACTGGTTCATCAGGGGAGGCGTTCCGGGCGGCGGATGGCTGTTCGGCCGGACGCCAGAGGTCCTGCCCAGGCTGACACCGGCCGCACAGAAGCACTTCGACGCCTACAACCAGGCCTTGAGCGAGGGCAAGGTCTATCGCGACGACATCGGGCAGTGCTGGCCGGCCGGGATGCCGATCATCATGACGCGTGTGTGGCCGATTGCGATGATTCAGCTGCCCACCGCGATCTACATGGTCAGCGAGTTCATGAACAGCCTTCGCGTCATCTACCTCGACGGCCGCACGCATACCGATCCGGATCTTGTCGTCCGCACGTTCAACGGCGAGTCCATCGGCCGCTGGGACGGCGACATACTGGTCGTCGACACGCGGAATTTCACCGATCTCGACAGGCACTGGGTGGACCAAGGCATCCCCGCCAGCAAGGATTTCCGCATGATCGAGCGCTACCGGTTGATCGACAACGGCATGACGCTCGAGGGCGAGTGGACCCTTATCGATCCGCAGAACTGGGAAGGGGAATGGAAGGGGGTGCGTTACTGGAATCGTGTCAACGACCACGACATCCAGGAAGTCGTCTGTCTGCCAGACCTGAACGAACACCTGCAGAGCACCTCGTCCGGCGTGCACGTTCGGTAGATCGCCGTCGCAGCCCGGACGTGGGATACGCTGTAGCAGGTGGCGGACGAAGCCAGCAACCTGAATGCAGAATGCGAAATGCCGAACAGGGGCGTTGGTGGCGCACTTCTGAGATTCTGTATTCTGTAGAGCCTGCCAGACCGCCTGCGCCGGTGGTCCACGGCGGCCCAGGGCTGCCGGTTACCCGCGACGCTCGTTCCGGGCCCGCTGCAATGCGCTGGCGAGGACTTCCGGAGACTGTGCACCGGACACACCGTACCGGCCACCGATGACGAAGAACGGCACACCCGAGATTCCGAGCGTGCGCGCGCCGGTGACGTCTCGTTCGACGGCATCCGCGTACATAGATCCGTCCAGGACCTCTTGCGCCTCCTGCCGTGGAAGGCCGGCCTCGGCGGCCAGTTCGACGAGCGAGTCGCTGTCGAAGAGAGAGCGTCGTTCGGTGAAGTGCGCGCGATAGAATCGCTCGATCGCGCCATCCTGCAGGCCATGATCCGCGGCGAGATGCACCAGGCGGTGAGCGTCGAACGTGTTGCCCGTCACGCCGCCCTCGAGGTGGTACTCGAGTCCCTCGTCTGCCGCCGTGCGTACCATCCGGGCGTCCATCTCGTCTGCCTGCGACGACGACCACCCGTACTTCCTCATCAGCATCTCGCGCCGGTCGATTGTGCGCCCCTTCGGCGTTAACGGATCCAGCTGAAACGAACGGTGCACCACCTGCACGTCGTCTGGGTGTTCGAAGGAGGCGAGCGCCCGCTCGAAGCGTCGCTTGCCGACGTAGCACCACGGGCAGACGAGATCGGACCAGATATCGATGCGCATCAGATCTGTGCCGCTCGATCTTCGGAGGCCGGGGCAGCACGCCTCGTCGCGCGCCGCCCTGCTGCGGCCCTCTCAGTGCACATGCTCATGTCCCTGCGGCGGAATGGGGCCAACCGGCAACTGGGCTCCCTCATAGCCGGTCAGATACAGGACCACCTGATGGCCCGTGGCTCGGGAGGGGTCGAAGTAGGCGTTCGCCTGGAGCACGGAACCTGCAGGCAGCGTCACCGGCTCGCGCAGCACGAATGGCACCTGCCAGTCGTGGCGAAAGTCCTTGATCCACAACAACGCCTCGAGCGAACCATCCGGCCGGCGAGCCGTCAGTTCAACTGACCGGCCACCGGGGCTCATGTCGACGCGAAAGCTCACCAGCGTGAGGGTGGTCTCGATGGCCTCGCGCGCGCGGACGTGATGCTCGGTTGTGTGCGCCTCGATAGCCAGTGTTGACGCGTGTTGCATCACACGCCGCTCCTCATCGGCCGCGTACAGCGCCACACGCGGCGGTTCCATCTCCGAGGTCGGAGTGCCCAGCACGTCCACCGCAAGGCGAGCCGCCGCCGGAACGCGAAACGCCACGCCGCCTGGAAGCTCGATGGTGCTGTGCCATGGGGTCCATCCACCGAGATACTCACCCGTATCGATCAGGGACACGAACGCCGCACGAGCCGTGCGCCGATCGGGCATCCTCACGTCGATGGCCGAGATTGATTGGCTCTGGGGTAGATCGGTATTCACGATGAAGCGGGTCATTCCCGTGGGGCGAGTCCCATTCCCATCCGGAACGGCGACGTAGACGCCATCCGGTTCCCCCAGCATCCAGTGGCCCGAATGATCGTGATGTGCCGGTGGGCGGCCCTCGCCTTCGGGCACCCCTCCGTCAATCCACGAGACCAGGAACTCCCGTTCTCGAGGCGTCAACCCGCCATCGTTGGCGAACGTGCCGAACCCTGGTTCCGCCGGCCACGGCGGCATGTGTCGTGCCAGCACTTCTTCTTTGATCGCCACGGCCCACGGGCGTACCTGGGGGTATGTCTGGAACGGCATCGCCAGACCGCCCTCCACGTGACACGGTACGCAGCGGGCGTTCAACACGGCGGCCACTTCGCGGTTGAACCGCACGGTTGTGGTAATCGGGTTGTGGGACTCCACCGTCTGCACCACGATGGCGATCAGCGCGGCACACAACGAGGCCATCATCGGCCAAAGGCGATTCATCGCAGGTCGCCTCCGTTCGGCACGAGTGCCACCGGCGATCCCTGCCGAAGGTCCTGTCGTGGCATGACGCCAGCGCTGCGCTGCGCTCTGAACGCCTCGTACGGTGACCAGACGCGGAACGTGAACGTGAAGGTGGACAGCTTCCCCCCTCGGAGGAACTGTGCCCAGGCCCGATAGTGCCCTGGCCGGGGCAGATAGCCTTCGAAGGTCACCTTCGGGCCACCGGCGCCGGTGACGACCTCGGATTCGTACCACTCGCTCGGATGCGCATGCACCACGTCGCGCATGTCCTCGCTCAGGACGAGCGCGTGCCCGAAGGCGCCGAGATACCGATCGAGATCCGTCACCGGTTCTCCCGTCACCGCGTCCGTCAACGTGAACTCCAGATGGCCGTACTGTCCGGAGAGGAGCATGACGGGGTCCAGCGCAACGGTTGCGGTCATCGAGTCAACGGTCTTCGTCAACACCGTGTCGGGCGTGAGCGTGGCTGCCTCGGACACGAGGTCGCCGTCGAAGTCCACGGTGACGAGCGTCAGCCCGATGAACTGCGGCGACCCGCCGGTGGGCACGAAGTCCGACAACACCCGATAATAACCAGCCTTCGGAACCACGACGTCGACGATCCACGTCCCTTCCTCGTCCATCTCGGGATGAATGTGCTGGAACTCGCTCATGTCGTAGCTGATCACGAACAGATGGTATTGCCGCTCGTGCACGACTTCGAACGCATCCACCGGCAATCCGGTGCCCGGATGGCGGACGCGGAACTGCATCGTGAACGGCACGCCAGGACGTACGGCTGCAGGGGCGGCGGTGAAATCGAGCAGATACTCCCGCGTGTCGAAGGGATCCCCGGCAATCAGCGCCATGTTGCACTTCCGGCACCTGCCTGGTTCCGATGACGTCACGTCGGGGTGCATCGGACAGAACCAGCCCGTCGGCGCGGTGTCTCCACCTGCGACGTCCGAAGACGCCCGTGTGCTGGTGACGGCCGCGAGATCGGCAGCACCAGCACTGTCATCTCCCGCACGACTCCCGGCACCTGCCTGTGTTGCGGGATCCGAGGCACCCTGTGGATGCGTCGCGACGGCACATGCCGCCGCCGCCATCATCACGAGGATGGTCGCGATCACGCGTGGATACAGCACCACGATAACCCTCTGGACGCTGACCTGCGTCGTCCTTGGACTGATCACGCCTGTCGTCCGGCGGCCGCCATTTCCGGATTGACGAGATCCGGCACGGTCCATCCGTGCAGGTCGTACTCGGCCATGCACGCCTCGGCAAACTGCTTGAAGCGATCGTAGCTGCCCGTGCCAACCGCACCGAAAAGCGCGTAGCGGCGGATTTCCTCGTGGCTGCCGCTGTAGTTCATCTCGTAGAGCTCGTGCCGCGCACCGAACTCGGTGCCGATGGCATCCCAGAGCAGCTTCATCAGCTTGACCCGCCCCACCGCGTCCACGCCGCCCGAGCCGCGCAGATACTTGTCCAGGTACGGGCGAAGCTCCGGCGCGGCGAAATCGCGGGCATCCGAGTTCAGGTAGATCAACCCGCTGGCCACGGTCCTTTCGATCAGGGTCCTGACCTGCATGTACGCCTCAGGCGCCAGAACCTGGTAGGCGGCGGCCGGCTCGATCCCCGGCAGCACGCATCCGCCGGTCCATGGGCTGGCGGCATTGGCCATCGCATCCGAGAGCCCCCAGATCATGTTCCGCCAGGCGATCACTTCCCCGATGTTCGCTTCGACTCCTCGAAACGCCCTCGTCCCGGTAATCTCGGTCGCCTTGATGAGCAGGCCGGCAATGAAATCGAGTTTGACCCCGAGACGTGTACACCCGTGGAGCATCGCACGCGGGTGGAACCCCGTGCGCGGGAAGAAGTGGTTGGCCTTCTCCACGTCTCCGTACACGAACACGTTCTCCCACGGGATGAACACATCATCCATGACGAAGATGGCGTCGTTCTCATCGAAGCGGCTCGAAAGTGGATAGTCGAAGGGGCTGCCAAGTGCGGCGGCGCGGTATTCGTTGGATACGCGGCAGATGAGTTTCACACCCCTGGCGCTAGTCGGCACCATGAAGATGCACGCGTGCTCCCGGGTCTGGACGGGCAGCAACCCATGATGCGCCACGAACGTGAAGTGCGTGAGCGCCGAGCCGGTGGCCACCACCTTCGCACCCGAGACATGGATGCCTGCGTCGGTTTCCTTCGTCACGTGCACGTAGACGTCGCGCGCGCCGTCCGGCGCGCCGGGCGCCACGTGCCGATCGACAGGCGGATGAATGATGGCGTGGTTGACGAAGGGCACACGCTCCTGCGCGAACCGGTACCAGCGCCTGGCATTCTCCTGGTAGGGGGCATAGAAGTCGGCGTTGGCGCCGAGGGTGGCCAGAAATGCCGCCTTGTAGTCGGGCGACCGGCCCAGCCAGCCGTACGTGCTCCGCGACCACGCCGCGATAGCATCGCGGGCGGCTACCTGTTCCTGCGCCGTCCTCGGCGCCCGGAAATACCGATGGGTGAACCCCTCTCCCCACTCCGTCGCCGTCGTCAGCACACCGCGGCCACTCGCGTGATCCTCGTGGAGCTGGTCGTACAGACGCGCGAGCATCCGCGCGCAGTTACGGAACGCCGGATGATCCGCGATGGCTCTGACGCGCTCTCCGTAGATCCAGACTTCTCGCCCGTCGTCCAGGCTCTCCAGGAACTCCCGACCCGTGTACGGGAGCCTCACCACATCGGTTCGACCGCTGTCGCGTGCCGCATCCGCAGACCTTTCGCCTTCGGTCACACACCACCTCCTGTTGACCGGGCCGCCTGCAGCCAGCGATTCTTCCGCGCCAGGACTGGAGGCACCGCCATCGCCTCTGATGAAGCTGGGTCTCTCCGTCGGTTCAGTGGCCGCTCACGGGGTCAGCGCGTTCAGGACGGCCTGCAGATCGCCTGCGCCCACGACGAGCCGGTTTCGCGTCGCCAGGTAGCTGAAGCCGACGTTGAGCTTCGCCGCGGCGATGCGTTGAAAGATCTTTGCCGCCGCAGCGGGCTCGTCTGCGACCGGCACCACGACGACCTGCTGCTCGTTCACGACGCGGAATCCGGCCTGGTCGAGCGCCCGACGTGTGGCGTCCACATCCGGCGCCAGTACGTGTACGACGCCTTCCATTTCTGCGTAGCCATCGATGTTGATGCCGGCCGCGCCCACGGCGCCAATCGCCCGCGCAAGCATGCCCGGGCGGTCTTCGGCAAGCGTGACGGCCAGGTCGGTCGCCAGATGCGCCATGTTGTCAGGCTGGTCCATATCGTATGCTCTCCGATACTACTCTGCGGGAATCAACAGGCACACCTCGATTCGGCCGTGCAGGCTTCGGGCTGAGACAGCGCGACGGTATCAGTCCTGAAACGGAGGAGTTGTGTGCTTTTCGGCATATACGCCTGCCTTCTGCGCAAGTCAAGCAGAGTTGAACCTCGTGTGTTTGAACCTCGTGTCACAGCACGGTGAGCTCCACCGCACAGAGGCAGCAGGGTCTCTGGTGCTCGTTCGAGGTTGAGTGCGAGCACCAAGTAAGGGAGAATGGCGGGCAAGTTCGAGCTGACGACATGTACGTGGAGACTCGCCGTGCCGAGGAGACCGTCGCAAGCACACCACAGCTCTGGGCAGAGACGTTTCGCCGATCCGTCGGGTTCAGCAGTCGCGCCCGTCTCGCATTCAGTCTCGATCCCAGATGGAGACTGATCCGCCGCTACCTGCCGGCTGGCAGTCGCGTGCTAGATGCAGGATGCGGACTCGGTGAGTGGGTGGAGTTCCTGTGCGGGCACGGCTACCGTGCGGAAGGGTTCGACTATTCGGACGAACTGATCCGACGCGTCAAGGGGCTGCATCCAGGCAGAAGGTGGTGCCTGGGCACGACGCAATCGCTGCCCTATCTCGACGTATCTTTCGACGCTGTCATCTCATGGGGCGTCATCGAGCACGATCCGCAGGGACCCTTACAACAACTGCGGGAGTTTCATCGGGTCCTGAGAGTTGGCGGAGGAGCCATCGTGACCGTCCCCTATGACTCCCCCGCGATGCGACGATCGTCCTCGCTCAGCTTCGGCGACGGCGAGAAATTCTTTCAATTCTTCTTCACGCCGGATGAGCTTGCCGCCGTTGTTCGGGAGGCAGGGCTGAGAGTCCTCGAATGCGCACCGATTCCACAGGCATCCGAGGCACTCGTCGCACCGCGATTGTACGCGCGATCCCATGGCAGACACCCGGCCCTGTTTGCACTCCGCCTCTTGTATCGATTCGCTCCGTTTCTGCCCGGCCCCAGGAACATGATCTACGCCGTGTGTGAGCGGTCTTGAACGACTACTGCCTGCAGAGCCTGAAGGCGGTAGCTCCGCGCAACTGATGGGCGCCTCGTGCTGCGGTCAGTGCTGCGAAGCAGTCGAGCGTCGCTCGTCCATGTCCGGCTCTTCGGCGACCGCGCAGGTTGGCGCGTGTCAGCGCCGCGACTGACGGTCGGGCTCGAACGACAGATGCTGTGAGAAGAACGGCAACACGTTCTCCTCGAGCCGCTGCGGAATCCGGTTGCCGTGGTTGCCCTCGTAGGTCTCGAAGGTGTGCGCGATGCCGAATCGCCTCATCCGGTCGACCAGCAGTTGGTTACCCACGATGAGTCCGTCCTGCAGCCCGATGTCGAGCGCGATCGCGGTCAGCATCTTCAGGTTCGACACATACTGGTCCAGCATCGCAACCGGCGAATTGGCGGCCCATTTCACGGCCACCTCCGGAACCACCTCACCGTATCTGGTCGGCACGTCCAGATAAAACGGGGGGTTGTCGGGATTCGGCGCCCATGCTGCCGCGCGCGCCAGCGTACCCTGTGCGGCGCGATTGCCCCGGGCTTCCTCGATCGACCGGATCGTCTCAGCCGGCGACGGTTCCCCTCCGCGGCCGGCACGCACAGTCCCTTCGTTGAGGCAGCAGGAGCTGAGCGCATAGATGGCGGAAAACACGTCGGGCCGCTTCATGCCGATGCGAATAGTCCCGTAGCCGCCCATCGAGTGCCCCGCAAGCCCGCGCGCCTCGCGCGTTGGAATGGTGCGGTAGGTCCGATCCATGTACGACACCAGATCTTCGGCAATGTACCGCTCCCAGTCGCCGGTCGTCACCGAGCTCGAGTACATGCTGCCGCCGAATGCGTTCATGGCGTTCGGCATCACGAGAATCATCTCGCGCGCCCCGCCGGCCGCGTACACGCGATCGGCGATGAGGTGCAGCTGCCGCCCCGTGGGGCCGAAGTAGCCCAGATCGGTGTTGGTGTATCCGTGGAGCAGGTAGACAACGGGATAGCCCCTGTTTCGATCGCTGGCGTAGCTCGATGGCAGGTAGATGGAGACTTCCGGCGAGGCCGTTTCGCCGAGCAGATTCCCCTCGAGTGACGTGCCATGAACCGGGACGCGCTCGAGTGTGCCCTCGAGGGCGACGGGCGCCGCGGTGCCCGCGTCGGTCGGCGTCCCTGGCGCCTGCCCGACCAGTGCACTGCCCGAAAGGACGATCAGCGAAAGCGCCACGACACACCCGAACAGCATCTGGAGCGCGCGGACGTGACTCTGAGCCATGACTCCCCTCCTGGCCGCGCGACGCGCGAGAAAGAGATACTGCGAATTCCAATCACGCGGTGGCCGTCGACGAAGGCCGGCCCAACGTGTCGTGCAGGAACGACACCACCTCGGGCCAGATGCGATCCGCCAGCGCCTGGTTCAGCGTACCAAGGGCGTTGTGCGGGGCCATGAACGCATGGCCGGTCCCGGGATGCACGGTCAGCGTCACGTCCTTGCCCATGCTCCGTAACTTCGTTTCGAGCGCGCGGGCAGCGGCCGGCGGGAAGTAATCGTCGTGCTCGGCCATATGGCCGCGCACGTTGGCAGCGAGGGACGACCAGTCCGGCTCGGTCTCTCCTCGAGGGAAACCGTAGAACGGCACCAGGGCTTTCACCACATCGGGCCGTTTGACCGCGATGATGAACGACAGCATGCCGCCCATGCAGAAGCCCACCACGCCAATGCCGTTGCCTTTCACGGCCGGGTGTCCGGCGAGGTAGTCGATGGCGCCGCTCATGTCGCGAGCGGCGCGATCCGGCGGGAGAGCCTGCATGAGCCGGGCGGCCCTGTCCATCTCGTCGTGCCGGGCCAGCTCTCCGCGGTACAGGTCCGGTGCGAGCGCCACGAACCCGGCCTTCCCAAGGCGGTCCGCCATCTCCTTGATGCCTGGGTCGAGTCCCCACCACTCCTGAATCACGAGGACACCGGGACCCACCCCTGCCGGTGGCGTGACCAGATATCCCGATGCCATGCTGCCGTTACTGCGGAACTCGACGGTCTCTGCCATGCGCACAGGATATCACCCGCTGTGGACAGCGGGATCAGTAGCGGAGCAGCCTGTTGATCTTGACGATGAGCGAACGCGTGGAGAGCGAGGGAAATTCACGCGACAAGGTGTTGCGCTCCTCGTTGTAGACAACGAAGAGCTCGCTGCCCGGCCGATACTCCCAGCGCAGCCGTGCGTTGGTGGAGACCGCGTTCGTGCCCGAGTTGTACTGGACCAGCGCACTCACGAACATGAGCGGCGTCATCGTGTACGTCACGCGCGAACCCGCGAGGTGGGTCGTGAACGCACCCTCCAACAGATCCACCTTGTTCAGGGAATAGGTTGGCTCCACCGACAGCGCTCTCGTCACGCTCGCACGTCCCTGCGACGCACTGAACGTCGTCCGATGCCCGCTGTAGAAGGTCCCGTGTTCCAGTGCGATGTTGGCGCCGAGCCTCCGTTGTCGTCCGAAGTTCGCGCCCACCTGCACGTTCTGGAAGTCGTACCCGCCAACCGGGATTGTGACCGATCGCGTGATGGGAAACGGCCGCGGAAGGAACTCGAAGAGGTTGCTGTACTGCACGCTGAACTGATCGCCGCTCTGGAACTCGATTACGAACTCGGCGTCGCGCTCGCGCGACTCCAGCTGGCCGGCTCCGTTCTCGACATACGCGATGCCCGCCTGGTATCGAACCCGCCGAATCGACGCGATGCTGCGCGGCCGCGGACTGAACCGGGCCTGTGCGCGGCTGCGGCGCATGTCGCGACGCCGGATGAAGCCGAGCTCGGGATTGAACGCGTCGCCCACGAACAGATGCTCGAGCTGCAGGCCGTAACGGTCGGCGTTGTAGTTGAAGTCCGCCCGGTAGCTCGTCTGGTCTCCTGACAGACCACTCGTTTCGGTCTTGGCCCAATAGCTGTTGATCGCGAGGTTCTCGAAGAACAAGAACGTGCCGTCGAGGCCGTAGGCCAGATTCCCCCCGGACCCGTTCTGGGCCACCGACCGGCCGGTGGCGATGAGGCCCACGCTGCTCCGGCGAAGCACGTCGCGCTTCAACCGGACGACGGAGAAGTTGGTCCCCCGGGCGGCCAGTGGCAGATCGGGATCCTCGGATCCGGTCTGGGCATTCAGCACCCCAACCGTGTACCGGCCGGCACGCCCCGTGATTCGGCCACCGGCTCGCAGCGGCACTTCGCGTCCTTCGTTGAGCCCGATGCGCCGGCTGTAGAAAAGGATCGGGGCCGTTTGGCTCGTGTTCATTGCGTTGTTGAGGTTCCCTCCCAACTGCACGCCCCCGAACGCAAACGTCCCCTGGTTCTCGAGGAAGAACTCGCGCTTCTCTGGAAAGAACAGGCTGAATCGCGTGAGGTTCACCTGCTGCTCGTCGGCTTCGACCTGCGCAAAGTCGGTATTGAGCGTGATGTCGGCGGTGAGCCCCTGTGTCACGGAGTACTTCATGTCCAACCCCACCTGCCCATGGGGGTCGTTCGACACCGCCGGTGTCGTGGTGCGGTTGGTCGTGAGGCTCGCAGTGGCGTAGGGCTTAATGTCCAGGTTCCGTCCGGTCTGCGGCACTTCCAGCCCGACGAGCGACGCGGCAAATGACAACTGCGCCATCGCAGCCTGCTGGCGGCCCAGCGGCACACGGGTGAGCAGCGACATCTCGTTCTTCGATCGCTTCGTGCGCATGGCATTGAAGCCCCAGATCTGTGAGGCCCCGGGACGATAGCGAAGCGACTTGAACGGAATGGCAGCCTCGAGCGTCCAGCCGCCGTCGAAGCGTCCGGTCTTGACTTCCCACACGGGGTTCCAGTCCTGGTTGAACTGACGCTCGTTGGTGACCTGCGTATCCGACCGTCCGCCAATCGGGTTGACGGTGAACAGCACGCCGTTCCGGCGGTCGTAGAAGGTGTCGAGGATGAACGACATCACGTCGTTGCCCTGGAACATTGTCGTACTGTCGCGGCGCATCTCGGTGGCGACGAGCCGATCCATCTCGCTGTCCCACATGCGGGCCGACAGATAGAGGTTGTCGTTGTCGAACGACACCCACACGTCGGTCTGCTCGGTCGCGGACGCCCCATACTCGGGCTCCACCTGGATGAAGCCGGACATCGGCGGAACGTCACGGTAATGCGATTCGTCGAGTGCACCGTCGATGCGCAGGGGCTCACGCAGACGGACTGCACGTACCGTGGCACGCCCGTCGCCATCGCGCGAGATCGTGGCAGGAGGCAGTGGGATGGGAGGAGCATCCGGCACGAGCGGCAATGGCGTGAGAAGCGGCGCCAACGCCGACACGACGGCCGGATTCTCCGGATCGCCGTTCGGGGCCTGCCCGGCGGCCACTGGGTGGGCACACACGAGCGCCGCCGCGGCGCAAAGCAGCGCCCAGTTCGTCACGGACAACGTGCGGCAGAAAACGCCCGATGAAGCCAGGCCGGAGATAGGTGACAGAGCCCGAGTATAGTCGGTTTTCGCGACTTAAAAGTTGACCTCCCGGGCATCGGCCAGAATCATGTCGCGATACACCGGCAACGACCAGCCCGCCCGCTCCAGATCCGTCAGACGCTGCTCCACCGTGCTGATGTAGTTCTGTTTCGTCCCATACAGCTCCCGCAGCGCCTGCGGCGAGAACGCGTGCTGGTACCCGCCAAGCGCGCACAGCAAGGGCACGAACAGAGGGCTTGGATTTGCAGTCGGAGGTCGGCTGGGGTATTCCCCGCCACCTATTTCGCCGCCGGGACATCGACGCTCCTTCTATGATCGCGATCGAGAAATGCTAACGAGGCTGGGCCCCGCCGGCAAGCGCCTTCTTCTGCTCGCGAACGATGGAGAGGACCGGCGCCGCCCACGACGTCGCCGTGAACTCGGCGATCGCTGTTGAACGACTACCGCCTGAACGGCGATAGACTCCGCGGCGGCCGCGTCATCGCTCCCAGCGGAGCGCGGTGATACGCGGATCCCCGGTAAAAACGTCGCGGCCAAGGCCGAGCCGCTGCGCCGGCGCGGCGCAAAGCGCGCGCACACCGGACGCGTCCAACTGCATGCGCCACGTCTGTCGCGCCAGCGGCCTGCGCGACGTGAACGCTCGACAATGGAGCAGTGCGAGATTGATACCGCCGGTGCCCGTGGGGGCTCTCACGGACTCGTACCGGACCACGTCGATCCCCGCCATCCGGGCCTGCTCCGCCAGGTGCTGACACGCGCGGTAGTTGGTGCGGTCGGTCCAGTGCGCCCGGTCCCGCTCGAGCGGGGCCTTCGTCAGATCGAGTCCAGCGGCCGTTGTGAATCTGACCGAGAAAGCCGTGTACTCACCGGCATTCGAAGGCCAGGGCACATCCGGCGCATCGGCATAGAAGAGTAGCCGATGAAAGGCCATCTCGACGATCGCCGTGGCGGCCGCTTCGGATCCGTAGAACACACCGGGCGTGAGCCCAGGCCGCCGGAACCGCGATCCCACGGGATAGGGTGCGCCGTAGCGAAACGGCGTCGAAAGAAGATAGTGCAGGTGCCGGCAATCGGGCGGCACGGCGGGTTTGGTGTGCTCGATCAGCGATTCGAGCAGTGCCTGCTCTTCAATCGTGTCCACCAGCTTCATCGTCGAGACCCGGTGCTGAGACTCGACGACGCGCCAGCACGCGCCGGAGAGGCGGAGGCGCTCACGCGAGAGCGCGGCGGGCGTCCAGGTAGCCCAGGACATCGACCAGGCCCGATACGGTCTGGATACGGGTCAGCGGCGCGCCGCCCAGCACCGCGTTGTCGCTGCGCAGCCACGCGGCCGCGACCGCCTCGTCGCCCTCGACGATGGCATCGAGCGCGCGGAACAGACGCACGAGGAGCACGGCCAGCTCGAAGGACTTGTCATCCGGCGCCAGCGTGTACGAGCCCGCGCGCATCCGCGACACCGACGCTTCGGACAGCCCGATGATCCGGCCCAGCGCTCTGTTCGACAACGCGAGCCGATCGGCCGTGCGCAGCACGGCCTTCGTCGCCACCATGCCCTCGTCGGGAGCCGCACGCCGCAGCGGTGTCGGCCTCATGGGTCATCCTTCCTTCCTGTGAAAGATCTTAGCACAAATCCGTCTACAGAAAGCGTCTCCCGCGACTGGTCGATGGCACCGAACCGTTCGCGTTGAGCGTGCCGTCTGGCACTGATCGGACCGCGGCGATAGACCAGCGTGCGTGCCGTGAGACGTCGAACTCGGCCGAACCGTACATGCCCACCGCGACGTCCGAGAGCACCGGCACGGCGGGACCGATCAGCTGGAGGCGCTCCAGGCTGAAATGGCGCCACGAAGCGCCTCCGCCCGCCGATCACCTGGAACCAGTCCGCACACGCGCGTGTCGCGCCATACTGGAGACGTGTTCTCCCATGGCTCCCACGTACGGCTCACGGAGAAGGACCTGGGCCGCTTCAGCGGCGACACACTGATCGCACGGGTGGGGCGCACCGTCTGCCAGGCCCGCTGCCTGCCGCGCAAGGAGCTGTACGAAGCGTGGGAGGTGGCGCGGCGCTGCCGGCGCCTGTTCCGCGGCGGACGCGTCGTCGAGGCCGGCGCGGGTCACGGTCTCCTGTCGCTCCTGTTAATCCTGCTCGACGACACGTCGCCGGCGGCGCTGGCGGTCGATCCCGCACGGCCGCCGTCGGCCGCGGCGATTCAGGCCGTGCTCACCGGCGCGTGGTCTCGGCTGGCCGGCCGCGTGCAGTGGGTGGATGCGCCGATCGAGGCCGTCCCGCTCCGTCCGGACGACCTCGTCGTGTCGAGCCACGCCTGTGGGGCGCTGACGGACCGGATCATCGCGCACGCCGTCGCGGCTCGGGCGCGGCTGGCCGTGCTCCCCTGCTGCCACGATCTCGCGATCTGCGATGCTGGGCGCCTCGGCGGGTGGGTGGATGCGTCGCTGGCGATCGACGTGGCGCGCGCTCACCGTCTCGAGCGTCACGGATACCGGGTCTGGACACAGACAATCCCGCGCGACATCACACCGAAGAACCGCTTGCTGCTCGGGGCGCCTTCGTCCGACGGGTCCATGCGCGAATAGGGTCGCGGCTCGGGCGTCCCGATCGAAAGACTGGTCAGCCGGATGTCATGCCGTCACTCGGATCTGGTGAGGTCGCGGGCGGTTCTGCCTGGCGCCCGCCGATTCGATGAGCGCCGCGGCGCGTGCAGCGATCTTGGCCCTGCGCAGCGTCCGCCGGTCAAGGCGCACGGTGATGTTCTGGGTCGTGGACTCCGATGTTGCCATGGCAGCCTCTGCACGTATTGTACGTGCAGGGTGCAAAGGATGAGCCGAGTGATATCCTCGCGGCTCGCTATCCATGCCCTTGACCTCCGGCACCCGCCTCGGGGCCTATGAGATCGTGTCGCCGCTCGGCGAAGGCGGCATGGGGATGGCCGACGACGCTCACCGCCATCCCGTACTGGGACATGACGAGCGATCGAACGAAGTTCCTGATCAACACGACCATCGCCGAAGAGTCGGGTGCCGCAATCACTGTTGTCGAGCACTGGCAGTGATCGAGCGGGGGCAGCTCGTGCCGAGGGGCGCCGAACACCTCGAGTGCGTGCAGCACGCGCCGCGCATTCTCTGTAGACGGCCGTACCCACAGATCAAGGTCCTTGCTCGCGCGGGGCACGATGCACCGCCATCGCGTAAGCGCCAACAACGAGAAACTCAACGTTCGCGTCGATGAATCCGGACGAGAGATCGCGGAAGTCGGGATTCAGCAATGCGCGCTCCCGTGAAGGACCATGCATCCAGCGCCAGCTACCACATCATCGCAGACGCTCCGCTGAACTGAAGGCGGCCCAATCGGCCCGTTCCGCCCGCTGTTCCTCCTCGAGGCTCCGGAAGATCCTCGCGCTCACGTTCGGGCGCGGTGGCGCCATGGTGCCGTATTGCATGCGATCGTCACGATCGCAGTGCCGCTGCGCGCAGCAATGCGTCCGCCCACGTGGCCGCCTCGCCATCGAGCGGCGGGACGGGTGGCCGGCTGTAGTCGATATCGTCGTGTCCGCCCGCCGTGTAGACGCGCTCAATCAGCGGCTGCAGATCGAGCAGCACGTCGGCATCGGTCTCTCGAAGCGGAATCGGAACTGCCGGTAGCGGCTGCTGCAACAGCATCGGGTAAATCTCCCAGCGTGCCGGGTAGCGCGCGCGTCGCACGCACGTGAGATAGGGCGCCTGACGATCTGCAGGAAGGTCCTGCTGGCCAACCTCCAACCGCCCGCGGAGGCTGCGCAACAGGTCGATTTCGACCACGTTGACTCCGGCGCGAGCGTAGTCGCTCAGCTTCCGCCGATAGTCGAGGTTCAGCCGTCCTGGTCCTTTGTTCCACGGACTCAGGATCTCGATTGCCGTCACTACCCTGTTTCCGCTCGACACATCGATGATGTGCACGAACCGGTCGACCTCCGGGCCCTCATAGACGTCGACGATGACGGGCTCGACTGTAGCCATCGCTCTGGACGGCTCGCCACGTGTACTGGAACGCGGCGTCTGGATGACGGCAACATCGCTGCGATATGTCGTGAGCGCGTCTTCGTCCGGCAGCGCCTCCAGAAGGACGCGCTCCTCCGAGCGGGCCCGCAGGTCTCTCGGCAGCTGCGGCTGCAGCGTCTCTGGCACGTATGCAACAAAACGTACGTGCACGTCTCCCCAGCGGGCTTCGAGGTACGGATCCATGCCAGGGAACGGACTCTGCATCGCGCGTCATTATACGGGCGCCAACCCTCTCTGGTACCGCTGCTTGCGATCCTTGCGCAGCGCCTTGATGAGAATCCGCTGCAGTTCGGCAGGCGTGTCGGAACTCGAAGCGCGCGAGCAGCGGCGGCTCGCGGTCGATCGCGGCAAGCGTCTCCATGCTGCTCGATGTCACGCACGGTGAACGCCCGGCGACGGCCTCGCCTCGTTGCGCCCCCTCCTGACGAAATTCAGGAGAGGGCACATCTCGCGGGCGATGGCCGGCGTGTCGAGCGCGCCGCGGCGCACAGAACGATCACATGCGCAGGTCGGGCCTCACGTCGCTGCCACGGCCGGCCGCCCGCCCGCCGTTAGGCTGTGCGACAAGGTCGAAACGATCCAGGTTCATGATCTCATCCCACGCCGCGACGAAGTCGCGCACGAACTTCTCCCTGCCATCGTGACAGGCATAGACTTCTGCCAGAGCGCGGAGCTGGGAGTGTGAACCGAACACGAGGTCGGCCGCCGTCGCTGTCCACTTCAGCTCGCCCGTGGCCCGGTCGCGCCCCTCGTAGACGTGCTCCGCCGATCCGGATGACTTCCACCCGGTGCGCATGTCGAGAAGGTTCACGAAGAAGTCGTTGGTCAACGTTTCGGGACGCGCGGTGAGGACGCCGTGCGGGGATTGGCCGAAGTTGGCGTTGAGCGCCCGCATGCCGCCGACGAGCACCGTCACCTGCGGGGCGGTCAGCGTCAACATGTAGGCCCGGTCCAGCAGCAGCGTCTCGGGCGATAACGTCTCTCCCGCTCGAAGGTAGTTGCGGAACCCGTCAGCGGTGGGCTCGAGCGGGGCAAACGCATCGACGTCGGTCTGCTCCTGCGAAGCGTCGGTGCGTCCGGGCGCGAACGGCATTGTGATGTCGTACCCGGCCTTGCTGGCCGCTTTCTCGACGGCTGCACAACCGCCCAGGACGATCAGATCAGCGAGCGAGACCCGCGTCCTGCCGGACTGTGCCTTGTTGAAATCCTGCTGGATCTGCTCGAGAGCCTGCAGCGCCTTCGTCAACTCGGCTGGCTCGTTCACCGCCCAGTCCCGTTGTGGCGCCAGCCGGATCCGCGCCCCGTTCGCCCCGCCGCGCTTGTCGGTGCCGCGGAAGGTGGCCGCCGCCACCCACGCGGTCGACACCAGCCGGGAGATAGACACTCCCGACGCGAGGATCTTGCCCTTGAGAGCAGCGATCTCCTCATCGCGAATCAGCTCATGATCGACCGGCGGGACGGGATCTTGCCACAGTTGCGGCTCGGGGACCCACGGACCGAGGTACCGCGAGACGGGTCCCATGTCACGGTGCAGCAGCTTGTACCATGCCTTCGCGAAGGCGTCTGCCAACCGGTCCGGGTGCTCGTGAAAGCGCTTCGTGATCGGCCCGTAGATCGGATCCAGCCTCAGCGCCAGGTCCGTCGTCAGCATCATCGGCGCGTGCCGCTTCGACGAATCGTGGGCATCCGGCACCGTCCCCTGCGCTTCGGGGTTCTGGGGACTCCACTGGAACGCACCAGCGGGACTCTTGGTCAGCGCCCAGTCGTGCTTGTACAGATTGTCCAGGAAACTGCTGCTCCACTTCGTCGGCGTGCTGGACCAGGCGCCCTCGAGACCGCTGGTGATGGTGTCGCTGCCCGTGCCGCTGCGCAAGGTGTTCATCCAGCCCAGGCCTTGCAGCTCGAGGGGAGCCGCTTCTGGCTCGGGGCCGACGTACTCGGTCGCGGGCGCCGCACCGTGGGTCTTGCCGAATGAGTGGCCGCCGACGATGAGCGCCACCGTCTCTTCGTCGTTCATCGCCATTCGACTGAAGGTCTCGCGGATGTCCCGGGCGGCAGCCAGGGGATCCGGCTTGCCGTTCGGGCCCTCCGGATTCACGTAGATGAGGCCCATCTGCACGGCGCCGAATGGCCTGGCGAGCTCCCGGTCCCCGCTGTAACGCGCGTCTCCGAGCCAGGTGTCCTCAGAACCCCAGAAGATCTCTTCCGGCTCCCAGATGTCGGGCCGCCCGAAGCCGAAGCCGAAGGTCTTGAATCCCATCGATTCCAGGGCGACGTTGCCGGTGAAGACCAGCAGGTCGGCCCAGGAGATCCTCTGGCCGTACTTCTGCTTGATGGGCCAAAGCAGCCGACGGGCCTTGTCGAGGTTCGCGTTGTCGGGCCAGCTGTTCAGCGGGGCG
>CAZDLW010000062.1:0-23307 GCA_964505975.1 uncultured Bifidobacteriaceae bacterium | reverse complement strand
GACGACCTCCTTTCCGGAGCCGGTCGGTCCGAGGATGAGCACCGAGATGTCCGACCGCGACGACCTCCTTTCCGGAGCCGGTCGGTCCGAGGATGAGCACCGAGATGTCCGACCGCGACGACCTCCTTTCCGGAGCCGGTCGGTCCGAGGATGAGCACCGAGATGTCCGACTTGGCCGCTGTACGAATCCACTCGAAGACGACCAGCATCTTCTCGTCGCGTCCGATCATCTCGCGAAACCGGTGCACCGACGGGGCCTGGTCCTCACTGTCGGCGGCATCCCCCCGTTCGAGGAACGTATCGAGCAGATGCGCGAGCGCTTTCGAGTCGGGCCGGAGCATCGCGTACTTCGGCGGTACCACCTGCAGCCGCCGCGCGACGCCGAACTGGACCACCTCGTCCAGGCAGTTCTCCACGTCGCGTCGCATGCGCCCGAACGCGGACATCAGTGTGTCCACGTCGAACGACTCGTTCGGTCGTGCGCTCAGAAAGCGCAGCAGCCCCGCGCGAAGCGGCGATTGCACCAGATCGCGGAATCGTGATTCGAGATCCGCAGAGATCTGTGGGCGGGCCGGTGCGGCGGGACGGCGCTGCGGGTAGCTCATGTCGTATCGGACTGGGGCCGGTCATCAGCCCTATCGGATGGAGTCCAGTCGTACGACAGATTTCGAAGGTTGCGCGGTTGCCTGTGCTTTCAGGCACCTGCGCTCGAAGTCGCCGCGTGAACGCGGTCGCGACACGATGCCCTGCCACGCTTCGCCGGCCCTGGACCGGCCTATCTCGGTGCTCTGTTGGGTTGCGACGGGACGAGCTCCCGACGACAGCGCGCGGTAAAACGCATCCTCCACCCGCGCCCAGCGACCCGAGCTGGGTCCCGCAACCCAGCTCGGTCCTCACGCTCCGGATGCGTTTTGCCCGATTCGTGTCGCGCGACTCGTAGGTCGCCGCCCCGTCGCAACCCAACTGAGCTCAGAGACTAGGCGGAGCTTCACTGCCAGTCCCGCGTGGTCGCCGGTCCGGGAGTGTTAAGCTACCGGCAATGCCCCACCGTGCGCCTGGCGCTCCCGATCGACCGCGGGGGTCCTATCTCGCCGGCAAGCCGATTCGGTACTATCGTCCCCGCGGCAGCGCGGCCATACGGGACCTCATCGACGACGGCTTTCAGGCGTTCAACGCTGCGCGACTCGGCGAGGCCTGTCGCATCTTCACGGACAGGATGTTGCTGCCCGAGCACGATACGACCATCGCGCTCACGATGGCCGGTGCGTTGACCCCTGCCGGGCTCGGGGGGTGTGTCATCGAGCTGATGGAGCGGGGACTGGTCGACTTCGTCATCAGCACTGGCGCCAACCTGTACCACGATCTCCATTACGCGCTGAACTTCACGCTGCATCGCGGGTCTCCCTTCGTGAACGACGTCGAGTTGTACGAGGAAGGCGTCATCCGCATCTACGACGTCCTGTTCCCGGCCGACGTGCTGCTCGAGACCGATGCGTACGTCCGCGACTTCCTGGTGCGCTCCGGCATGAACGAGCCGGTCTCGACGGCAGAGCTCCACCATGCCATGGGCCGTGACCTGCTCGAGCGGCAGCCAGGCTGCGAGGAGTACTCGATTCTGGCCGCGGCTGCGGCCGCCGACGTGCCCATCTATACATCGTCGCCCGGCGACAGCTCGATCGGCATGAATGTCGCGTACCACGAGCTGATGAACGGCGGTCAGCTCATGATTGACCCCAACAAGGACGTGAACGAGGTGTGTGCGTTCATCCTCGCGGCCGCGAAGAACGGGTGTGTGATACTGGGCGGCGGCTCCCCCAAGAACTTCTATCTGCAAGGGCAGCCCACGCTGTGGGAGGTTTACGGTATTCCGAAAGGCGGCAACGACTACTTCATCCAGATCACCACCGATCAGGTGGTCTGGGGAGGGTTGTCCGGTGCCACTCCGGCCGAAGCGGTGAGCTGGGGGAAAGTAAATCCGGGTGTGCTCCCCGACACGGTGGTGGCGTACGTGGATTCGACGATTGGGTTCCCGCTGTTCTGCGAGTACGCGGTGGGATCGCCGCTGGGACGGCGATCGCACCGAAGGCTCATGCGCCGCCGCGACGAACTGGTGGCCGCGCTGAAGCGCGAGGCCCTGCGGGCATCGCAGGAGCGCCCGCAGGCGCGCGCCACACGCGACACGATGCCGGATCTGGAGAGACACAGGTAGGGCCCGATGGGAACCCTGGCATCCGAGCTGGGACGGTACGCCGACCGGCTGACGGCCCAGCCGCGCGTCTACATCGACGCTAACGTTCCAGCCGGCCTCGTGGCCTTCATGCGCGTCACGCTGGGATGGGACGCGTTGTTCGTCGTTGAGCACGACGAGTTGCGCCGCGCTCGAGACGACGACCACTATCGCCTTGCACGCCACCTGCGGCGGACACTGATTACGCTCGATCGCGATTACCTGGACGATCGGAGATTCCCTCCGGGAGAGAGCGGCGGTGTTCTCGTGCTCCAGGCTCCCGAGGAACGCGGCTTCATCGCGCTGCTGACGCGGCTGGATGCCGATGTGTTCCGCATGCCGGGGGGCGCCGAACGGGCGGATGTCGAGGGTTTGCCGCTCGAGGGCCGCAAGCTCCACGTGCACGTGGACTGGAAAGGCATGGATGTGAACCGCCGATGACGTGTGGGGCATGATCGTCCTGGCCGGCGGCGATATCGTCCTGCCCGATCGCGTGCTCGGTGACGGCGCGCTGGTGCTCGACGGCGACCAGATCGTCGCTATCGATTCGCGTTCGCACGTGGATCCCGACGGTGCCACCGTCGTCGATGCCCACGGTTGCGTCATCGTCCCCGGATTCATCGACGTGCACGTGCACGGGGTCGAGGGTCACGATACGCTGGACGGTGGCGACGCGATCGCGGCCATTGCCGCGCGTCTTCCACGCTACGGTGTCACGGCATTCTGCCCCACGACGGTGGCCTGCTCGCCAGACGATCTGCGGGGCGTCCTGGACCAGGTCCGCCGGGCCCGACTGCAGCAGCCACCGGGTGCGGCCCGCGTCCTGCCGGCCCATCTCGAGAGCAATTTCATCAGCCCGGAATACCGGGGCGCGCAGCCGGCCGCCTGTCTGCGTGTGCCGCTGGAGGATCCGGCGTCTGTGGACGGCCGGCACTTCCGCGGACTTCATGTCCTTGCCACGATGGCTGCGTCTCGTCCCGATGTCGCCATCGTGACCGTCGCGCCCGAGTTACCGGGAGGCATGGACCTGGTTCGTTCCCTTGTCGCTGGCGGCTACGTCGTATCGCTTGGTCATTCGGGAGCGGATTTCGACACTGCGATTGCAGCCATCGAGGCCGGGGCGCGCCATGCCACGCATTTGTTCAATCGGATGACGCCACTCACGCACCGTGCGCCGGGGCTGGCGGCCGCCGTGCTCGCGCGCGAGGACGTGGCCGCCGAGCTGATACTCGATGGGATCCACGTACATCCCGGGATGAGTCGTGTCGCCATCGCCGCCAAGGGCGTGCGCGGCATCATGGCGATTACCGACGGCACTGCTGGCGCAGGCCTGGCACCGGGATCGACGGCGCGGCTTGGAGGACGTCCCATTCACGTGCGGGACGGCGCGGTGTTCCTGGATGACGGGACGCTGGCAGGCAGCGCTGCCACCATGGATCGGGTGTTTGCGCACATCGTGGCCACCATTGGACGGTCGGTCGTGGATGCCGCGGCGATGTGCGCCACGACGCCCGCGCGTGAGCTCGCCCTCGATGGCCTGGGCGTCATTGCCGAAGGAGCCATGGCCGATGTTGTCGTGATGGATCGCGATTGTCGAGTCGTGCGGACGTTCATCGACGGCGAGGAAGTCTATACGGCACCGACAACATTCTGACCGGGCCAGCGGAATTGCCTGCCAGAAATCAGGACGGTCGTAGACGGCATGTCGAGATTCTCGCCCCTCGAGACATCACGCCCCGCTGAGGTGCGGATCGCGCCGCGGGTGGCCGACGCGATTGCGGCCGGACGTCCGGTCGTCGCGCTCGAGACAACGCTGGTCACGCATGGCTTCCCGCCGGACGAAGGTACGACCATTGCGGTTGAACTCGAGACTGTCGTGGCCGCATCCGGCGCGGAGCCCGCAACCATCGGCGTGGTGGACGGACGCATCGAGGTCGGCCTCGAACGCGACCGACTGCGCGAGCTCGCGACGAACGGCCGCGCGGCCAAGCTCAACCCCAGCAACCTTGCCGCCCATCTCGCGCCCGGGTGTTGGGGCTCCACGACCGTGGCTGCGACGATGTGCGTGGCGCATCTGACCGGCATCATGGTGTTTGCCACAGGGGGCATTGGAGGCGTTCATCGAGACGCGGCGGCAACCGGAGACGTGTCCGCCGATCTCACGGCGTTCGCGCGGTTTCCGGTGGCGGTGGTGTGTACCGGTGCCAAGGCGATCCTCGACCTTCCCCGCACGCTGGAAGTGCTCGAGACGCTCCACGTGCCCGTGTTCGGCTTCGGGACGAACGAGTTTCCGGCCTTTTACAGTCGCGACAGCGGTCTGGGCGTGGATTGCCGCTTCGACACGGTCGAAGCGCTCGCTTCAGCCGTTCGAACCCATGTGGGGTTGGGCATGGGAACCGGCATGCTGATCGCGAATCCCATGGAGCCCCAGTACGAGGTTCCGCGCGCGGTCTGGGAGCCAGCATTGGAGGAGGCTCTGGCGGATGCATCACGACGCGGGATTCGCGGCCGCGCGCTGACGCCTTTCCTGCTCGATCGATTGCGTGTGCTGACCGATGGGGCCACGGTCTTTTCGAACCGGGCGCTGCTCGTGAACAACGCCCGGCTCGCCGGCCGGCTCGCAGTAGCGCTTCAGCCGTCCTGAGACCATCCCGGTCGTTGTGCGCTCGCCGGGCGGCGCAGCCGCTCCAAGACCTGACTCGTTTCGTGAGATCCGGTCGTTCAAGCTGCTTCTGCGCTTGGCAGGAGCCAGTTTGCACCGGCGAGCGCGTCCCTCTGGGCGGGCTCCCGACGACATCGGGCGGTAAAACGCGCCCTCCGCCCGATGGATGCCCGACCCGCGCTGGGTCCCCAACCCAGCGCGGCCTTCACGCTTCGGACGCGTTTTGCCGGATCTGTGTCGCGCGAGTCGTAGGTCGCTCGCCCAGAGGGACGCCCCCGCCGCTGGTGCCGGCGTTTTGACGCAAGCGCAGAAGCAGGAGCCGTCTAGCGAATCGGCGCAACGGCGTAGAGGCTTCGATCCTCGACGCCGGCCGCGCGGAAAGCGTCGCGGCGTTCCCGGCACTTGCTGCACCGGCCGCAGTGGAGCCCGTCCATCGGACTCATGCACGAGAGCGTCAGGTCGAGTGGCACGCCCAACTCCATGCCGAGGTGAATGACGTCCGATTTCTGCATCCCAATGAAGGGGGCGTCGACGGTCACGGGATGCGCCAGACCCAGGGACAAGGCATGCGCCATTGCCGCGAAGAACGCGGGCGTGGCGTCGGGAAACGGGTTGCCGGCGAGCGGCCCGATCGCGACGCGCCCGATGCCGTGCCGGGCGCAATACAGCGCTGCCTTACCGAGCAGGACTACGTTTCGGCCGGTGAGGTACACATCTTCGTCGGGCGTGTCGAATCCAGGCGGCTCTCCCCGCAGTGCCCAGTGTGATTCGGGATAGAGATCCCGCACGGGGAACGTGAGACGTGCGGGCGGTGCCACTCGTCCCGCCAGTGGCGGGAGCCCGAGCAGCCTTTTCAGGGCCGCCTGTTCCTCGGCTTCCCAGGCGAAACCGGACTCGATATAGACCGGGTGCGCGGTGCCCATGCGAAGTTCGGCCGCGAGGAGCACGATGCTGTCGAGTCCTGCGGAGACGAGGACGGCAGTAGACGCCATGAGTACGTCGAGTGGGAGGTCCCGAAACGGCCGCGCTGTAAGATTAGCGGATATGTACTCGGTGACCAAGTGCATCGACTTCTGCTACGGGCACCGCCTGCTGGAGTACGACGGCGTGTGCCGGCATCCGCATGGGCACAACGCCGCGGTCGAGATTGAAATCCAGACCGATGCGCTCGACGCCCGCAACATGGTTGCGGATTTCAGCGACATCAAGCGGGTTGTCAAGGGGTGGATCGACCGCGAACTGGATCACAAGATGATCCTCCGCCACGACGACCCGCTCGTGCCGGCGCTTCACGCGCTCGGCGAGCCGATCTACCTGCTCGATTCCAATCCCACCGTCGAGCGGATTGCACGTCTCATCTACGACATCTCACGCGAGCACGGCCTGCCCGTCTGCCGCGTCACCGTGTGGGAGACGCCAACCTCGTGGGCCACGTACACCGGCTGATTGTCTTCGACCTCGACGGCACGCTGATCGATTCGTGGCGGGATCTGGCGGACTCGGCCAATGCGCTGATCGTCGAGCGCGGAGGACGGCCGTTACCGGAAGCCGCCATTGCATCGATGGTCGGCGAAGGTGCGGCCCTGCTCGTCAGGCGCGCGTTGACGGCTGCGGGTCTGACACTCGAGGAGGGCAGTGTGGCGAGATTCCTCGAGCTGTACGACCAGCGGCTCTTACGGACGACCAGGCCGTATCCCGGTATTCCCGAGGTGCTCCGGGAGCTGGCCACGCGTGCGACGGTCGCGGTGCTGACCAACAAGCCGATCGCTCCTACGCTGAGGCTTCTCGAGGCCTTCGATCTCTCGAGCGCCGTCGCTGCTGCGGTTGGCGGTGACGGTCCGCTTCCCCGCAAGCCCGATCCCACTGCGCTTCGTCACCTGATGTCCCGGTACGGGGCGGCCGCGCGCGAGACCGCCATGGTGGGCGATTCACGCATCGACTTCGAGACCGCGCGCGCCGCGGGAATTGACATCTGCCTGACCCGTTACGGGTTTGGCTACGCCGCGTTTCCGTTGTCCGAGCTGCGTGGCGACGAGGCGCTCGTTGACCACCCCGGCGATCTCCCCCAGGCGTTGGAACGGCTGCTTGACAAACAGCGGCAGTTTCCATGAGAATTTTGACTCGTCAAAATTGTGGTGGCTAATGAATAGAACTAGAAATTGGACGAGACAAAATTTTGGCTGCCCTGAGCTGATTTCCTGTCTCACGCTGCTGCTCCTGTTGCTATGGCCTGTTCCCGGCGCTGCGCAACCGGTGTGCCTGGTCGAGGGCCTCGTCACCGACGCGAGTGGGCTTCCAATCCCAGGCGCTCTGGTCTCCGTTCATCCGCCAGGTCACGTCAGCTCGACAAGCGAGGCGGGGCGATTCTGCTTCGAGGAGGCGTCGGAGGGAGCGCTCACCCTGACTGCCGAGCTCGACGGGTTCAGGACGCATCGGCTCCAGGCCGTGCGCCCGCCGGGTGCACCGCTCCGGGTCACGTTTCTCCTGACGCCAGAGTTTGCCGATGCCGTGGTGGTGACCGGCACACGTACGGGCCGGCGCCTGGATGACGTGCCGGTCAGGACCGAACTCATCGACCGAGCCACCATCGATCGGGTAGGCGCGCGGACGCTGGCGGATGCGGTCGAGTTCACGACCGGTGTGCGGGTGGAGAACAATTGCCAGAACTGCAATTTCTCCCAGATCCGGCTCCTCGGTCTGGAAGGCCCGTACACGCAGATTCTCATCGATGGCCAGCCGGTGATTTCCTCACTTGCTCAGGTCTACGGCATCGAGCAGCTGCCCGCGCGCATGATCGAGCGAATCGAGGTGGTCAAAGGCGGCGGCTCCGCACTGTACGGCCCGGGATCCGTTGGGGGCGTGATTAACGTGATTTCCCGCGAACCCGGACGGAGCGGCGGCGTTGTCGAGAGCAGTGCCGAACTGGTCGGCGGGCTCCCCAACTACTCGTTCAACGGTGCTGCGGATTGGGTGGACGCGTCGAGGCAGACCAGCGTGACGGCGTTCGCGCAAACGGATCGCGTGAAACCCATCGATCTGACCCGCGACAGCTTCACGGATGTGAGCAGGCGCCATCTCGAGACGGTGGGCCTCCGCGTCGCCCGGTACGCCCTGGCAAACCGGGCCAAGCTGACGATCGACGCGACGCGGATGACCGAGGATCGACGAGGCGGGAACCTGCTTCGGCTTGCTCCGCACGAGGCCGATATCGCCGAGGCCATTCAGAGCCGCCGGCAGGCGGGAAGCGCCACGTGGTTCCATACGGTCAACCGTCGGTTCGACTACCGCGGCACCGTCGCCCTTGCGGCCATGGACCGCGGCAGCTACTACGGTACCGGTGCGGACCCGAATGCGTACGGGAGCTCGGACAACCTGCTCGGGGTGTTCGACACGCAGCTGAATCATTACGTCCGGCGGCACACCCTCTCCTGGGGTGTCCAGGCATCATCCGAGTCGCTCCAGGATCGGCAGCCGGCCTACAACCGTTTTCTCGAGGCCCGATACCGTAACGTCGGGCTCTTCGTCCAGGACGACTGGACCTTCGCCGACGGTTGGCAGATCGTGCTCGGCGTCCGTGCCGACCGCCACTCCGCAGTGCCAACCACGATCGCCTCTCCACGAGTCGCGCTGATGCTATCGCCGCGCGAGAACCTCGACATTCGCCTGTCGGTGGCCCGGGGGTTCCGCGCGCCGCAGGTGTTTGACGAAGACCTGCACTTGAGCTCGGTCGGAGGAGAGGCCCGCATCATCCATCTGTCGCCCGAACTCCGGGAGGAGACCGCCACCAACCTCCTCGGTGGCGTGGAATGGAAGCCGCAGACAGGAGGAGGGCAGGCGCTCGTCGAGATCACTGGCTTCCACACGTCCCTGGACGATCTGTTCCACGTGAGAGAAGACGACGATCCCGCGACGCCGGAATTCGAGTTCATAAAGACGAACCACGAGGGGGCAAGGGTGTACGGCGTTGAAGTGAATCTCGGGTGGGGCATCGGCGACGTGCTCGTCCTCCAGGGGGGCCTCGTTGAGCAACGGGCACGATACACCGCGCCCGATCCCGATTTTGGCGCGCGCGACTTCTTCCGCACGCCGCGCCGGTACGGCAACGTGTCGACGGTGTGGCGGCCTGCAGGCCTGGGCGAGCTGTTCGTCGGCGTGCGCGTCACCGGCCCGATGAACGCGCCGCACTATGCCGGGTATATCGAGGCGGATCGACTGGAGACGACTCCAACGTTCACCACGATCGATGCGTCGTTCGCCCGTCCGGTGCTGACAGCAGGCGACCGCCGCCTTGTCCTCACGGTGAGGGGACGAAACCTCACCGACGCATTCCAGAGGGATCTCGACCGGGGTCCCCTTCGCGACTCGGCGTACGTGTACGGGCCCCGCACTCCGCGCTCGGTGTCGGCCGCCTTGCGCGTGGAGTTCTGACGAGGCCCTGGATCGCCATGCGACAGGCCGGTTTGACGACGCTCCTGGTGGCAGTCCTGCTGGCGGGCGCGACTCGCGCCCAGGTTACGCTCCCCGACGCGATCGGACTCGTGCACCTCGAGGACCTGGATGGGCGAGTCTGGGACGTTGACCGGCTGCGCGACCGCGTGACCTTGATCGACTTCTGGGCGACCTGGTGTGCGCCCTGTCTTGCGGAGCTGCCGCACCTCAAGCAGGCTCGCGCGCGCTATACGCGCGAGGAGTTCGAGATTCTTGGCGTCAGCTTCGACGTCTCCGACCGGAGGAGCTTCGTATCCTGGCTCAATCGCCATGCGGTGAATTGGCCGCAAGTGTTCGACGGCCGAGGCCGCATGAGCCCGGCTGCACGCTACTTCCGTGTGGATGCCGTGCCCGCGTCGTGGCTCGTGGGACCTGATGGGAGCGTTGTCGCGAGGAACCTGAAAGGGGAGCGGCTGTTGGCCGCGATCGATGACGCGGTGGTGCGGCTCCGCAGGCAACGGAACGAGAGGAGCGCGCCCGGCGGGACGCAGGCAGAGCCCCTCCCTACTCCTTGACCTCCACGAGCAGCTTCGAGGCCGCCCTCGCTCCGATGGTAATCGGGACGTCGTCCTTGCCGCGCAAGCGGACGCTGTCCGACGCGGCGTCCCGCGCCTCGACGTAGATCGGTTGACCAGGTTTCAGATCGTGGCTTTCGATGAAGCGCAGGAACACCTTGTCCTGGTCCACGATCCGGGTCACGGTGACCAGCGTGTGCAAGGGACAGGTCATCAGACTCTGCACGTTCTGCGGTCTGAACGCCCCTTCGGCATCGGGAATCGGATCACCATGCGGATCGGCCGCGGGCCGTCCCAGCATCTCGTCTATGCGCTCGACGAGCCGGTCGGAGACGACATGTTCGAGCTGTTCGGCTTCGTCGTGCACTTCATCCCAGCCGAATCCGAGAACCTGTACGAGGAAGAGCTCGATGAGGCGGTGCCTCCGCAGGACCAGCGCGGCGAGCTTTTCGCCCGCCGGTGTCAAGGCGACGCCCGAGTACGGCTCGTATTCGACCAGCCCCGACTCGGCCAGCGTCTTGACCATGGTCGTGGCGGTGCCCGGCGCCACCCCCAGCGCGGCGGCGAGCTGTCCCATCGGCAACAGGCGTTGGCCTGCCTGCAGAGTGGCCGTGCCCAGATGAATGGCCTTCAAATAGTTCTCGACAGTGCTGGATGCGAGCATGCGTCGGCCAGTTTACCCGAGTCCTCCGGGGCGCCCGCTTGACTTTGAGACGGCGCAGCTGTAATTTTGAGTTATCAAAAATACCGAAAGAGGGACGAACCTCTTTCAGCAGAGAACGGTTTAAGACCCATGCCCTGGGAATTGACACGGCGGTCGTGGCTGCACCTGGCCGGGCTCGGCTCGCTCGCTGGCAGCGTACTGGCGGGCACCCGGCTGACAGGCAGTCAGGGTCCGGTGACGCCAGCCTCAACAGTGCACCACGGAGGAATGGGGACAGTCGGGCATGTCCCTTACGACGTCTTCAATCCTGTCACCTACCTGCGTAACTGGAACTTCTCGGACCTGGACGCTGAAGCGCGGTCGACCTTCTATCGCGAGACCCTGCGCGAAGACGGCACCCGGCTCCGCGAATACGACATCTACGCAGTCGATCGGGAGATCGAGATTGCGCCCGGTGTCTTCTTCCCTGCGTGGACCTACAACGGTCAGGTTCCGGGTCCGACGATACGAGCCACCGAGGGGGATCGGATCAGGGTGACCTTCAGGAACCTCGGCGCGCATCCCCACAGCATCCACTTCCACGGGTGGCATACCCCGGAGATGGACGGCTCACTGCCAGGGCAGGAAGTGTTGCCGGGCGAGACGTTCGTGTACGAGTTCGACGCCGATCCGTTCGGGCTCCATCTCTATCACTGCCACACGGTGCCGTTGAAGCGGCACATTCACAAAGGTCTTTACGGCACGTTCATCGTCGACCCGCCCGGGGGGCGCCCGCCTGCGGACGAACTGGTCATGATGATGAACGCGTTCGATACGAATTTCGATTCCGAGAACGAGGTGTACGCGGTGAACACCATCGCCAATGCGTACATGCACGACCCGATTCGCGTCAGCGTCGGGCAGCTCGTTCGCATCTACCTCGTCAACATCACGGAGTTCGATCCAATCAACAGCCTCCATCTGCACGCCATGTTCTTCGACGTCTATCGCACGGGTACATCGCTTGCGACCTCCGAGCGCACGGATACCCTGATGCTGTGTCAAGGCGAGCGCGCAATCGTCGAAACGACGTTCCGGTATCCGGGCGACTACATGTTCCATGCGCATCAGAGCGAGTTCTCGGAGCTCGGGTGGATGGGGCTCTTCCGGGCCGAGGGGCCGGCGTGACACCCGACACGCCCAGCGTGGTCGCCGATGCCGCAGTCGCTGGACGCCACCTGCACGACACGGACGCGCCCCCCGGGCATGGCGCGCTGGCAGTCGCGGGGCCGCGTGGCTGGCTGTTGGCGGCGTTGCCGCTCGTCCTGCTCGGTGCCCTGCTCGCCCTCATCGTGTGGTCCGGTCCAGCCGATGGAATTCTGGGATCGAACTATCCACCGGTCGAGCGGCTCACCTTTCAACGCGTCGTTCTCGAGCCGGGCGCCATTGTCGCCACGATCCTGAACGACGGTCCCGACCTGGTCACGATTGCGCAGGTCCAGGTGGACGATGCGTTCTGGACGTTCACGGTGGACCGCGGGCAGGTACTGCGGCATCTCGACCGCACGACGGTGCGGATTCCGTATCCCTGGGTGGAAGGCGAGGCCCACGTGTTGAAGGTGCTGACCTCCACCGGCGCGACCTTCGAGAAGGAAATCCCGGTCGCGGTGGAGACACCCAGACTGAGCGCCCGGTTCCTCGGAGTGTTCACGCTGATCGGTGTGTACGTCGGGGTGCTCCCGGTAGCGATCGGGTTGCTGTGGTTTCCGTTTCTTGCCGGCCTCTCGACGCGGGGCATGGACTTCCTGCTTGCCTTGACGATCGGTCTGCTCGCCTTTCTGTTGATCGACAGTGCGCACGAAGGTTTGGACGCGGCCGCGGGGCTGCCGGGCTCGTTCCAGGGCGCCGTGCTCTTCGTGATGACGGCCGCCGCGGCGTTTCTCGTGCTCGAGGCGGTGGCTGGCTGGTTGGGCAGTCGGCGTAGTGCCGGCAGCGCCGGCTGGGTGCTGGCGCTGCTCATTGCCGTGGGCATCGGGCTCCACAACTTTGCCGAAGGCCTGGCCATCGGGTCGGCGTTCTCCCTCGGCGAGGCCGCCTTGGGCACGCTGCTCATCGTCGGCTTCACGCTGCACAACACGACCGAAGGAGTCGCCATCGTGGCGCCGTTGGCGCGAGAAGGGCGTCGGATCTCGGTGAAGGCACTTGCCACGCTGGGGGCGATTGGCGGCGTGCCGACGATTGCCGGAGCGTGGCTCGGCGGGCTGGTGTATTCGCCGGTCTGGTCCGTGTTGTTCCTGGCCGTGGGCGTTGGTGCGATCGCGCAGGTTGTCGGTCAGATCGCCCGGCAGATGGGTCGGGGCCAGACCGCGCGCGCGCGGATGTCCGGTCCGGTATTGGCGGGACTGCTCGTGGGCGTTGCGGTCATGTACGTCACAGGGATGCTGGTCGGATGAGCATTGCAGGCAAGCAGGTGTCGGTGAAGGTGGTGGCGCTCGTGACGCTGCTGCTTCTGGTGGTGGGTGCGATGGTCCGCGCGATGACGACGACGCCTGCGCGCGAGATTACGCTGATAGCGCGAGGCATGGCGTTCTACCTCGAGGACGATCCACATTCTCCGAATCCGACGATTGCGATACGGACCGGCGAACGTGTGCGCATCGTGCTCCTGAACCAGGACCGTGGGATGGTGCACGATTTCGCCGTGCCCGCCCTCCGCGTGGCCGCGGACGCGGTTGCCTGGAACCGGCGGGGCGAGGTCACCTTCGAGGTTCCCGATGCCTCCGGCACTTACGAGTATGTCTGCACACCTCATCGACTGATGATGAGCGGTGTCATCACAGTTGCGCCGGAGTGAGAAGCACCTGACCACAGCTCCCACGTGAGGCCACCGAGATCGATATCATCACAGGCGCTTCCGCTGGCAATGGACACGCCGCGGGCTATCGTGCTCTCGACACACCACCACCGTCCCCGCGAAACAATCGTGTCAGTCGCTGAACGAGGGATTGGCTGCGTTGATGGCGCGGGTCCTCACGGGCGAGCTCCCGGCGTTTCCGGCGTTCGATGTCGGACGAGTAGACGCAGATGCCCTCGGGAACCGGCTGCACCCGGAGCTCGAACCACCGGGTGGTTCCGTCGGGGAACGTGAACTGATTCTCGAACACGTGACTGATGCGCTCTTCCATGCACCGGTGGAGCACATCGAAGAGCGCCGTACCCTCGATGCCGGGATACGCATCGATCATTGGTGTGCCGACGAGCTCATGTGCCGGGCGGCGGCCGTGACGCGCGGCTGCAGGATTCACATAGACGTACGTCCAGTCGAATCCGATGATCTGGAAGCCCTCCTCCAGGCAATCGAGTGCCCGTCGAACGGGGTCGATGTCGAGTGTGGGCGGAAGCAGGCTCGTCTCTTCTGACACGTCATCTATCCGTCAAAGAGCGATGCTGCACACGTCCTCAGCGCCGGGGCCGACGGTGACCGCCCCGGTAATTATACGCCTCGCCATCCGGCATCCACGGCGTTAACGTGCGGCATCCGACATGGCGATCTCGGGACTAGACGGCTTGAACGGTCGGAATCCATGCAAATGAGTCAAGTTTTCCAGCGACCGTTCAAGACGTCTCGCCCGCGCGGAGTGCGGGCAAGAGATACTGCCAGCTAGCGAGGCGGAGCCGTCCCCGACATGCTCGACGGTCCGAGGCGCAGCCTCGCTAGTTCTGGACCAGGATGTGTCAGCATCGGAGACGTGACGGCATGGACACCAGGTCCACGGTGACAGAGTCCCCATGAGTCCCCGTATTCCGACGGTTCGCATGCCCCAGGATCCGAGCGCCAAACGACGTGTGCTCGTCATCCTTCTGCTGGCCGCCGCGCTCGCGCTCGTGGCCTCATCCGCCGAACTGCACGAATGGCTCATCGCGTTTCTCCCGGTGGCGGAGTCGATGGTCAGGGCACGTCCGGTGCTCGGGGTCACCGTGTTCGTCCTGTATGCGGCCGCGTCCGCGATGCTGGCCTTCGTCTCCGCGGCGGTGATAGTCCCCGTCGGGATCTACGTCTGGGGAACCGCGACGAGCGTGTTGCTGCTCTGGTCTGGATGGACGCTCGGTGGTGTCGTTGCGTATACCCTCAGCCGGTCCTTCGGCCGGCTCGTGGTCACGGCGTTACGTCTGGAATCCACGCTCGCACGATACGAGCACCGCATCTCGCGGCGGGCGTCGTTCGGACTCGTGCTGCTGTTCCAACTGGCCATGCCATCGGAGGTCCCCGGATATCTGCTGGGCCTTATCCGCTATTCCTTCTGGCGCTACCTGTTGGCACTGGCACTGGCCGAGCTGCCGTACGCCCTTCTCACGGTCTATCTCGGTGCAAGTTTCATCGAGCGGCGCGCGTATATGCTGCTGGGCGTGGGTGCCTTGGCGGCGGCGCTCAGTGGGTGGGCGTTGTACGCGCTGCATCGCAGGGTTCCTCGGCGGCGCCACCTGGCCGCGACCGGATCGTCGCCGGTTGCGACAGCGGCGAACACGGAATCCTGACGATCCCGCATCGCCTGGCAAAGCCGACCCCCACGACTGAGTGCTCGCTGGTCTGCGGCGCAGCCTCGCTAGCGTTCCAGCCATGGCTCCAACGACCGGGCCAGGAACTCGAGCACGTCCGTCTCGCTGAGCGCCTCTGGAGCTGCACCCGCCTCGAGTGGTCGTTCCTCGTCGATGATTCGCGAGCCGCGCGTGTAGCTCACGCGGCCCATCACCTGTGGATGCTCACCGGCGACATCGAGCGCAAGCTCGATGAAGTCGTCGCGTGTTCGATCCGAAGCCAGACGGAGCCCGCGTCCCGGCGTGAACACGGTAAACGAGTACCCTTCGGCTTTGAGCACATTTGCCACCTGACGGGCTACCGGCGTCGCCACCTGCTCGAGAAAGGTGGCGAATGCCTGCTCGGCAGCATCGGCCTCGAGCCGCCGCCGCTGTGCGCGCGACCGCGCCGTCTGAATCGCACTCTTGAGTCGCCGGCGAACCTCGGACACCTCCACGTTGTTCCTCCCCACGAATTTTCAACCGTTCCGCCGATTCCGGCGTCAGAATCTTATATGCCCGCGCCGAATGTCGGGCGTGCCCGCCGGTGCCTGTCCGAAGACGGGACGCTCGCCTGCCACAAGGAGTGTCCAACGTGCGTGCGATGACGTATCTCAGGCAGTTGTCTCGTGGTGGTCTCGTCTGTGGTTGTCTGCTCTCGGTTCCCGGCGTCGTGTTCGCGCAGCAGCCCCCGGCCGCGCCGGAATCGGTGGTGGTCACGACTGGCGAGGCGGTGGTTCGAACGGTGCCCGACCAGGCCTGGGTCACCATTACCTCAGAGTCGCGGGCGCCGACCCCAAGGGACGCTCAGCAGCGCAATACCGATGCGATGCGGCCTGTGCTCGACAGGATCCGGTCGGTTGGCATTCCGTCCGATGCCATTCGCACGGTGGCGTACGACCTGCAACAGGAGTGGGATTTCGTGAACAACCGCCGCGTGTCCCGCGGGTTCGTGGCGCGGAATTCGGTCGAGGTCCGCGTCGATGACATCGAACGGGTCGGCGAGGTACTCGAGGTGGCCGTCGGATCGGGTGCCACCTCGGTCAGCGGCTTGAGGTTCGATCTGAAGAACCGAACGGACCTCGAGCGCGAGGCGCTTCGCCTGGCCGTCGCCGACGCCCGTGCCAAGGCGGAGGCGGCCGCGTCCGGCGCCGGCCGGTCGGTGGATCGTATACTCCGTATCGAGGAACAGGGAGCCATCGTGCCCGTGCCGCGGCCGATGATGCGCGAAATGCTTCAGGTATCCCAGGCCGACGCGCCACCGATCGAGACCGGTCAGATCGAGCTGCGCGCGCAGGTCACGGTAACGTCAGTCCTCAGATAGCCAGCCACGGGGGGCCGTCTAGTCCCGCGAAGCGGGGCAAAACTAATACAGGCGGCAGTGAAGCGGAGCCACTTCGGCCTTGTGAGTCTCGGCGGTTTGAGGCGAAGCTTCACTGCCGGTCCAGTGTCGTGCAGGCAGCGCGCGGCATGTCGCGCCGGAGGGGCACCACGCTCAGGGCGCCAGCACCGCTAATCCGTGAGGTCACCGCATGCAGGTTCGATTTCGTGTCCGGTATGTTCTCCTTGCGCTTTTGGCGCTTGCCGCCGTCTCCACCACCTCAGCACAGAATCGAGACACGTCGGCTGCAGCCCCCGACATTCCCCGCATCGCGTTCGAGAAGCACACACTGCCGAACGGGCTCGAGGTGATTCTGAGCCAGAACACGCGACTGCCTGTCGTGGCGGTGAACCTCTGGTACCACGTGGGTCCTGCCAATGAAGAACCGGAACGCACGGGCTTCGCCCACCTGTTCGAACACATGATGTTTCAAGGGTCGAAGCACGCTGGCGACGGGCATCTCCAGTTGCTCGAGGCGGCTGGCGCCAGCAACCTGAATGCCTCCACGGCGTTCGATTACACGAACTACTACCAGACGGTACCGTCCAATCAGCTCGAGCTCGTGCTCTGGTTGGAGTCGGACCGGATGGGGTATCTGCTCGAGAAGGTCGATCAGCGTGCGCTGACCAACCAACAGGACGTCGTCCGAAACGAGCGGCGGCAGCGCACCGAGAACGCGCCGTACGGGCTGGCCCAGGAAGCGGTGTTCCAGAACCTGTTTCCCCAGGGACACCCGTATTACGGCGTGATCATCGGCTCGCACGAGGACATCCAGGCTGCTCGCCTGGACGATGTGAGGCGCTTCTTCCGCCAGTACTACGCTCCGAACAACGCCACGATCGTCATTGCCGGGGATTTCGAGCCGGCACAGGTGAGGGCGCTCGTCGAGAAGTACTTCGGCACGCTGCGGCGCGGCCCCGCCGTGCCCCCGGCCAAGGCGGAGACCCCCGCGCTTACGGCAGAACGCCGGCGTGTCGTGCCGTCGCGCGTCGAGTTGCCCCGTGTGTACATGGCGTGGCACACGCCCCCGGTCTACGGACCGGTCGATGCGGTGGCCGATGTGGCGGCCAACGTGTTGGGCGGGGGCCGTGCCAGCCGCCTGTACAAGAGGCTCGTGTACGAGAAGCAGCTCGCGCAGGACGTGAGCGTGTTTCAATACTCTCTGCAGCTGGGCTCGATTTTCTGGGTGCAGGCCACGGCACGACCGGGCCATACGGCCGAAGATCTCGAGAAGGCCATCGACGACGAGATCGCGGCGTTTCGCGCGCGCCCTCCCGACCCGAGCGAGCTGGAGCAGGCGCGGAACAGAATCGAGACCAGCATGATTGGCAGCCTGGAGAGCATCAGCGGGCTCGCCGATCGTTTGAACGCGTACAACCACTATCTGGGCACGCCGGACTATCTGCAGCAGGACGTGGTGCGATACCGGAGCGTGACCACTGGCGCCGTACACACCTTCGCGCGCGACTACCTCCAACCGAACGCCCGCGTCGTCGTGCACGCCGTGCCCGGTCAGCCCGATCCGTTGCCCGAGGTTCCCGTTACGCGTCCAGCCGCGTCCGAAGAGGATGCGGAATCCGTGAACGCCGAGGAGCCGTGGCGATATCAGATGCCGAGCCCCGCGCCGGCCAGGACCGCGGAGCTGCCGACGCCGCAGACCGCGACCTTGTCGAACGGCCTGACGCTGATTCTCGAAGACCGCAGAGGCGGGGTCCCGATCGTGGCGGCGAACCTGGTGTTCCGTACGGGAAGCGACGCCAACCCGCTCGAGAGGCCAGGATTGGCCAACTTCGTGGCGGCCATGCTGACCGAAGGCACCGCCACCCGCAGCGCGTTGCAGATCGCGGACGAGCTGGCGCAGCTCGGGGCTTCACTCAATACCAGCAGCTCCATGGACTCCACGACCGTGAGCGCACGATCGCTGTCGAAGAACATCGCGACGATGCTGGATTTGATGGCGGACGTGGCGCTGCGCCCATCGTTTCCCCTCGAAGAGATCGAGCGGCAGCGTGCCAGCCGGCTCGCGCAGATCGTCCAGCAGCGCGACAACCCGGCGCAGCTGGCGGCGCACGTGGCGTCGGCCGCGCTGTACGGGTCGCGGCATCCCTATGGGTTCCCCGAGATCGGCACCGACGCATCGGTGAAAGCCATCGTCCGCGACGACATGGTCGCGTTCTGGAAGCAGAATTTCACGCCGAACAACGCCGCGCTCGTTGTGGCCGGCGACATTTCCATGGCGGATCTCCGGATGCTGGCGGAGGGGGCCTTCGGAGCCTGGTCCCGAGGTGAGCTGTCACGCCCGTCGTTGAACGCGCCGGTGACGACGGCGGCGCGCGTGGTGCTGGTGGACGCGCCTGGCGCGCCGCAGACCCAGGTTCGTGTGGCCTCCATCGGGGCGCCGCGCTCTTCGCCGGACTTCAGGCCGTTGCAGGTGATGAACCAGGCTCTGGGGGGCATGTTCTCGAGCCGCATCAATCTCAACCTGCGCGAGGAACACGGGTATACCTACGGTGCCAGGTCCCAGTTTACCTTCCGGCGCGGCGCGGGCCCGTTCGAGGTGGCCTCGGGAGTACAGACGGATGTCACCGGGCCTGCAGTGCGCGAGATCTTCAAGGAGGTTCGCGGGATGGTCACACAGCCGCTGACCGACGAGGAGCTGGCGAAGGCGAAGGACGCCATGGCGCAGTCGCTGCCCGGAGCGTTCGAGACCAGTGCGAGCGCAGTCAACAACTTCTCGAACGTCTTCATCTACGACCTCGGGCTGGACTACTACACGCGGTATGCTGCGCAGGTGAACGCAGTGACGCGTGAACAGGCACTCGAGGTCGCCAGGCGGTATCTGGTACCCGAGGACATGATTGTCATCGCGGTCGGAGACCGTGCGACGATCGAACCCCAGTTGAAAGAGCTGGATCTAGGCACGGTGGAGGTGCGCGACAGGCTGGGACGGGCCGTCGAGTAGCCAGCCAAGGGCTCCTGCTCTTGATATTCCAGCAGAACTCTTGGCTGGTTGCCAGTATCTCCTGCCGCGCTTCGCGCGGCTAGCGGTCGGGACAACGAGTACAACATTCGCGTGCCGGGCCGCATAGCGGTCCAGAGGACCGGTCGTCTCCCGTGCGTCGCTCTGGATGGCTATGCGGCCCGGCACGGCAAGTTCGTACTCGGAGCATTCTGTCGGGGAGCGCGGTCGTTGCGGGTTCGAATTGCCGTCTCCATTGTGCTAATCTCGGACTTATTTTGTCGGAGATGCCACTCGTCACGCAGGGACTCCCCCGTACGGCGGCCTCGATAGTGGATCTGATTGGAAACACGCCCATGATCCGCCTGTCGGGCTTCGAAGCCGGGCTGAGAAACGTCGAACTGTACGCCAAAGCGGAATGGCTGAATCCGGGCGGGTCCGTCAAGGATCGGCCCGCCGCTCGGATGATGGCGGAGGGGGAGCGGTCTGGCGCCCTGACTCACGACAGGATTCTGCTCGACGCCACTTCGGGCAATACCGGCATCGCGTACGCCATGATTGGCGCGGCCCGCGGTTACCGTGTGCGGCTCTGCGTCCCGCAAAACGTCACACCGGAACGGAAACGAATTCTGCGTGCGTTTGGTGCCGACATCGTGTTCACCAACCCGATGGAGGGTTCGGACGGGGCCATCATGCGGGCACGCGCCATGTACGCGGAACGCCCGGATCTCTATTTCTATCCAGACCAGTACAACAATCCGGGTAATTGGCGGGCGCACTACGATACGACGGCTCCGGAGGTCATCGACCAGACCGGAGGCCGCATCACGCACTTCGTCGCCGGGCTCGGGACGAGTGGAACGTTCGTGGGGGTTGGGCGGCGTCTTCGCGAGGTCAACTCGGCCGTCAGGCTCATCTCGGTACAGCCCGATTCGCCCTTGCACGGTCTCGAAGGCCTCAAGCACATGGACACGGCCATCGTCCCAGGCATCTATGATCCGGGCCTTGCTGACGAGGATATTCGGGTCAGCACCGAGGAGGCGTTCGAACTGACGCGCCGGCTGGCACGGGAGGGATTGTTCGTCGGGATTTCGAGCGGGGCCAATCTGGCCGGCACACTTCAGGTGGCCCGACGCGTGTCGAATGCGGTGATCGTGGTGATCTTCTGCGATGGCGGCGAGAAGTACCTGTCGGAGCGCTTCTGGGACGAGAGTGCGGATCGCTGATGGTGCTGACTCTGCTGCCGGGAATCCGGGACGTCATCATGCGCCACGGCGCGGAGACGTACCCCAACGAATGCTGCGGGGCGTTATACGGGCGCGACGGCGTGGTCGTGTCGACGTTGGCCTTGCCCAACACCACGGAGGAGGGTCCGAGGCGGCGTTTTCTCGTGCGTTCCCTTGACTACCGCCACGCGGAGGACCGTGGAAGGGAGCTCGGCGCCGATTTGCTGGGCTTCTACCACTCGCATCCGGATCACCCTGCCAGGCCGTCGCAGTACGATCTGGACCACGCGTGGCCGTTCTTCTCGTACATCATCGTATCCGTTCGTGCCGGCGAGCCCGCCGAGATGACCTCGTGGCGCCTGCGCGAGGATCGCTCCGTTTTCGACCAGGAAGACCTGATTATGCCCAACACCATCCACATTCCGACGCCGCTGCGCCCATTCACCGACCGGCACGAATCGGTCGAGGTCAGCGGCAGCACGGTTGGCGAGCTGCTGGCCGACCTCACCACGCGCTACGAAGGACTTCGGAAGCACCTCTATGCCGATGACGGGCGTCTCCGGAACTTCGTGAATGTCTACTTGAACGACGAGGACATCCGATACCTGCAGCGCGAGCAGACGCCGGTCAAACCGGGCGACGCGCTGAGCATCGTGCCGTCGGTCGCGGGCGGCGCCCCGGCGACCACCGCCGCGGAGCTCGATCTGCCGGCACTGTCCCAGGAAGAGGTCCAGCGCTACAGCCGTCACCTGATCATGCCGGAGGTCGGCATGGACGGCCAGCGGCGGCTGAAGCAGGCGAGCGTGCTGTGCGTTGGGGCCGGGGGCCTGGGATCGCCTGCGGCCATGTACCTGGCCGCCGCAGGTCTCGGCCGCATCGGCATTGTCGATTTCGACGTCGTGGATTACAGCAACCTGCAGCGCCAGTTGTTGCACGGCACTCCCGACGTCGGACGCTCGAAGCTCGAGTCCGCCAGAGACCGCATCCGCGCGCTCAATCCGCACGTGCACGTGGACACGTACGAGACGACGCTCTCGTCCGGGAACGCACTGGATCTGTTTGCCTCCTACGACGTGATTCTGGATGGCACGGACAATTTCCCGACCCGCTACCTGGTGAACGACGCGTGTGTGCTGTCGGGGAAGCCAAACGCCTACGGGAGCATCTTCCGATTCGAGGGACAGGCGTCTGTGTTCGCGACGAAGGCAGGGCCGTGCTACCGCTGCCTGTATCCCGAGCCGCCACCGCCGGGCCTGGTGCCGAGCTGCGCCGAAGGAGGTGTGCTCGGCGTGCTGCCGGGGGTCATCGGCGTCATCCAGGCCACGGAATCCATCAAACTGATTCTCGGCATTGGCGAGGTCCTCATCGGCCGGTTCATGATCTATGACGCCCTGAAGATGCGTTTCCGCGAGCTGAAGCTGCGTAAGGATCCCGAGTGCCCGGCGTGCGGTACCAACCCCACGGTGACGAAGCTGATTGACTACGAACAGTTCTGCGGGCTGCGGCCGGAGCCGTCGGTGGCGCAGACGACGGGAGCTGTTGTGAACGACTGGGAGATCACTCCGGTCGAGCTGAAGAGGAAGCTCGACGCTGGCGAGAAGCCGTTCATCCTGGATGTGCGCGAGCCCAATGAGTACCAGATCAACCGGATCGAGGGTGCGACCTTGATTCCACTGGGAGAGTTGCCGCGGCGATACCAGGAGCTGCCGCGCGACCGTGAGATCATTTCTCAGTGCAAGATGGGCGGCCGGAGCGCGAAGGCGATGGACTTTCTCAAGTCGGTGGGCTTCAGCAACGTGAAGAATCTGCGCGGGGGGATCCTCGAGTGGATCGACAAGGTGGACCCGTCGCAGCCAAAGTACTGATTGGACCGTATGCGGTCCCGGGGCTGAAAGCCGGCCCCACGACTCGAGGCAACCACCGGTCGTACGTTGGGGCCACTTCGGAGCGTGTGAAACTTACGCGCCGTGCGCCTTTCACGGGTGCTCACCGTGTCGGGGCGGAATCCGGTGACGGCGGCCGGGCATGCTGGGCTGGCTCCCGATGACGTCGCGCGGGAAAACGCGCCCTCCGCCACGGGTCTCACGCTGCTGCCGCGTTTACCTGCTCCGGATCGCGCGAGTCATAGGTCGCGGCGCCCAGCATGCCCGGCCGCCGGCACCGGGATCGCACGACGCGTGAAGGGCGGCGACGACGTGCGCCCAACTCCGACCAAAGTTGACGGAGTTCCCAGCTTTGCGTAAAATACGACTTCAGAGGTCGGATTTGCCCGAGCTTGCATGTTGAGGCTCTCCAAGAAGGCGGACTACGCCTTGATCGCGTTGAAGCATCTGGCCCAGTCGGACCGGGGGGCGTCGACGAGTGCGCGGGAGATCGCAGAACAGTACGACATTCCGCTGGAGCTGATGGCGAAGGTGCTGCAACGGCTCGTGCGGACCGGCCTCCTGGAGTCGACGCAGGGGACGCGCGGGGGGTACACGCTGAGCAGGCCGGCCTCGTCGATCAGCGTCGCCGACGTGATTCAGGCCATTGACGGTCCGGTGACGGTGACCGCGTGCTCCTCGCAGAAGAGCGATTGCGATCAGTACGGCAAGTGCAGCATTCGCGACTCGCTCTGGCAGATTCGCGAGC
>CAZDLW010000061.1:0-23879 GCA_964505975.1 uncultured Bifidobacteriaceae bacterium | reverse complement strand
CCGGCGGCGAAGATGCCGGGCACGCTCGTCTCGAACAGGAACGGATCGCGATCCAGCACCCAGCCGCGCGGGCGGCGGCCCTGGCGCGGTAGATCGGGGCCTGTGATGATGAACCCTTTCTCGTCCAGCTCCACCAGCGGCCTGGCGAACTCAGAGCGTGGGGCGGCTCCAATGAAGATGAACATCGCCGTGCTGTCGAGCACGCGATCCTCGCCCGTGTGGCGAAGGCGAACCACGACCTGCTCGAGATGTCCGTTCCCGCGAGCTGCTGAGAGCGTGACACCCGTCAGGGCCTGGATGTTCGGTGTCGCGGAAATCCGGTCGATTAGATACTGCGACATCGACCTCGTCAACGTGTCCGCTCGCACGAGTATCGTGACCGTGCGTGCATAGCGCGCGAAGAAGAGCGCGCCTTGTCCCGCGGAGTTGGCTCCGCCCACGACGCACACGTCCTGGTCCTTGTGGGCCACGGCTTCGGTCGCGGCCATCCCGTAGTACACGCCGGCGCCGACGAGCGGCTCCAGTCCTGGCACGTCGAGCGTGCGCACCGCCATTCCGGTGGCCAGCAGCACTGCATAGCAGGACACTTCGCTGCCGTCGGAGAAGCACAGGAACCGGTAGGGGTCTTCGCGCCGGATGTCAACCGCGTCGACACCGGTCAGGAGCTCGGCCCCGAGCCGTCTGACCTGCGCCAGCGCACGCTGGGCGAGATCGCCGCCAGAGATTCCCGCCGGGAAGCCGAGATAGTTCTCGATTCTCGAGCTGGTGCCCGCCTGTCCGCCGGGGGCGCTCTGTTCGACCAGGAGGGTGCGCAGCCCTTCCGAGGCGCCGTAGACGGCGGCGGCGAGACCCGCAGGCCCCGCTCCGACGATCACGAGGTCGTAGAACGGCAGTGCGGCCCGGGTCTGCATGCCGATCTTGTCCGCCAGCTCGCGAGGCGTCGGGTTGATGAGGGCGGTCCCGTCGGGGAACAGGAGTACCGGGACGCGCGTGAGCGTGCCGGCAACCCTGAGCACGAGCTCACGCATGGTCTCGTCCTGTTCGACGTCGATCCATTCGTACGGGATGTTGTTGCGCGAAAGAAAATCGCGCGCCAGGTAGCAATCGCGGGACCATCGCGCGCCGGCGACGCGAATGCCCTCGAACGGCAGCCGCGCGTGCGATCTCCAGTCTTCGAGCAGGTCGTCCAGCACGGGATACAGACGCTGCTCCGGCGGGTCCCACGGCTTCAGCAGGTAATGGTCGAGACCGATTTCGTTGATGCTGGCGATAGCTGCCTCGGTATCGGCATACGCCGTGAGCAGCACCTTCTTTGCGTCGGGATAGAGCCCGAGGAGACGGCGGAGCAGCTCCGTGCCGGACATGCCCGGCATCCGTTGATCGACCAGCAGGAGGGCAACGGCCGTGCCGCGCTTCTTCAACTCTTCGGCCGTGTCGAGCGCTTCGCGCCCCGACGCCGCCCGCAGCACCCGGTAGTCGGGCCGGTAATGGCGACGCAGGTCGCGCTCGATGGCCCCGAGCACTGCCGGGTCGTCGTCGACGGTGAGAATGACGGGTCGTGCCATTGAAAACGACTACCTTCCGCTTACCGTGAATCGTGCGGCGAGACAGGCAGGCCGACGCGGAACTCGGTGCGCCCGGGCTGCGTCGAGAAGTCGATGCTTCCCTGCGCTCGACGGATCACTCGCTGGACGATGTCGAGCCCGAGACCCGTGCCGGCGCCAACCGGCTTGGTCGTGAAGAACGGATCGAAGATGCGCGTCTGGATCTCGGGCGGGATTCCAGGGCCGTTGTCGATGACCCGGACCACCACCTCGTCTCGCTCACGCCTGGCGCTGACCGTCACCTGTCCGGACGGCGGAATGGCATCGAGCGCGTTTTCGATCAGGTTGGCCCAGACCTGATTCAGCTCCCCGCCGATGGCGTAGACGCAGGGGAGGTCTGGCTGCACGTCGAGCACGAGGTCTGCCGATCGGGCGCGTGCCTTCGATGCCAGGATCGCCGTCGTATCGGCGAGGCCGCGGGCGACATCCACCGGCATTGGTGCTGCGGCCTGGTCCATGTACGTGAATCCCTTGACGGCCGCCACGAGCGTGTGTACGCGCGATGCCGCCGCCTCGGTCTCGGCTGCGAGCAAGTGAGTCCGGCAACGGGCGGCTATCCACCGGACGGCGGTCGGCAACTGATCATCGGCCAGAACTGCGCTGAGCCCATCGAGGTCGTCGGAGCCGATGCCGGCGTCGGCGAGCGGGCCCGCCATTGTGGTATCGATGCCGTGCGCATCGAGCCAGGCGTCGAGCGCCTCCTCACGATCGCTCCGCTCGATTGCCGACCGTGTCGTGCCGGCCGACGCCGTCAGACACGTTTCGCGCAGCGCGTCGAGCGCGGCAATCTGTGCGTGTGTGATGCCCGAGGCTCCGAGGTCGCGCGACGCCGTCTCGAGATCCGACATGGCCGAATGGAGCTCTCTGGCGTTGCGGGCCACGGCGGAGGCGGGATTGTTCAGTTCGTGCGCGAGGCCGGCGGCGAGCTTGCCGAGCGAGATCATCTTCTCGTCGTGGACCTCGCTCGACTTGAACTGACGCACGCGGTCCAGCATGGCGTGCACGAGAATCGACGTGATCTCGTGGCACGACTGAATCAAGTCCCGAATCCGCTCGCGATCGAGCGCGAGGATCTCGGTCGGCTCCTGCGCCACGACATCGGCCGGGGGCGCGACCAGCCTGGAATACGGAAGCACTCCCGTGACGTCACCGCCATGCCACTCCATCACCTTGCGGGGCCCGGCCCCACGGTTCACATGAATGGTCAGGTGCCCCGAGAGCACGACGAAAAGCCCCGTAACCGGCCCCGTCTTCGGCGTCAGCACAATGCCGCGATCCAGCGTCCTCAAACGCCCATGCTGCGCCAGCCATTCCAGTTCCTCGACCGGCGCCGCGCCGAGTGTCCGATGCGCCATCAGCCGCGCCACGAGATCTGCGTGTTGTGTGGTCACGAGGGTGTCAGAGACTCGATTCTATACGACGGTGCGCACGCGATCTGCGACGGGTTTGCACGAGTCCCCGTCGACAACGAGAGGGAGCGGTGCACAGCGAGAGTCTGAAGGCGCGTCGAAAGCTCGGCCTGTGAGAAGCAGCAGCGCACCTGCCGGCGCGCAGTCCGAGGCAGCCGGTCACCGGCGACCTCTCGCGTTCTGGCGTCGGCCGCTCCTGCGTCTGCCCGATCGGATCGCGGGAAGCGCCTCTCATGGGGACGGACCGGTCGCGACGCTCACTGCTCTCGAGTTCCGGGCGGTATGGTATAGTCATATACATCGTCAATGGGTGAGCTCGACGATGTGCTGGCCGGGCTCGACGGCTTCGAATGGGACGAGAGCAACTCGGCAAAGAACTGGCTCCGTCACGAAGTCCAGCAGGCCGAGGCCGAGCAGGCGCTGCTCAACACCCCGCTGGTCGTAAACGCCAGTCAGAAGCACGGGGCGGCCGAACCGCGCTATATCGCCCTCGGCCAGACCGATGCGGGACGGCTCCTGACGGTGGTGTTCACCATTCGCGGTACCAAGGTGCGCGTCATCTCGGCGCGCGCGATGAGCAGGCCGGAGCGGAGGGTCTATGGCCAAGTCCAAGCGCAGCCCGAAGCCTCTCCCGACGTTCAAGAGTGAGGCGGACGAGCGACGGTTCTGGGAAACGCACGACACGACGGCCTATGTCGACTGGTCGACGGCCCGACCCGCACGCTTTCCCAACCTGAAGCCGTCCACGGAGACGATCTCCCTTCGACTCCCGGCCGGTCTCCTGGCGGACCTGAAGGCCCTTGCGAACAGGCAGGACGTGCCGTATCAGTCGCTGCTCAAAGTGTTTCTCGCCGATCGGGTCGCTCGAGAGTGGAGGGCATCTCGAACGGCCGGCGTGCCGTACAGCAAGACGGTGACGAAACGCGCTGCTGAACCACCAAAGCGTACCCGCGCAGCTCGCGGCTGACCGCCGACCCTCGCCCGTTGGCGCCGGGAATTTCCGGGCAGTAGGCAATGACCCACTCGCCATCGCGCTCGAACACGGCTGTGAATTCATTATGGACGGGTGGCTCTGCGTCTACGATAGCGTCGTCCCGGCCCGTGTCGAATCCGCTGGCCCTGCGGCTGTCGAGCGGCCGGCTCATCGATCCTGGTCTCCGGATACTATTGGCCGAGCGAGGGCGTCTGGGCGGCGTCTGCGGCGCCGCATCGGTACCGCGGCGGGCGCGCGAACGCGACGCGACGGCCCAAGTCTGACGCTGGCGCGCCGCGGCTCATTCGCAACGGCGCGCTCCCGGATAGAGGCAGCATGGTATCGACGACTGCGTTCACCGTGCGTGACGCTGGCCCGCAGGACGAGGTCGAGATTGCGCAGGTAGACGGGCTGGCGGCTGCACCGCTTCGTGCGGTGTACCGACCGACGGAGGCGGCGGTGCAGCAGCGCACGGCTACGGCCCCGAGGTTGGCTCGGGTGGTCGCCGTTCTCGACGGACGCGTTGTGGGAACCGTGCAGTACTCCGTTGTTGCCGAGTCGCTCTGCGTGAGCGGCCTCGGGGTTCATCCCTCGTATCGGCGGCGTGGCGTTGCCAGGGCGTTGACGAATCACCTCGAGGCGGTGGCTCGGAACCGCGGGTGCAAGGCGCTTACGCTATACACCGTGCGCGAGACCGGCAACGTGGAGATCTTCGAGCACCTGGGTTTCCACGTGGAATCGGAAGAGCCGACCGATCTGTTCCAGAGCGACAGGTTCACCATGCTGTCCGAGGTGGCGATGAGGAAGCCTGTCGGCGATTGGACGGCATGACCGAACAGCCTATGAACGACGACCGCGTCCGGCGGCGCCTCGACGCGCGCGGCGACTGTCAGTCGGGCCCCCGCGCGTTCTCCATCGCGGTGGGGTGGAGGAGCGCACGGAGACTACCGCCTGTCAGGCGGTAGTCGTTCAGTGCGGCCGACGATGCGCGAGGCGAGGCCGCTCTCGGTCTTCGGCACGTGGACGAGCCACGCCCGCTCGTTCCGCCGATGGATCTGACGCATGCCGTTCACGCCGAACGTATGCCGTGCGGCGGCGGGAAACCGGAGCTGTGAGAACGGAATGCGCATCTCGACCGTCCACCCGCCCTCGTCGACGGTGACGGCTGACGTCCAGACGCCATCCCAGGACTCGTCGTCGGTCGTGTCGTTGTAGATGATGGCGTCGCCCTGCACGCCGGCGGCGCTGACGCGAAAGATGGCACCCGTGAGGTGGTCGTGGTGCGGATCGAGCAGGAGCGCGAACCAGTCCGACTCGGCATCCTGATCGCGCCGTGAGAGCTGGCGCGCGATCCTGGACGGTTCGCGATCGTGCAGACGCACGCCGGCATACAACGCTGCGTCGTCATACGCCACCCGCAGCTCGGTGCGCTCGGTCGCCGGCTGTCCTTCGTCGTGTTCCCGCTGGATGAACTCGGTCGCCGGAGGCGCGCGCGTCCAGGACGATAAAAACGATGAACGCCGTATTCGCCCCCAATCGAGTCGTCTTGGCCCTCTCCCGCGAATATTAATTAACGGAACACCGATTATGCGACGTGGGGTGTCCGCCCGAAGGGCGACTAGCCGCCCTCACGGCGACGACCATCCGGATCCCGCCACGGGGGTCTTCCAGACGATGTTCCGGGATGCACCCCACTCGAGGGGCAACCCCACTTCAGTGGAGTGACCCTGTCCTGTCGGGCCGCGGAACTGCGCCCAGTCGTCGGCGTGCGCCGGAGAGGCGATCGCGGCAACCAGCAGCGCAAGCGGACAGGTCAGCGCAGTGCGTACATCACAAGTGTACTGGACCGTCAGGTGCGGCGCAGCTCGACGCGGACCAGCGTCAGCGACCTCGACGCGCAAATGAGTTCCACGTCGTCATCCAGGGCGGAGGTGACTTCGCGGCGCTGACTGCAGCGGCGCGGGAGGTCGCTCGAGAAATCCAAGACTCGCACGGATAGACGTCAGGAGATCTCGCCCTGACGCCGCGCGGCCGTCCCGGGCATCGGCCTCCCGGCTCCACATGCCGGAACTCGCTCTCCGCTCGTGCCCTTCGCCCGCGCCGCGAGTAGTGACTGATTCGACCAGCCGCGTCGTGGCATGCACCGCCATCGCCGACTCGGCCTTCACGGATCACGCGGGGTGTTCATAACTGCACAGACGGTATCGGCGGCCTCATGCCAGTATTTGGGACATGGACACTAACACGCTCCTCATCATTCTCGTCGTGATCCTCCTCCTCGGCGGCGGCGGATACTTTTACAGGGGCCGGGGCCGCCGGTAGGGGAGGACGCGCACCGTTCTTGAAGTGGTGGACGAAGGACGAGGCCGAAGGTGCGCACCTTCGACTCCTCTACCCGGACGGTGGCGCCGAGGACGGCACCGCCGAGTCACATCTCCAGATCGCGGCCGCGAGTGGTGAGTTCACCGCTGAGGGCCATCGCGTCCGCAGCAACGGATCGACGTTCTGGGTCGGGTGACGGTCACTGCGTTAAAGGAACCGGGCGGACCCCTGCGCGGATTTGCCGTCCTCAGGACGTGCTCGACGAGTCGCGACTCGAGGCCGGGCGTTTTGTCGTGACGGGTGCGTTGGGGCGTCTTGGTGCGGCGATTGACGCGGCTGTCGTGGTCGTCCAGCCGGAGGCGGTCAAGAAGGGAGTGACCCTCGAAGAACGCCCGCGTTGAGGAACGCGCGCTGCGGCCCCTTCTGATTGGTCGCGCCGCGCGCCATGACGACGCGCCCGAGCCGATGGTCGACGAGGGACGCCTCGAACGCGGGCACCTGCCAGCCTACAGGAATGTGGGCCGCATCGAACGGTTCGGCTGCGGCAAGGCTGAAGGTGGGAGGCTGGGTTGCCGCGTCTCGCTGCCCCGGGGGAGGCGGCGGCCCCTCCGGGCGCGAGCGCCGTGTTGCGACAACCCCGTGACGTTCGAGAGCGTCACGAGCACCAGCCCTCGCCAGCATCGCCCCTGTCGCGCCGTCCTGCCTTCTCCCATGAGCTTCCGCCTTTCGCTTATCTCCTTTTCGCACATAGGATATACATCGGTCGCGGCCATGCACCTCTCGCGGGAAGCCAGACTGGTATCGGGCGTCATCCTCCTGACGATACCGACCATCATGTACGGCGGCCTGACGCTGCTCGGGATCCTGAGCGGCGGCGGCGCGGGGATCCGGCCGGGCGACCTGGAGCTGACCGACACGCAGTGGGCGCTCTTCCGCGCCGGCCATGCACATGCCGGCGTGTGGGTGATCCTCAGCCTCGTGCTGCAGGTGCTCGTCGATGCGGCGACGCTCGACCGTGGGCTCCGGTGGCTGGCACGCCTCGCCGCGCCGTTCGGTGCCATCGCCATCTCGGGCGGCTTCTTCGGGCTCGCCTTCGCGCCCGGGTTCCGCTGGCTGGTCTATCTCGGCGCCGCGAGCATGGCGGCGTCCGTGCTGGTCACCGGCATCGGCCTGATACGGCGCCCGCCCGTCGACGTACGGTCCGGTACGCGTCTCCGATGATCCGAGACATCCTCAGGCGGCACATCGGACCGAAGTGGCGCGAGCCTGAGTTTCATGCCGCCGTGCTCAACGGTGCGCTGATCCTGCTGCAGATCTTCTTGGCGAGGTCGTCGTTGACTTCGGTATGACGCGGAACCGTCGAGGTACGGCCAGCGGGCTGACGAAGATCGAGTGGTTGCCGCCTTCGCGGAGCAACCGACAGCTATGCCATTCAAGGTGGCGCACCAGGGCGCGCCGTTTCACGCGCTGACCTTCAGCGGCTCACGGATCACGGGGCCCTTGCCGGTCGCCTGCTGCGCCAGCTCGCGGTTGACTTCCAGCACCATGGCCACCGCCTCTTGGAGGTTTGCGCGCGTTTCCTCACGCGTTGCGCCCTGGGTGTTGGCACCGGGCAACTCTTCAACGAAACCGATGTAACCTTCGGGCACTTGGCGAAAGACGGCAGTGAACTGCAGGTTCATGAAGGCTAGTGTCCTGTCCCGCGTAAAACTTGCCAATGCTCCGGGCGGGGCATCCCGGCTGGCGGCGTTGCTCCTCCCTTACATATGCCCAATATGCTCGGTCGTCGCGCCTTGCCATCCGGGCGCCGCGCTCCGGATCATTGGCAACTCTTACGCGGGACAGGACACTAGGATACACCCGAGCGACAGACAGAACATGGATTGAGATCTGCCAAGGAACTGAAGAACATCCGGCGGGATCCGCAGGCGGGTACACTCGGTGAGTGATCTACGAATGGGACCCCTCGAAGGCCGCCGCGAACGAACGGAAACACGGCGCATCGTTCGACGAGGCGAGGACGGTCTTCCTGGATCCACTCGCCGAGACCTTCGATGATCCAGGCCAATTCGGTTGACGAGCGGCGATTCGTGACCATTGGGGCGACATCGAAACAACGGGTGGTGGTTGTCGCTCACGCGGACTCCGGCGCGGACCGGATCCCTCATCAGTGCGCGCCAGGCGACGCGCCGTGAACATCATGCCTACCAAGAACGTAGTCGCAAGCGATCCTGACGAACTGCGGCCGGAGTACGACTTCTCGAAACTGACCGGAGGTGTTCGCGGCAAGTACTATGAGCGGGCAACAGCCGGGACAACACTGGTACTGCTTGACCAAGACGTTACGGAGGCCTTCCCCGACGGCCAGGCGGTGAACGAGGTCCTTCGAGCACTGATCAGAGTCGCGGACACGAAGGTCCGACGGTCGCGAGGGAAGCTGGCCAACCCCTATCAGCCGACGAGCCGCGCGAAGCGGAGAGCCAAATCGAAGCCGCGTTCCCGCGTGGCTCGCGGCTGAACGGCAGGCATCGAGCGGAGGGCTCCCCCGCACTCAGTACGCCACGAGCAGCCGCGCCGCCCGCTCCACGTCGTGCTCGGAGGGCAGGAAATACTCCTCGAGCGGCGGCGAGTAGGGCACCGGCGTATCGAGCGCGCCGAGGACGCGCACGGGCGCGTCGAGCGACTCGAACGCTTCTTCTTGGACGATAGCAGCCAGACTCTCGCCGATGCCGCCGGTGCGTGAATCCTCGTGAACGATGAGCACGCGGCTGCAGTGCCGTGCGACCGTGAGGAGCATCTCCTTGTCGAGCGGAACGAGCGTGCGCAGGTCCAGCACGCTCGCTTCGATTCCGTCGGCGGCGAGCGCCTCGGCGGCACGCATCGCGACGTGGACATACGCACCGTAGGAGACCAGGGCGACATCGTCGCCGGCCCTTCGAAGAGCGGCCGTCCCCAGAGGGAGAGGGGCCGGTGCGTCCGCGGCGAGCCGCTGCTTGATGCGTGGGTCGCGGTAGAGTGCGATGTGCTCGTAGTACAGCACCGGATCCGGGTCGGCGACTGCGCCCGCCATCAAGGCCCGGGCATCGGAGGGCGTGGACGGGGCGACGATCTTGAGGCCCGGTGTTCGATAGAACCACGCTTCCGTGTTCTGCGAGTGATACGGGCCCGCGTGGCGCCGGCCGCCCCAGGGCATGCGAACGACCATCGGCACCGACCCACCCCACCGGTACCGTATCTTGGCGGCGTTGTTGACGAGCTGGTTGAACCCGGTGGCGACGAAGTCGTTGAACTGCATCTCGCCAATCGGACGCATCCCCGCCAGCGCGGACCCGACGCAGACCCCCAGCACCGCGCCTTCGGCCAGCGGCGAGTTGACGATTCGATCGCCGAACTCCTCCAGCAGCGGACGGAGCATCAGGAACGCGTTGCCATACGGCCGGCCTACATCCTGCCCGTACACGAACGCCCGCGGATCCGCGCGAAGGGCGTCGGCCACTCCCATCGCCACCGCTTCGAGGAAGGTGTGCCCGTCCGCGTCGTACGGCTGACCCGGTTCACTGTCGGGTAGCGGAGGGCTCAGGCCGACACATAGACGGACGGCAGGATCGAGCGGCTCGATCCGCACACGGGGCGGCTCCATGGCAAAGACTCCGGTCGCCGCCGACTCTGGCTCCGGCCATGGTGCGTCGATTACGGCGCGCGCCTCCGTCTCGACCAGCGATACCGCGTCGCGCTTCATGCGGTCGAAGTCGCGCGCGTCGATCAGGCCATCGGCTGTCAGCCTGGCCGCGTAGGTCGCGATAGGATCCTTGCCGGACCAGTAGGCGTAGCGCTCGCGATCGACATACCCGCCGCGCTTCGCGAGCGCAGGGTACTCCCACGAGGCCGGAGACTCCTTGCCGAGGTACAGCATGTCGTCGTGATGCGCGTGGCCGCACATCCGCATGCACACGAGCTCGATGAGCGTGGGCCCCATTCCAGCCCGCGCCCGATCGGCGGCCCATGCGAAGGCCGCTGCGATCGCCTCCGGGGCCGTTCCGTCAATCGTGATGCCGGGAATGCCGTAGCCGCTGGCCTTGTCCGCGAACACACGCACGGCCGACTGATCCGCGACCGGCGTGGAGAGCGCGGTCTGGTTGTGCTGGACGCAGAAGACGGCCGGCAGGCGTCTCGCCGCACAGAGATTTACCGCCTCGTGCCACTCGCCCAGCGAGGACCCTCCCTCGCCAATGAACGAAAGGGCCACACGGCCGAGACCTTCCCGCGCGAATGCCAGCGCCATTCCAGCCGCCGACAGCGTACTGATGGCAAGAGGAGCTGCTGCGGGGAGGATGCCCCAGTCCGGATCGCCAATGTGAAGATCTTTGCCCCACATCGGCGGTCCGTCCTTGCCCATCTGCGCATTCAGGATCATGCGCACGGTGGCTGGCTCCGGACGCATGGCCAGCGCGACGCCGACGTCCCGGATGATCGGCCCGACAATGTCGCCGCGCCAACTCCCCGACGGGTCCCAATGCTGCCGGCCGCGCCGCAAGCGAATCGCGGCTGCGTAGATAGCCTCCTGCCCGAGCGACCGGAAGCCCTTTCCCTGAAAGGGCGTGTTGCGGTAGCGAACTTCCGAGCCGGTGAAGAACTGTTTCAGTCGCGTATCCACCGCACGAGTCAGCACCATACCGCGCAGGATCTCGAGGCGCTCTTCGGCGGTGAGCGACGCGGCAATCGATTCGCGTGCGAGGAAGCCGTCGCACGCTTCGATCAGCTCCCGTCGGGCCGCCTCGAAGCGTTCGGTCGCGCTGACGCCGGGGGTAGTCTCGTCCGGGAGGCCGAATGCGTCGTGCCTGGCAAGGGCCTGGGTCAGCTTCTGGCGGAAGGCCGCCCGGAGTGCTTCGATTGCGGAGGGCTCACGAGTATTGGGGGCGGCCCCCGGCGCAGAGTCCAACGTGCCGGTCGTCCCCACGCGCTCGATGGCCTGGCGCACGAGTGGCAGCGCGAAGGGAAAGCGCTCAACGACGAAGGCGCACAAACGTGCCGTGATGCTGCCCGACACGGTGGGAAAGGGCGTGGGCATCCGGCCGGCTCCTCACTCCGGACCGGCTACGCCGGTTGTGCGGCGGTCATCGACGTTACGACGGCCTGTGTCATCTCCGCTGTGGTTGCGTTGCCGCCGAGATCGGGTGTCTTGACGCGCTCGTCGGCGAGCACGCGCTCGATGGCTGCCAGAATGCGATCGTGCGCCATCGTTTCGCCGAGATGGTGCAGCATCATGGCGCCGGCCCAAATGGACGCAATCGGGTTCGCGATCCCCTTGCCCGCGATGTCCGGTGCCGACCCATGAATCGGCTCGAACATCGATGGCTTCGTCCGCTCCGGGTTGATGTTGCCGCTTGGTGCCACGCCAAGGCTGCCGGAGATCGCCGAGCCGATGTCGGTGAGGATGTCCCCGAAGAGATTCGACGCGACGATGACGTCGAGCGTGTGCGGGTGGGTGACCATGCGGGCGGCCAATGCGTCGACGTGATATTTCCGCAGTTCGACGCCCGGGAACTCCTTCGCAACGTCGGCCACCACCTCGTCCCACAGGACCATGACGTAGTGCAGCGCGTTGGACTTGGTCGCGCTGGCCAGGAGCTTGCGAGGCCGCGCCGCGGCAAGACGAAACGCGTAGCGCGCGATGCGCTCGATGGCGCGGCGCGTGAACACGGCGCTCTGCTCGGCCAGCTCGTCCGGTGTCCCGGCATGCAGGCGGCCTCCGATGCCGCAGTACTCACCTTCCGAGTTCTCCCGGACGCAGATCATGTCGATATCTGCGGCGCCTCGGTTCGCGAGCGGAGAGGCGATGCCCGGCAGCAGCCGCATGGGACGCAGGTTCACGTACTGGCCGAGCCGCTGCCGGAACGGGAGGACCAGCTCCCGTGCGGAGATGTGATCGGGTACGCGCGGGTCGCCGACGGCACCAAGATAGATGGCGTCGTACTGCAGGACCTGCTCGATGCCGTCCGGCGCCATCATGCGGCCGGTCTGGAGGTAATAGTCGCATCCCCACGGCAAATGGGCGATCTCGATGCCGAACCCGCCATGCGCGGCGGCCGCGTTCAGCACGTCGATGCCGGCTGGGATGACTTCCTTGCCGATGCCGTCGCCTGGGATGACCGCAATCCTGTACGTTTTCATAGTCGGCGAGATCTCATACCCGGGTGAAGGGCGGGGACGCATCCTGCACCACCAGGTCGCTGACGAACGCATTTCGCTCGTCGACGGTAATCATTCGAGGCACCACGGGCTCGTCGGTCAGGCAGAAGGCGACGATGATCACCGTGTCCCCCGGGTGGAAGTGCCTGGCGGCGGCGCCGTTGATGACGATCTCGCCCGACCCTTCCGGCAACTCGATGGCGTACGTCTCGATGCGCTGCCCGTTGTTGACATTCCACACCGACACCTGCTCGCCGGGGGCGATATCGGTGCGCCGCATCAGGTCCTTGTCGATGCCGATGCTCCCGACGTAGTGCAGGTCGGCGCCCGTCACCGTCGCATGATGGATCTTCGACTTGCAGATGACGCGCAGCTTCATAGAGTGCTCCGGGATCCGGCTCTCACGGCCGCGCGCCTCCGGAAGGCGGTGCGCAGCGTATGTTGTCGATGAGCCGCGTGTCGCCAACCCAGAGCGCGCCAGCCACCAGCACAGGTTCGGTGACGAATGGGACGGGCTGAATCTCATCCGGATCCACGATTTCCAGGTACTCCACCCGCAACCTTGGATCGTTCGGAATCAACGTCATGGCATCGCGGGTGATGCGGGCGGCATCTCTTTCTCCGGCCGCCATCTTCGATTCGGCCCGTTGAAGCGCGCGATACAACGCGACGGCCATCTGGCGTTCATCGGCGCCAAGCCGCCGATTTCGCGAGCTCAGCGCCAGCCCATCCGGTTCCCTGACCGTGGCCACCCCCACAATGGTGACAGGGACACTGAAGTCTGTCACGAGGCGCCGGACGATCGCCAGTTGCTGGGCATCCTTCTCGCCGAAGTACGCCACATCCGGCTGTACCGCTTCGAAGAGCTTCATGACGACGGTTGCCACACCCCGGAAATGTCCAGGTCGGAACCGGCCACACAAGTGACTCGCCAGACGGCCCACGTCGATGGCACACACCGGTGCGACGGGATACATCTCCCGATCGGATGGGGAGAAGACCATATCGACGCCGAGGGATCTGCAGAGTTCGACGTCCGTGTCGAGCGTGCGTGGATACGCCGCGAGGTCGTGCTGGCGATCGAACTGCAACGGGTTCACGAAGATGCTGACGACGACGCAGGAACAGTCTTCGCGAGCCCGCTCGATGAGGCGCGCATGTCCGGCGTGGAGGGCGCCCATTGTGGGAACGAACCCGATGGAACGGCCCGCGCACCGCTCGTGCGCGGTTCGGGCACGTAGCGGCGTTATCGCCGCGATCACGTCCAATGGCATGTCAGACGGTCGGCACGGTCGTCGCCTTCGACGCTACCTGCGGATAGCGGCCGCTGCGCACGTCGTCGATGTACTGCTGCGTGGCGGAAGTGATGGTGTCGGCGAGGTGCGCGTACTGCTTCACGAACGGTGGCACGAAGCGATCGAACAGCCCCAGCATGTCGTGGCTCACGAGGATCTGTCCGTCGCAGTCGGCGCCAGCCCCGATGCCGATGGTCGGGATGCCAAGGCGTGAGGTCACCTCGCGCGCCAGGACGGCGGGAATCTGCTCGAGCACGATGGCGAACGCACCGACCTGCTCGAGTGCGACCGCGTCCTCGAGAAGCGTCGCCGCCTCGCGTGGTTGCGTCGCCTGTTTGCCATAGCCACCCACCTGGTGGACCGACTGCGGCTGAAGACCGAGGTGTCCCATGACCGGGATGCCCACTTCCACCAGGCGCGCGACCACATCGAGGATGGGGCGCCCCCCCTCCAGCTTCACGGCGGCAGCCCCCCCCTCCTGCAGCAGGCGGCCCGCATTGCGCATGGCGTCCGGAACGCTTACCTGGTAGGTCAGGAATGGCATGTCTGCTATGACCAGTGCACGACGGGCCCCGCGCGCAACGGCTCGGGTGTGATGGATCATCACGTCCAGCGTGACGGGCAACGTGGTCTCGTGGCCCAGCACGACCATGCCGAGAGAGTCCCCGACGAGGAGCGCATCGACGCCGGCACGATCCAGCAGGGCGGCCATCGTGGCATCGTAGGCCGTCAGCATCGCGATTCGTTCCCCGCGTGCCTTCTTGTCCTTCAGATCAGGAACCCGAACGCGACCACCGTGCATCACCCTCTCCACAAATCAGATTCTATTCCGGAGCTCGCTCGCAGTGAGGCGTGGCGGGCTCAGGGTCGGAAGCGCCTCTGCCCGATCTCGCCGAATCCAGCAGCCCTTCGATTCGGCGTGCAGCCTGCTCGTCCAGGCCGCGTCGTCGTGCCAGTTCGAGGAGACGCCGGCCCGCCGCGCAATACAGTTCCGTGAGTCCGTCCGGTGCGCTGGCCAGCGCCTCCAGGTGTGCTCGAACCGTCGTGGCATCCCCGCGTGCAATCGGGCCCGTTAGCGCCGCCGTTGGTCCGATCGTCAGCACGTTGTCGACGCTGGCGCGACAGAGGGGTGCGAGCGCCACCAGAGCAGCGGGTGCGTCTACCCCGGCGCGGTCCATCAGAAGCAGTGCGGCATCGACAAACGCGGCGACGCTGTTGCCGGCCAGGGTGGCGGCCGCATGGTAGGTCGGAAACCCGCCGGCGGACACACGGAGCACCTGTCCATCGAGCAGTCGGACGATCTGTTCTGCCCATTCGACCGCAGAAGGGTCCCCGCCAACTCCGAACGTCACGTGGAGGAGGCGCTCGACGCCCAGATCCGTGGAGGGAACTGTCTGGAGTGGATGGAGCACGCCGCACGCCAGGCCAGCGGAATCGAGCGGTGCCAGCGCGTCAGGTCCGCGCGCCCCGCACGTGTGCACGACGATGCCGTCGTGCAGTCCGCCGGCGGCGAGCTCGCCGGCAACGCGTCCAATCGCCTCATCCAACACCGCGACGATCAGGTGCGAGGCGAACGTCGCCATCTGTCCAATGTCCAAAGCCCGAACGGTGGGGCCGATGAACACCGCGGCACTGGCCGCCCGTTGCGGATCGCGGGCGCCAAGCGCGACGATCGGAGCCCCACGCTGGTACAACGCACGGCCCAAGGCCCGGGCGAGGGCGCCACTGCCGATGATCCCGACAGGGTCGAGCATCGTCGTGTTCACGATGCGCCCGACGCGCCGGCGGGGGGATCAGCAGCAAGGACGTCGATCGGTCGGGGTCCCTCCTGGCCCACGCGGTCACCGGATGGCGGAAAATGTCTTCTCGAGCCAGCTGGCGATGGACATCGTCACGTCGTCGCTGATGTCACGATCCGTCGGCATGGCGTCACGAGCGTCACGGGTGTCCGCCGAAATGAGTAGGTGATCGACGCCGCGCACGATGACGACCTCGACGGCTCTCGAGCGCCGCGCCAACGCAGCAAGGCGGTCGGCGTGCTCCACGCGCACCTGTTGATCGGCATCGCCGTGGACGATGAGGAGCGGCTGCCTGATGCCGTCCACGACCCGTGCCGGATCGAAGCGAAGAAGGCTTTGAAACCAGGGGGTATCCGCTTGTTGTCGGAGCTCGGCCGGCAGGTCTTCCCATCCCTTGCCGGTGAGCACCGCCGTTTGGATACGTTCCTGCAGCTCGACGCGGTTCTCGCGATCGGGTGTGGATAGCGTCAACTGATCCAACATGCGCTGCTGCTGTTCCAGGATGAATTCGGCGCCGGGCGTGGCTGGTCCGGCCAGGGCTGCCACGGCGGCCACTCGCCGCTCGCGCGACGTGGCGAGCAGGGCGATCCAGGCACCCTCGGCATGACCGATGACCGCCACGCGGTTCGAATCGACATCCCTGCGGTTTCGCAACCACCTCACAACGGCCCGTGCGTCGTCCGCATGGTCGGTGATCGTCGCCGATTCAGAGCGGCCACCGCTCTGACCGTAGCCCCGCTTGTCGTAGCGGACGACGAGAAAGCCGGCGTCCGCCAACGCGCCCGCGAGCTGGCCGAGTACCGGCACGCCAAGACCAAACCCGTCGCGGTCGTCGACGCCCGCCCCTCCGACGAGGACGACGGCGGGGGGACGGGATGCGGCTGCTGAGGGTCGCGTGAGCGTGGCTCCGAGGTTGAACCCGGTGGCCGGGATGACGACCGGCTCGTCGCCAGGATTCGAGTACACCTGCGTTCGGGCGGTGGAGGCGGCCACGTCGTCACGAACCACATCGACACCTTGCGCAGGCACGCTGACGCGGATGAGCGACCCGTCCACCTCGGCGGCGAGGTGGACCGTCAGATCGCCGCCTGGGTTTGCGAAGACCAGCTCGTAGTGACGCACGTCGAAGATCGTCGTCCCCGTCTGCATCTGGTGCGTCTGTACCGAGCGCAGGCGGGCGTCAATGACGACCGTCGGCACCACGTACACCTGGAACTCGGTACCTGCTGGTGCATCCCCGAGCCGGTGCGTGATGGCCTGATACGCCCCGAACACGCCGTTCGGCAGAACGAGCACGCCGGTTGGCACGGTGTGAGTGGCGGAGATGTCGTTCCCTCCGCCCTCTCCGGTCGTAACGGCGGTGCCATCACGAAACGAGGTCTCGAGCGAGATCGGACCGCCGTTGGCCGTTCCCTCGAGGACGAAGGACTCCGGCGACTGGTCCGGTCCGTATCGAAGCTCCACGCGCTGGATGACGGAATTGACCGGACCCGCCACGCGCCCCTGACTGATGATGGTCGTTCCGCGTGCGTCCATCTGAACGCTCACTTCCTCGCGCCCGACCGGCGTACCTCGCAGAAAGACCGTGTAATTCGTGGCGTCAGGCACGCGCTCGGGCTGAGCCGTCTGGCTGTCCTGTCTGCTGGCCGTGCTGGGGAAGCCGCGACCCGTCGATGGTCGATCGATAGGGCGAATCTCGTCGATGATCCCACGCTGAACGGCGGAGTAGGGCTGCGCGGCCACCGCGGCAGGCATGCCGATGAGCAGAGCCAGCGCCCAGATACAATGGCGAACGGACATCAACCGGGATCGTATCAGTTCCGCTCCCCACCTTCATGGCAGCATGAGTGAATACCAGGTCATCCACCAGGGTGCGGCCATCGGGGCCGTGGCCCCCCGTGTTCAAATCGCCCTCGCCGGGGCCGACCGCCGGTCGTACCTGCAGGGCATGCTGACGAACGACATCCAGGCGCTGGCGCCAGGATCGGGGTGCTACGCAGCCTGGCTGACTCCGCAGGGCCGCATGCTCACGGACATGCACGTGCTCGAGTCGGAGCAGATGACTCTGCTGGACGTTCCCGCAGAAGTGGCCGAGGCCACGATGCAGCGGCTCGACCAGTTCATCTTCACCGAAGACGTTCGCCTCGAGCTGCTGGCCGAGTCGATGACGAGCGTCTGGCTGCACGGACCGGCGGCAGCCTCCGTGTTGGAACGAACGCTCGAGCTCCCCGGAGGACTCGCCGGTTGGACGGACTATCAGCATGCGCGCTGCGAATTCCACGGGGTGCCGGTGGTACTTGCGCGCATTGATCAGCTTGGGCTGCCGGGATTCTGCGTGTATCTGCCTCCGTCGAGTCGGGAGGCGCTGCTGACCGCCCTGCGGGCTGCCGGCGCCGTGGCTGTCGGCCCCGACGCGATCGAGGCCGCGCGCATCGAGGCGTGGTATCCGCTGTACGGCGTGGATATGACGGAGGACACGATTCCGCTCGAGGCGGGCATCGAGCACAGGGCGATTTCGTTCAGCAAGGGTTGCTATGTCGGACAGGAAATTATCATCCGCGTGCTCCACCGTGGTGGTGGGCGTGTCGCCAGGAGGCTGGTGGGGCTGACGATCGCAGGTCCAAAGCCGGATCGTGGCGCCAAGGTGGTCTCTGGCGAGCGCGTGATCGGGTCGATTACGAGCGCAGCGGAATCCCCGAGGTCGGGTGTCGTCGCCCTCGCGTACGTGCATCGGGATTTCGTGGAGCCTGGAACCGCGCTCGAGGTGCAGAGCGACGCCGGGCGTGTGCCGGCTGTCGTGTCGGCATAATGACGACTTCCGGGCGTTCCAGCGATGAGCCCGCCATCAGGCCTCGTCCGTCGTCAAACGCCTGATGAGGTCTGCATCGGCTGGGGGAAAGGGCAGAGAACGCAGCTCCTCGCGGGAAACCCAGCGCATGTCCTGTCCGAGGAGCGGCCGGGGCGATCCAAGCAGTCGGCAGCGATAGAAGTACAACACAACCGTACGGTCGTGGTAGTCATGCCTGGTCGCGAACATCAGTTCACGGACTTCCACGTCGGCGTCGAGCTCTTCCTGCATCTCGCGACGCAGGGCGCCGGCATGCGTCTCTGTTCCGCTGGCCTTTCCACCGGGAAACTCCCACATGCCGGCCAGGTGGACCCCCTCCGGACGGCGCGTCACCAGGTAACGGCCGTCATCCTCGACGACTGCGGCCACGACGACGACCCGACTGGTTGAGTGCGGCAAGCGCTCGGAGGCCTCGTGCACCAGGTTGCGGTCAGCGGCGGCGCCCGGATGATAGCCTGGCATAGGACCCGCACATCCTGGTCATCGGGCAGGTCGCGCATCGCGGTTGCCGTACCACGCACACCGTTGCGCCAAGGTCCATGAGCGCCTGGTTGAAGTCGAACACGTGCCGTCGCGGCACGAGCGCCTGGGAGAGCGCCCACAAATGCTTCCGTGTGGAGTGAGCCTTGACGTCACCTCGGCCCACGAAAACGCGGAACAGCACACGTGCGACATTGGTGTCGAGGATGGCCGCGCGTTCACGAAACGCGAAGCTCCGTATCGCACCAGCGGTGTAGGCGCCGATGCCTTTGAACGACAGCAAGGTTTTCTCATCCGAAGGGAGTCGTCCGCCGTACTGCGCCACGGATTCGCGCGCGATCGCGTGCAGCCGGAGAGGTCTGATGTTGTAGCCGAGCGGCCGCCAGGTGCTGGTCACGTCGCGCTCGTCGGCTGACGCGAGCGCTTCCAACGAAGGGTACTTCCGCAGCCATTCGTGATACTTGGGCAGCACACGGTCCACCTGTGTCTGCTGCAGCATCACCTCCGACACGAGGATGTGATACGGGTCGCCGGTGTGGCGCCACGGCAAGTCGCGCCCGTGCTCGCGATACCAGTTCAGGAGACGGCGTCGAAAGCGCTGTCGCACCTGCGGCGCCGGCAGAGAGGCGGTGGGCATGACCCCCTATAATCAAGGCAATCGAGAACGTTGTGAAGATCTATACCAAGACCGGCGACAGCGGTGAGACGGCGCTCTTCGACAACTCGCGTGTGTCGAAGGCCGACGCACGAGTCGACGCCTACGGCGAGATCGACGAGCTCAATGCCTGTCTCGGTGTCGTGCGCGCCCTGGGGCTCGACCCGGATCTCGCGGATGCGATCGATCTGATACAGAAAGAACTGTTCGCGATTGGCGCGCGGCTGGCCGATCCCTCGTCGCGCATTGCCGCGCGCGCGACGAAAACGGCCGTGGTGGAGTCGGATGTCGAGCGGCTCGAGTGGACAATCGACCGTCTCGAGTCGGAGTTGCCGGCCTTGCGGAGGTTCATCCTGCCCGGAGGGGCGCCGACGGGTGCGTTTCTCCATGTGGCACGCACTGTCTGCCGGCGGGCCGAGCGGCGCGTCGTCGGCCTCGGCCCCGGCGCCGTGGAGCCCGTCCTGATCGTGTACCTGAACCGCCTCTCGGATCTGCTGTTCGTCATGGCGCGGGCCGCCAATCATCGTGCACGGCTGCCGGAGGCGGAGTGGTAGCGGCGCTCTCCGCCGCGTACGCGTCCTGTGCCCGTGACGCACGACGGCACTACGAGAACTTCCCGGTGGCCTCGCTGCTGATCCCTGGGGATATGCGCGATCATGTCGTTGCCGTCTACGCGTTCGCGCGCGCCGCCGACGATTTCGCCGACGAGGGCACGCTCAGCGCCGATTGCCGTCATCGACTGCTCGATGGCTGGCTGCGCCGGCTGCATCAGGCAGTCGAGTCCACGACGGCCGGCCCCCCGCCCGCTCCGGACGAACCGGCCAATACGGTCGAGATCTTCCTTGCGCTCGGTGCCACAATCCGTGACAAGGCATTGCCAGTCGAGCTCTTCGAAGATCTGTTGAGCGCGTTTCGGCAGGACGTCAGCGTGACACGTTACGAGACATGGGACGAGCTGCTGGACTACTGCCGGCGCTCTGCCAATCCCGTGGGGAGGCTCGTGCTGCGGATCGGCGGCTACCGGGACGTCCGACTCGACGCTCGTGCCGACGCCATCTGCACGGCGCTCCAGCTCACGAACTTCTGGCAGGATCTGATGATCGACTTCGCCCGCGGTCGCCTCTATCTGCCCGCGGTGGAGTGGCGCACCCAGGGCGCGGCCGAAGACGACCTCCTGCGGGCGCGCGTGACACCTGCGTGGCAGAGAGCCCTCGCCGCCGCCGTGACGAGAACGCGTCGTCTCTTCCAGGCCGGACGCCCCTTGTGCGATGCGGTGCATGGCAGACTGGGCTACGAACTTCGAGCTACGTGGCTGGGCGGCGTTCGTATCCTCGAACGACTCGAACGCTCCGGGTTCGACGTTGTTCGAGGCCGCCCATCGCTGGGGATCGCCGACGCGCCCTGGCTGGCGTGGCAATTCACGACCTGGGCGGGTCACCGGCCGTGAGAGTGCGGCATGTCTGGCGTGACGCCCGCGGTGCCCCATGAGTCGCGACACGAGCTTCTACTATTCGTTCCTGGTGCTCCCAGCGCACCGGCGGCGAGCCATCATCGCCGTGTGGGACTTCTGCCGCGCCGTGGACGATGCGGTTGACGAGGTCGTCCCGGAGACGGAGTGGCAGGGCGGTCTCAGTACCGAGGCGCGTGGCCGCGCCCAGACGCAGGTAGCCGCCTGGCGCGCCGAGCTCGAGCTGGTCTACGGCGGAGCGGCAACAACGCCGCAGGGAATCGCCCTGCAGCCGTACGTCGGCGAATTCGGGCTGCCGCGCCGGGAGTTCGAAGAACTGATCGACGGCGTGGCCATGGATCTGGATCATGCCCGGTACGCGACGTTCGACGATCTGGCACTGTACTGCCGCCGTGTGGCTTCGTCAGTAGGATTGATCTGCCTCGAGATCTTCGGTTATCGAGATCCATCGTCGCGCGAATACGCCGTCAACCTGGGACTGGCCCTGCAATTGACCAACATCGTTCGCGACGTTGCTGCGGATCTGCGACGCGGCCGCATCTACCTGCCGATGGAAGATCTCGCCCGTTTCGGCGTACGGGAGGACGATTTCCGGACGGGCACGGTTACTCCACAGGTCCGCGAACTGTTGCAGTTCGAATGCAATCGGGCGCGCGCATACTATCGGCGTGCGGCAGCGGCCTTGCCGTCGGTGGACGAGCGCAGTCTGGTGGCGGCGGAGATCATGGGCGGGATCTACTACGCGATCCTCCGGCGGATCGAACGGTCCGGCTACGACGTGTTCAGCCGGCGGATTCGGGTGCCGCGCCCGTATCGCGCCCTCATCGCCCTGCACATCTGGGCTCGAGCGCTGCTGCCCGTGTCGAACGCTCGCGTGAAGACAGCCCGAGGGGACGAGCTCGACTCGTCGCGAGAACGCTGATCGTGCCAGGATCGCTCCGAGCGCCACGGCGCCTGGCGTGCGCCGAGAGCCTAATCCCGGAGCTCACTTGAGTTGCGACGGGACGGCGACCTACGACTCGCGCGACAGCAGTAGGGCAAAACGCATCCGGAGCGTCGCCTGCCGCGGGTGGAGGATGCGTTTTACCGCGCGACGGCCCCGGCTGTCGTCGGGAGCCCGCCCCGTCGCAACTCGAGTGAGCTTCGGTGTAGGTCCTGAATCCGCCACATGGGCACTGACTTCTCGCCCGACCTGATCGTCATCGGCGGAGGTTTCGCCGGGCTCAGTGCCGCCACGGCGGCGGCCGAGCGAGGCGCTCGCGTGCTGGTGCTCGAAGCGCGCCCCACGCTCGGTGGTCGTGCCACGGCGTTTGCCGATCCGGCCAGCGGAGAGCGGGTCGACAACGGTCAGCACGTGCTGATCGGCTGCTACCACGAGACGTTCCGCTACCTTCGCCGTATCGGTACGGAATCGGACGTGCAGCTCCAGCGGGACCTTGCCGTCGACATCGTCGATAGCGACGGGCGGACGTCACGCCTCGCGTGCCCGGCCCTTCCTGCGCCGCTGCACCTCGTGGCTGGCGTGATGGCGTGGCGGGCTCTCGGCTGGCGTGACCGCCTGGCGGTGCTTCGCATCCGGCGCGCCATCGGGATGCGTCCGGGCGGGCGACCCGTGCCCGCTCTTTCGGGGGCGTTGGTCTCGCGCGGGCCACACGATGGACACGCTGACGAGCAGCGCATGACTGTGCGCGATTGGTTGATCGAGCTCGGTCAGACGCCGCGCCTGATCGAGCTGCTCTGGGAACCTCTGGCGGTGGCCGCCCTGAACCAGCGAATCGATGTTGCAGCGGCCGGGCCATTTGCCGCCGTGCTCCGGCGGATGTTCGGCTCGACTCGCCGCGACGCGGTGCTGGGGCTGCCGCGCAAGCCGCTCGACGAAGTCTACGCGATACCGTCGCGGGAGTACGTCGAGCAGCGCGGCGGCAGGGTCCGCGTGGCTGCGCCGGCGCGGGTGCGTGTCGACGGGCAACAGTGTCGCGTGACCGTGCGGAGCGAGATGCTCCCCATGGCACCGGTCATATGCGCCGTCGCATGGCATGCGCTGGCCGATGTGTTCATCGACCCCCCGCCGGCGCTGATGCCGACGCTCGAGGCGGCAGCCGGCACTGCCGCCTCACCCATCGTCACGGTGAACCTCTGGTTCGACAGGCCTGTCGCCAGCGCCGCATTCATTGGCCTCCCCGGCCGGCGGTGGCAGTGGGTGTTCGACAAGCGCTCGTTATGTGGAGGGGGAGTATCGCATCTCTCGCTCGTGTCGAGCGGGGCGGATGCAATCGTGGCGCGGCCGAATCAGGAACTGATCGACCTGGCGGTCGCCGAGTTGACGACAGCACTGCCCGCCGCGAGGAGTGCCGTGCTGCGACGAGCAGTGGTCGTGCGGGAGAGGCACGCCACTTTCTCCGTGGCTCCTGGACAGCCGGCGCGGCCGCGGACGGTCACGGCGGTGCCGGGGCTGTTTCTGGCAGGGGACTGGATCGACTCGGGCCTGCCCGCTACGATCGAGAGCGCGGTCGTCAGTGGACATTGGGCCGCTGAAGCAGCCACCAGCGGAGCCTCGCTCCAGAGGAGTAGCCAGCCAAGGGGCTCTGCCCCTTGATATCCCCGCAGAGCCCCTTGGCTGGTTGCCAGTATCTCTTCGCCGCGCTCCGCGCGGCTAGGACCGCTGTGCGGGCCGACAGACGAGTACAAGATTCGCGCGCCGGGCCGCATAGGCACTTGATCGAATTAGAGTAGTCAACTTCGCCGCGGCCGAAGTTCATAGTTCCAGTCACCGTGGAACGTGTGTCGATGCAGCTCCAGTTGCTTCATCTCAGCGCGCGAGACGACCACCCCGGTGC
>CAZDLW010000060.1:22184-23911 GCA_964505975.1 uncultured Bifidobacteriaceae bacterium | reverse complement strand
CGCGCGTGTTTCGCACGCTGGGACCAGGTGTTCCGGTCGGTGGAGATGGCGGTCGCGTGGGGCCGCGACCAACGTGGATCTCACCGGCATTCGTGCGATCGGCATCGATGAGATCCATTGGCAGCACGGCGGTAATTTCCTCACCCTCGTCTTACCCAGATCGACGCAACGGGCAAGCGCCTGCTGTGGATCGGCCAGCACCGGCGGGCCAAAACGCTGCTGCGGTTTTTCCGTTGGTTCGGCAAGGAGCGCACCGCCGAGCTCACGTTCATCTGCAGCGATATGTGGAAGCCCTATCTGAAGGTCGTGACCAAGAAGGCCGGCCATGCGGTCCACATCCTCGATCGGTTCCACATCGCCAAGCACATGAGCGACGCGATTGACCAGGTCCGCCGCGCGGAGGTTCGCTCGCTGCGCCAGCGCGGACGACAGCCGCTGCTCACGAAGGCGCGCTGGGTGCTGCTGAAACGCCGAGCGAATCAGACGCGCGCGCAGCGCGCCCGCGTGCGCGAGCTCCTCCACCACAACCTGCGGGCGGTCCGCGTCATGCTGCTGCGCGAGGACTTCCAGCGGTGCTGGGCGTATCGCGATCACATCGGGTCGGCATGTTCCTCGACGACAGGTGTCGGACGGTGCTGCGCTCGGGATCGACCCGATGAAGAAGGTCGCCCGGATGCTCCGCCGCCATCGCCCCCTGATCCTCAACTGGTGTCGGGCGCGCCGAGATTTCCGCCGCCATCGTCCAGGGCTTCAACGACAAAGCGAAACTGACCACCCGAAAGGCGATGGGTTTCGTTCGTACCCGCTGCTTGGAAGTCGCCCTGTACCATACGCTCGGTCAGCTACCGGAGCCGGAAGCGACCCACAGATTCTGCTGAAGACCAAAGGTCGCGAATGTGCTTGGCGGCGACAGCCGAGCGGAGCAACGTCAGTGTGCGCGTGTGTTGTCGACGTGCGGGGAGACGCGCTTGGCCGCCAATGACGGGCGAGGACATCGCCGCCGTCTGACATGCTTCAGCTACCGTTGGGAGACGCCCCGGCCCGTGGGTCACCTCGATCCCTCGTTTACGCCGACCGTGTTGGTCGCCGGATCGATCAGGTGCACGTTGTCGGCGGCGGCGTTAGTCTGAATGATCCGGCTTTTCCCCTGAGCTTCGAGCGGCACGGGCCACAAGACAACGAAGCCGAGTGCAGCCAACCAGGCGCGGGCCTGCTCTACGCATTGCGCTTCCTCTGTTCGTCATCGAGTCATGCTCCTGATAGATATCAACTTCGATGCCGCGGAGTTCCCCGACGTCTAGCTTACTAAGCTAGCTAGCCGTCGAAGTCCTGAGGAACTCGTGGAAAATGGGGAGAAATTCGGAAAGTGTCAGACGGCCCTCCTTATGGGATCGTCGGACGGAAGCGGCTTCTCGACAACCGCTACTTACACACAAAGTTCGCAGCGTCGCCGGTGCTCCCAGCACCGTTGTAGGTCGCCACCTGCGGATACGGACACAGCGGCCGAGTACGGATGATCTTGCCGTCGACGATGCGCGACGCCGGAATCTGTTCCGGCGCGATGCCGTGCTCGACCCAGCGCTCGAGCACCGCAAGCATGTCGAAGCTCGTCGCGCCGGGCCCGCCGCCACAGTGGTTCATGCCCGGCACCATGAAGAGGCGCGCGGTATCCTTCGCTCGCGAGCCCATCGCCTTCACCACGTCCTCGTAGTACTGTACGCTACTTA
>CAZDLW010000060.1:0-22084 GCA_964505975.1 uncultured Bifidobacteriaceae bacterium | reverse complement strand
GCTCGTACATCTTTCTCGCCGCCTCGACCTGTGGAGGCGTGAGACAAGACGGACTGTCGCCAGCCGTGCACGCGAGCACCTTTGGATCAAACCTGCACGCGCGCGGATTCTCGATGACGCCATCCTTCACACCGTCGAGCGCATCGCACGCCTGCAGCACCGCTCCGTGGATGGCAGGATACTTTTCCGCCGGGATGTAGCTCCCCTCCTCTTTGCGGAGGTTCTGGGCTACCGAGATAGAGAAGGCCGCGCGTCCTGTGGCGTTCAGGGCCGGCGCTCCTGCGACAATACCGTCGAAGTCATCTGGGTGAACCTGCGCCGCCTTCAACCCCTGGCGTCCGCCACCCGAGCAGCCCGTGAAATACGACCGCTTCGGTGCTGACTCGTAGAAGGCAGTGATGATGGCTCTCGCGGCCACGGCCATCTCGTGTACAGCCCGATGACCGTAGTCCACGAGCTTCTCAGGCTGTCGCATCCACGGTCCGCCTGCGCCCTGGTGGCCGGTGTCGGTGCCGGCGGTCGCGTAGCCGCGACGCAGCTCGTTGGCCAGCGCGTTCGTGGGGATACTGCCGTTCCATCCGCCGTTGCCCACAGCCTGGAACTTCCCGTACGCCGGCAGCCACACCTCGATCTGAATGTCCGAGTCGGCGGTGGGCGTGAGAGTTGCGACGACACGACAGAACGGCGGCAGGTCTGTGATCTGCGCTCCTCCCTGCCGGCCTCCTGGCTCCGTAAGCGCGCCGGCAGCAATCGGCTGCGCCATCGTCACCCTTCCATGCGCAAGCTTCAACGTAGCCAGGCTCTCACATGATGCGGCGGCGGCCGTTGAAGTCGACAGCAAGGTGGCCACCACCAGAGTAACGGTCATGAGGGGGATCGTGGATGGATAGGACATGACTCTGTGAGAAGTTTCTTCGACAGGTTTCGCCACTTCGATTACCGCTCTTCGCTGCGCTCAATCTGCTTGGCGCCTGCCGCCGCCTCCGCTGCTGCCGCCTCGTCGGCACGTGCGGCGCTGAGGATGTTCGCAAGGCCGTAATTCCCTTCGTGGCATGCATACTCGAGTACTGGGCCGTCGGTCGACATGAGCGGGAACTCCGCCGACCACGGTCTGGTCCATGTCTTTGGATCGTCGACCGTGAACTCATACAGAATCGTGTTTTCATCTAGAGGAGTGAACCGCTCGACCACGCGCAACGCTTCGCTCCGTATGTTGGCAGCCCCCCTGAAGTCCGCCTGGTCATTGAAGTTGGCCACTTCGACAACGAGCGTGTTCCCTTCCCACCGGCCGCGCGACTCGCCGCCATACTGCCGGAAAGCCCCCGACAACGGCACCCGCCCGTCGAGCGGGATCACGCGGACGTTGTGCGTCATCTCCTGGAGGATCGCTACATACCCCGGGGACTGGACGATTTGATACATGCTGGCATAGGCGGCCACCAGCATCGGCGGTCCCTCATGCCGCCATACGATGCACCGCTCACTCAAGAGCCGACTCTCCGGGCGATCCGCGGGGCTGCGCCGTCGGGCCGCTGCGTGGGCCGCCACACGCTGTTGAGCCTCCACCGTCAATGGCGGAATTCGACCATCTGGCGGATCGACGACCAAGGACGTCCGCAGGCTCGACAACCCCCGCGGCGTAGCCTCACTCTGCCAGATGGCATCGTCGTAGTGAATGCTGTCCCGTGATTGCTCGTGGAGCTCCTGAAGTTGCGCCTGAGCGTATGCTGCGGCTTCGTCCCTGGTGAAGAACTCCTTCCCGGCGACTTCCGCGGGCCGCTCCAGAGGCGTGTACGTGCTGCTCGTATACACCCCCTGGAGATCGGGATCGCCCCACGGCGTTCGTGGAGGTGCCCAGTCACCCGCGTGAGCTGCGACAATCGAGACCGGAGGCGTGGGAACCTGTCCATCCTGGCTGATGGCCCCGACCGCGATCATCATCGTCGCGGCAATCATGCACGCAAACACTGCGATCCTTAACGTGTCCGTGCACGATGAACGAACTTCGCGGTCCATGGTGCGATCTCCTTCCCTGAGGTCGACGCGTTCTGTAGAGAGTTCGGGCGAGTTCGGCGTAGCCTTCTCAAAGTGCGGAACCCATTCTGGACGACGTCATACAGTCAGCCGGCACTGCCATGTGTTCCGTCAGCTACTGTGAGCCTCCAGTCGCCTCCAGCTCCGTCTTCCGCTGCCCGCGGAGGATGTTCGCAAGACCGTAGTTCCCTTCGTGACAGGCGTATTCGAAGATCTCTTCGCTGATGCGCCTGAGCGGCACCTGCCCCTTCCACGGTACATCCCAAGTCTTCGGATCCTCGATCGTGAATTCGTAGTTGATGGTTTCCGGATCGAGCATGGTGAAGCGCTCGGTCACCTTCAAGGCGTCGGATGCGCCTCGCCAATCGCGTCTCTCGTCGAAATTGGTACTCTCAACGACGAGCGTTTCTCCTTCCCACCAGCCTCGGGGCTCACCACGGAGAGTCCTAAACGTCGAACCAAGTCGAAGCTGTCCGTCGAGGGGCACGACCCGAGCCACGGGCATCATCTCCGGAATCACGACGAACGTCTGAGGAGCCTGCACGATGCGGAGGTTCGAGTTGTAGCCTGTTGGCAGGATCGGTGGCCCTTCGTGTAGCCAGTAGATGCACCGGTCCGATAGATCCATCGTTTGGGCCGACTTGAGCGACGATTCGAGCGGCAAGTTGCCGCCGCCGCTGTCGCGACGGAAGTTGCTTTCTGCTCGCCGTCGGCCTTCCGCACTGAGCGGCGGGATCCGGCCGTCGCGCGGCTCGACGATGAGCGACGTTCTCAAGGAGGCGAGCCCTCGCTGCCACGGCTCGGGCATCCAAATCGCGTTTTCGTAATGCGTGTCGAAGGGCTGGTCGCCGGAGCCGTCCAGACGGCTCTTCACGTACGCCTCGGCCTCTTCCGGTGTGAAGAACTCCTTGTCCTTGAGCGCGACGGGGCGTTCGAGCGGGGTATAGGTGGCGTTCCTCCAGTTGCCCTGCATATCTGGCTTCCCGTCGGGCGTGCGTGGAATGGCCGTGGTCACCGCGGTTCCCCCCGCTGACACAGCCGGTCGCTGAGCGAACAGGCTCGTCTCGGGCAGGAGAATCATCGCGATTGCGACAACCAGCCCAACGAATACTCGGTTTCTCATCATGGTTCACCTTTCGAAGACGGCGGTGCGGTGGTGCTCTCCGAATCGAGCATGGTGAAGCGCTTGGTCACCTCGGGCGCCGGAGGTGCGTCGCCAATTAAGGCGCTAATCGAGAGTCGTGCTCTCCACGACCAGCGTGTCTCCCTCCCAGCATCCGCGCAGGCTCGCCTGGTCGAGACTCTGAAGGTCCTCGCCTCGCAGCCCCGTACGTCGAGCGGCACGATGCGAACCACCTGCATCATCTCAAGAACCGCTACGAACGCCTGCGGCCCCCCACGATCCGGACGGTACGACGACGCTCAGCGAGTGGCACCCAGCCGGCGCAGCAGCTCCGTGGTGCTCGTTCGCCCGTTGTTCGCAACCCAGTCTGCGTAACCGGCCCGCCACTGGAGTGTCTGCACCGTGGTGGATTGACCCCTGAGAGGGGCCGGAGGTGCGAGCGCTAGAGCGAGCGGTGTTTCACCGTTGCGGTTCGCGATCTCCAGGGCGGCTCCATGATCCGCCAACAGCTGGATGACGGCATCGAACGCGGGCCTGCGCGTCACCAGCAGATGCAACGCGGTGTTCCCGACGCGGTCGACCGCATTCACATCCGCGCCGAGCGCGAGCAGGAGTTTTACCGCCTCCAGCAGGCGTGGCTCAGTTGCCCCGCCTCGGACACGCGCACCCGTGGTCTCGCCCTGTGCAGCCGCCATCAGCGGCGTCCGGCCGTCCGCGAGCCGTAACGACGTATCGGCCCCGGCGTCCGCCAGTCGGCGCATCAGCCCGAGATCGCCCAATCGTGCGGCTATCAGGAACGGGGTCGCGCCGACGAGGAACTTGTCGAACGCGAAGTCTCTGGAGCCGCGTTTGAGGAACGTCCCCGTGACCAGTCGCACATTGAGGGACGCCTCACTGGCGAGCAGCATGTCGACTGTCTCTCGGTCGCCACGGAGCACGGCGCTGTGCAGTGCGTTGTACCCGCCGGCGGCCGCATCAGGATCGGCGCCGCGTTCGAGCAGCAGCGCAGCAAGCGGAGCGAACCCACGGTGCACGGCCATGACCAGGGCGGTCGTTCCTGCAGCGGCGGTATCGTTCACGTCGGCTCCCGCGTCGAGCAGGAGCCGGGCCGAGGCGACGTCGCCGTTGAGGGCGGCGAACAGCAGGGGCGTCAGTCCGCCCTGGTCGATTTCGACCGTGCCTTCGGGATCGCCCGGCCAAGTAGGGCAGCACAACAGCACCACCCGTCGAGACGACTTCGAGCGCGCGCGGACATCGGCGCCCGCCTCCAGCAGGAGCCGCACGATGTTGGCGTGACGTTGAGCAACCGCCCACATCATCGCTGTTTGCCCGTGGGCGTCTTCGATCGCGTTGACGTCGGCGCCGTGACTCACGAGCGCCTTCACCGACGCCAAGTCGCCCTCCCTCGATGCGAGCATCAACGGCGTGCCGCCGGTCGCGGGTGCAAGATTCGAGTCGGCTCCGGCCGCCAGCAGCCGTGTGACCAGGGCGCTGCGTCCCTGACTGGCGGCCACCCACAACGGCGTAATGCCGAGCGTATTCGCGCTGTCGACGTCCGCCCCCTCACGGATCAGCAGATCGACGGCTTCGTGGTTCTCGTGGTACACGGCCCAATGCAGCGCCGATTGCCCATCGCCGGCACGCTGATTGACGTCGACGGCCGGGCCGATCAGCGCCCGGACCGCGGATGTGTCTCCCCCTTTGACCGCCTCGAGGAGGAGGAGGTCGTCGGCTGCAGCTCCAGCCGGCGCGGTGGACAGGGAGAGCGCGATTACACAGACGGCGACCACGCGGTGCGTGGGTGAACGGGATTTAGCGCGGCTGGTGATCAGCTGACGCGTGCGCATCGACACAGTTGCCATATATGACCTACGACCATCTCACAACCCAGCGAGCGGCTCAACGGGGCGGTCGCTGTTGGCGAACGCCTCCACCGGCACACCCATCTTGTCGAGGATGGAAACGAGCAGGCCAGCAGCCGGTTCATCGTTGAACGCGAGGTGGCGCCCACCCTGCACAGTACCGCCCACGAGAAGGAGCGGCAGGTTATCCGAATCGTGGCGGTTGCCGTCGCTGATGCCGGAGCCATACAGCAGGAGGACGTGGTCCAGCAGCGATCCCTCCCCGTCGGGCGTCGCGCGCAGCTTCTCGATGTATTCCGCGAAGAGCGACATGTGATACGCGTCGATTCTGGCGAGCTGCACAATCTTCTCCGGGTCCTCCTGATGGTGCGACAGTGGATGGTGCGCCTCGGGGACGCCGATCTGGGGATACGAACGGCCGCTGAACTCCCGGCCGACCATGAACGTGACGACGCGTGTCACATCCGCCTGATAGGCAAGCCGCTGCAGGTCGAACATCAAACGTATCTTGTCTTCGAAGACGTCCGGGATGCCAGCGGGCTGCTCGACGAGCGGTACGGGCGTCGCTCCCCGTTGTTGGGTGGTCTGGATTCGCCGCTCGATATCACGTATTGCCGTCAGGTATTCGTCGATTCTCGTCCGGTCACCGGTTCCCAGCCCTCGAGCGAGATCGACGACCGCCTCGGTCACCGAATCGAGAATGCTGCTATGTCGGCGCAGGTTCGCGAACCGCACGGCGGGATCGGTGGTGCCTGCGTCGCCGAACATTCGTTCGAACACAACCCGCGGGTCGTGCTCGGTGGGGAGCGCCGTCGTCGCGCTGCTCCACGACACCGTATTCAGGAACGCGCAGCTCGCGCCGTCGCACGAACCGCTAATGTCCCGCGCATCGACGGCGAGCTCGAGCGAGGCGAGCGGCGTGTGCTCACCGACCCGCCGTGCGACCAACTGGTCGATCGAAGCGCCCGCCTCCATCCCTTCCGCCGTCTGTCGTCCGGGCACGCCCGTCAGGAATCTCGTCGACGCGGCCGCATGCGAGGATTGTGCGGGTGAATTCCGTTGTCCGTTGAGTCCGGAGACGATCACCAGTCGATCGCGCGCCGGGGCCAGCGGCGTGAGGATGGGCGTCAGCTCGAAATCGGTCCCAGCGGCGCTCGGCGTCCAGTACTCCATGGCGATGCCGTTTGGAACGTACACGATGCCGAGCCGGGGCACCGGTCGTGCGACCGCCGACGTCGCCGCCGAAAGCGCCGGCACCATCGCATCGAGCAGCGGAAGCGCGATGCTGGCTCCCATTCCGCGCAGGAACGTCCGTCGCGGCAACGCTCGTCGAGTGATGATCATGGCTGGAGTCTCCGTATACATCTCAAACCCATCCGTGTTCACTGAGACCGTGACTCGCCCGGCAGAGTGTCACTCCGTGACATGCGCATCTGAAACGGCGGACTGTTGACGACGCTCAGGATGAGCGACGACCAGCGGTAGCCGCTCGGGGCGGCTTCACGCACGATCCGGCGAACCACGGGCTGGTCGTGATGATCGAGTACGCGGCCGATCGCGTAGGACAGCAGCTTTTCGGCCAGCGTCGAGACGAACTGATCCTGACGGGCCAGGAGCAGATCCCGAAGGCCGCTCACCCCCTCCACGTCGGTGCCATCTGGAAGCGTGCCGTTCGCGTCTACCGGGCGGCCACCCTCCGCCGTGCTGCGCCAGGCTCCGATCGCGTCGTAGTTCTCGAGCGCAAACCCCAACGGATCCATTGGCGCATGGCACGCGGCACACGTCGGGTTCTTCCGGTGCTGTTCCAGCCGTTCCCGCACCGACACGAGTTGTCCACTCTCGCCGCGATCGGGCAGGCCTGGCACGTCTGGCGGTGGCGGCGACGGCGGCGTGCCAAGGATGTTCTCGAGCAGCCACTTCCCCCTGAGCACCGGCGAGGTTCGATTTGGGTAGGAGGTAACAGTCAGGATGCTCCCATGAGCCAACAGCCCGCCAGGGCGATGGTCGTCGTCCAGCGTGACTCGGCGAAAGCGTGTGCCACGGACGTTCGGGATCTGATAGTGGCGTGCCAGGCGCTCGTTCAGGAACGTGTAGTTCGCGCGCAACAGCTCGACGACGCTCGCATCTTCGCGGAGCGTGCTCTCGACGAACAATTTCGTCTCTTGGTCAAACGCCTCCCGCAGGTTCTCGTCGAAGTCCGGAAACTCCGTCTCGCTAGGTGCCGCGCCTCCGAGCGCGCGGAGCTGGAGCCACTGCGCGACGAAATCGTCGACGAGCGCCGTCCGCGCCAGCGGGGAGACTAACAACCGCCGGACCTGCTGTTCGAGCACAGCCGGGTCCGCCAAGCGCCCGCGTACGGCGACATCGAGCAGTTCGTCATCCGGTACGCTGCTCCACAGGAAGAACGACAAGCGCGAGGCGAGCTCGAGATCGGTCAGGCGATACGGCGTTCCCGGCTCGACGTCGGCCGGATCCCGTTCGACGCGAAAAAAGAAATTGGGATCCACCAGGATTCGTTCGATGCCGAATTGAAGCCCCGATTCGAAGGTTCCACCGTTTCGACCATCCTCGAAGAAGCGCAACAGCACGGCGACTTCTTGCTCGGTGACGGGCCTGCGGTACGCCCGGCGGGCAATCGAGGACAGAATCCGCCGAGCGCACGCCATTTCCTCGGCTGGCGCCGTCGGCACGCACGTCAGGATGGTCCGGCGGCTCTGCGTGTCGCCCGGCCCCTCGACGGAGTGCGGCCCCTCGATCCAGAGGCTGTCGACGGAGGGGTTCCCCTCGAGCATCTCGTCCCGCTCTTCTTGCCGACCCGGGCCTCTAGACGGCACCACCCCGTCCTCGGTCTCAGCCTGGCGCGAGACGAAGGACACGCCCACAATCCGTGGACCGGCCTTCCCGCGAAACCGAACCTGCAGCCCCGCATCGGCGTTCAACGCGTACTGCTCCCAGACTGTATCCCCGAAGATCTCGCCGACGAAGCTGGCCGGGGGGGGCGTACCGTTGTCCGCCCCTCCAACCGTTGCTGCCAGAACACGCTCGCCGTCGATCTGCACCTCGAGCTGGTGTGGCGAACCGAGGCCGACGATGTAGTCGTACAGTTGACGTCGCAGACGGATCCCGATCGTGTATTCGCCGTCGACCGGGAAGTAATGCCGCACCGCGTATCCGCCGCGCGAGCCGAATGGAAGGTGGTCGCTCACCGGCCCGTTCTGGTCGAGCAGCACTGGGACCTTGTACGTGTCGGTAACCGGTCCCAGAGGAGGAATGCCGAGGGCGAGGCGACTGAGCTTTCGGCCCGCCGCCAGATAGCGATCGAGCAGCATCGGAGATACGGTGAGCGTGTTCGCGACGTTGTCAAACCCGTTCCTGTCGGTCTCGTCAACTGGGAGGAGCGAATCGAGTTCGATCTCGAGGCCGAGCAGGTCGCGCACGGCGTTTCGATATTCGGATCGGTTGAGCCGGTGAACGCCGCCCGCCCGGCCAGGATTGAGATTCCGCATCGCGAAGCCGTCCAGCTCGTCTTCGAGCCAGGCGATGAACGCATCGACAGTTGGTGTGTCGGGCCGCGGGAGGCCAGGCGGAGGCATCGCCCCCATCCGCAGCTTCTGCACAACCCTCTCCCACACGTCGGCGCGGAGGCCAACCTCGGCCATGTCGGGCGCGTCAAACGCGAGGCCTGCCGTGCGAAGGGTCGTGTTATGACAGGTGGCGCAGTAGGATGCGAGTACCGTTCGGGCAGGCAGCGGAGCCGTAGAGGAATTCGGCTGCTGCGCGCTCACGAGTGCTCCGCCGGATGCCGCCGTCATCACCGCGGGCGCGAGCGCCGCCAGCACCAAGGCATGCTTCCGCCGCCAAGTGCGTTTGTTGTCGGCCCTCTCGCTTTCAACATGCCACCGGGCGGTCGGCGTCTGGGACTCCGGTCGGCTCCCTTCGCGGCTTGATTCAATGGTGTGACGGTAGCTTTTATCCAACAACGCCCGTCTCCTCTGGAGTTGGCCGACTCCATAGATTAGACCGACTCAACGGATGAGAATACATAGACGATCCGACCAGCGGTTCAACGTCATTGAGTAACAGAGAACCGGTCCGGAAGTCCTGACGAATCAGCGGAAGAAGTCTGAAGAACACGGAAAGGGTGTAGCGCTCCGCTCGTGACCCGTGAGCCTCTCTGTGCCCCCCGCCAACCGCGAAGGACGAGAGTCGAGCTTCGGTAAGTCTTCCTTCGGGCGCTTTGTTGGTCTTCGTCACGAGGTCCGCCTGAGCAGGCAGGCAGAATGCTACAAAGATCGTCGGGGAAGTTCGGTCAAGAGCATTGTCAGCACGATGTGCTGACAGACCCCTGGGGGCAAGTCGAAGCGCAACGCCAGCCGGACGGCTTCGGTGCGCCACTCCAGCGTGAATACGGGGCTTTCGGATGAGGCTACTCGGGTCGGCGAGCCGTTCCTGCCTCCCGGATGAACGCCACAACACTGGCGACACACTCATCCGCGTTGGCGACGGCGACATGGTACGCGTCGCTGGACAAGACCAGCAGTCTCGAATTGGGGATCCTCCGCTGGTAACGCATCACGGTTTCCACCGGCTGCAACGGGCTGCGGTCGGACGTGATCACCAGAGTCGGCGCGGCGATGCGGGGGAGAACAGGGTCGAGGTCGAGCGTCGACAGCACGCTGCCGGCACCACGAACGGCTTCCCGATTCGCAGCATTCACCATGGCGTTCCAATAGTCGACCAGCTCTTTGGAGGCGCCCGAACCGAGCCGGTCGCCTTGAGGGGCGGCGGACCTGGAGGAAATTTCCGGTCGAGCGACGGGACCGCTTACGACCACGAGCGTGCGGGTTCGATCAGGATAGTCAGCCGCGAACTGCATCGCAATCGACCCGCCGAACTTCGCGCCCACAACGTGCGCGGATTTCACGCCAAGTCGGTCCAGAAGACGGGCCAGCACACCCGTCAGGCTCGAGAGCGACCATTCGAAGCCCGCAGGAATCCTGGAGTCGCCGGATCCGGGCAGGTCGGGACGAAGCACCCGGAACTCCTGCGCCAGTCGTGGCACCCACCCGAACCACGCGATGCTCGATTCGTAGACGCCGTGGATGAGCAGAACGGTCTCGGGCGTGCGCCACGGCTCACCCAGCCAGTCGTCCCGATAGAACAGGTCCCCAGCCGAATCGACCGAATTGCCTGACGTCTGTGCCCCAGCCAGACGGCTGGCTTGTACTGCCCCGCCCGCCGGTGCAAGTCCCGCCGCCACGGCAGAGACACCCAATGTCGCCGTTCCGCAACTTATACGAAGCAACGCGCGGCGTGAGATCGTTGCTCCCATCGATGTCGCCTCCTACCAACCAAGGGCTCGCCCTTGATATCCGTTAACCACCCAGCCTCGCCCTTGGTTGGCAGTATTGGCTTGGCCGCGCTCCGCGCGGCTCGGACCGCTATGCGGACTCACAACGAGTACAAAATTCCCGCTCCGGGCGCATAGCGGTCCAATCCAGAGCCTTCCTACCAACTGCGCACGAACGAAAATCACCGGTGACGGGTCACATCACGCGATCGAAGCCTATCGAACGAGGGTCGTGCGTCGTCGCGAATCTACTGGACCCTTGGACATCTGTCAACGGCCCGCGAATCGTGGTGAATCGAGAAGTGAATCGATTGCTCAACGAATCAGCACGCCGCCCCTGCCCTCATGGCCGTTCGGGGTTCTTCAGCGTTTTTCCCTACTCTTTTCAGGACTCGAAAGGACTGGATCCCGTAATTTATGACCCATTTTCGAATCGTAAGAGCGGTCGTGTGGGCCGTTCACACGGAGGCGAAGTCATGAGCAGAGGGACTCTTCGATCGTTGCTCGCTATCGTCGCATTCCTGCTGTTGGCCCGCGGCGCCGCGGCGCAGAGCGCAGTGGCGGGGGTCGTGACGGATCCGACCGGCGCCGTTCTCCCGGGTGTGACCGTTGAAGCCAGCAGTCCGGCTCTTATCGAAAGGGTCAGGACAGGCGTGACCAATCAAGCCGGGCAGTATCGAATCGTGGATCTCCGGCCCGGAACCTATTCCGTGTCGTTCTCCCTGCCCGGATTCTCGACCGTTGTCCGTGAAGGCATCGTGTTGGAGGCAAACTTTACCGCCCCCATCAACGTGGAGATGCGCCTGGGCGAAGTCACCGAGAACATCGTCGTCAGCGGCGCGAGCCCGGTGGTCGACGTCCAGTCCAGCTCTGTGCGGCAGGTCATCCCGCAGGACCTGATCCAGGCGATTCCGGTGGGTCGCAACTTCCAGCAGTATGCCAATATGACGCCGGCCGTGTCGACGGGAAACATCTTCGACGTCGGCGGCTCCACGTCGACCTGGACCGGCGGCAGCCTGCTCGTGCACGGCTCGATTTCGGCCGATTCGAGGACGATGATCGACGGCATGATCGTCGACGGGATGTTCGGCAACGGCCAGTGCGCGTGCGTCTACGACAACGAGAACCAGACTCAGGAGGTTGCGGTGCAGGTCTCGGGCGGGGCGGCCGAGCACCAGCTCTCCGGCGTGGTCGTCAATCGCATCCCGAAGTACGGTGGCAACCAGTTCGCAGCCGAGGGATCAGTCCTGTATTCAAACGGCAACTTACAAGGCGACAACGTGACTGCGGCGCTGCGGGACCGCGGGATGACGACGCCGGCCCGACTTGCCTACCAATACGACGTCAACTTCAGCCTAAGCGGGCCCATTCTCCGGGACCGCCTGTGGTTCTTCGGGTCGGGGCGGCACTGGACGTACAACAACTACGTCGCCGATGTGTTCAACGCCGACGGCTCGCAGGCGGTGAACGACAACTCTCTCTATGCGTATCCCCTCCGGCTCACGTGGCAGGCATCCCGACGGGATCGGTTGACCGGTCTGATCACGCTCGCGCAGAAGAAGGCCGGCCACATCCTGCTCTCGTCGGCGAGGTCTCCGGAGGCGGTGATGCGTCAGGACCAACCCGGCGAGAAGATTGTTCAGCTCAAGTGGACGTCAACGCTGACGTCCCAATTGCTCTTCGAGGCGGGGATGAGCCGGACGATACACGATGTCAGGTACGCCTACCAGCCAGAAGTGGCTCTCGCAACGTGCCACGTGGCGTACGACCTGTGTCCTCCAGGGACTGGTTACGGCGATGTTGCGCATTACGACATCGTGCTCGACAAGATGACCGTGGCACCACGCGTGACCACCGGCGCGGGAGCAGGCCCGAACAGGCGACCCTCACGGTCGCAGGTATGGACCATGTCACTCTCGTACATCTCAGGGGCCCACGCATTCAAGGTCGGCGTCCAGAACCGCTATGGCTGGCTGGATGACATCCGGGAAGGCGTGAACGGGGACCTCAATCAGCTGTACAGCAACGGCGTTCCGGTGGCCGTGGAAATCGCGAACACGCCGATGTACAACAGGGGCGAGGTGAACTCCGATCTAGGAGTGTACGTCCAGAACACGTGGACACGAAACCGGCTCACGCTGAGCGGCGGCGTCCGGTGGGACCATTTCAACTCGTCGCTGCCCGCGATCTCGCTGGCCGCTGGCCGATTCGTGCCCGAGCGGCACTTCCCAGAGGTCAAGGATCTTCCGAACTGGAACAACGTGGTGCCGCGGCTGGGCGCCGCGTACGATCTCACCGGTCAGGGCAAGACCGCTGTGAAAGGTAACATCGGGCTCTACGTGCAGGGCTCGGGGACCGGCTTCGCTTCCACGTACAGCGGAAGCATTCTCTCAATCGATCGGCGGACGTGGAACGACCTGAACGGTGACAACATCGCGCAGGAGAACGAGATCGGGCCTTCGACGAACTTGAATTTCGGCGTGCGGCCAAATCGCAATCCGGATCCGAACACGAGCCGGCCGTATCAGCTCGTCGGGGACATGGCGATCGATCACGAGCTTCTGAACGGCCTTGGGCTTACTGTGAGCTACCACCACCGGCGCTTCTACAACGATGTGCAAACCAGGAACCTCGCCGTCGATCCCGTCAGCGATTACACGCTCGTGATGATTGCCGATCCGCGAGGGAACGGAGAAATGCTGCCCGTGTACAATCTGGCACCGGGTAAGCTGGGTCAGCAAGACCTGTACGACACGAATTCGTCGGCGAATCGCACTTGGTGGCGGGGTGTGGACGTGACGCTGAACGCGCGTCTGGGTCGCGCGCGGCTGCTTGGGGGCACGTCGACAGGCCGGACGCTGTCGGTCCAGTGCGAGGTCGCCGATCCCAACCAGCTGCGGTTCTGCGATGAAACCGAGCAGGACGTCCCGTTTCGCACCCAGTTCAAGCTATCGGGCAGCGTGGAGCTGCCGTACGACTTGCGGCTGGGCGGGATGTTCCAGAGCCGGCCGGGCAGTGAGCGGATCATCAACTATTCGGTCACGCGGGCCATCTTACCGACCCTGACGCAGACGACGGTGAACGTCCGGTTGAATGAACCGGGGAGCGCGTACAACGATCGCGTGAACCAACTCGACATCAACCTGTCACGGGCGTTCCAGAGTGGCCGCGGACGAGTACGCCCGGAATTGGCGCTGTTCAACGTGCTGAACACCAGTTCGGTGGTGACGCAGATCAACGCGTTCGGACCCCGGCTCGGGAACGCCGTGACGATCTTGAATCCCCGGATGCTCCGTCTGAGCGTGATCGTGGACTTCTGAACGGGGGCAGCCTCAGTTGGGTCCTGCCAACCGACAGCACCAGACAGAGGGCGGTGGACGATGAGTCAGGATCTGGGTGCGTTTAGAGTCGCCGCGATCGTACTTGCACTGGCCGCCGCCACCGCGTTCCCAGCGGCGCAGCAGGTGACGTTCGAGCGCATCCTGCAGGCCGAACGCGAGCCGCAGAACTGGCTGTCGTATTCCGGAGATGTCTTCAACCATCGCTACTCGCGGCTGACGGAGATCACGCGCGCGAACGTGACGGATCTCGAGCTGAAGTGGGTGTGGCAGGTGCGGTCGCTCGAGAAGTTCGAGGCGACGGCGCTCGTGGTCGACGGTGTCCTGTACACGCTGCAGGGTCCGCCGGTCCAGGGCGCCTATCAGGTGGTGGCGCTCGACGCCGTGACGGGCCGTCCGTTCTGGACGCTGGAGTACACCCCGTCGCCTGAGGCGCGCCCGTGTTGCGGCCGCGTCAGTCGCGGCCTGGCGATTCTGGGCGACACACTGTACATGGGCACCATCGACGCGCGTCTCATCGCGATCGACGCCCGAACCGGAACGATTCTCTGGAACATCGAAGCCGCCCCGCTTGGCACGAGGTCCACAGAGAAGTACGCCATCACGCATGCGCCGCTCATCGTCAAGGATACGGTGATCGTTGGCATGGGCGGCGGCGATTTCGGCGTCCGTGGGTTCATCAGCGCCTTCGACGCGAAGGACGGGCGGGAGCGGTGGCGCTTCTACACGATTCCTGGCCCCGGGGAGCCGGGGAACGACACGTGGGCCGGGGACTCCTGGAGGACTGGTGGTGCCGGAGTCTGGAACAGCGGCGCGTACGATCCCGAGGCGAACCTCGTGTACTTCGGCACGGGCAACCCGGCACCCGGGTGGGACGGCCGAACGCGACGCGGCGACAACCTGTACAGCGACAGCGTCGTCGCGCTCGACGCCGATACCGGGACGCTCAGATGGTACTACCAGTTCACGCCGCACGACGAGGTCGACTGGGACGCGACCCAGGTGCCCGTGCTCGCCGACATCGAGTGGCAGGGCCGTCAGCGCAAGGTGATGTTGTGGGCAAACCGCAACGGCATCGCCTACGTGCTCGATCGCCTCACCGGCGAGCTCCTGCTCGGCAAGCCGTTCGTGAAGGTCAACTGGATGGACGGTTTCGACGAGGACGGCCGCCCGCAGCGCGTGCCGGGCAAGGTGCCGACGCGCGAAGGGGCGCTCATCATGCCCACATTTCGCGGGGCCACGAACTGGGCCGCGCCGTCGTTCAGCCCAAGCACCGGCCTCTTCTACGTCTCAGCCTGGGAAAACACGGCCATGATTGCCATCGAAGGCCAGTCGCCGCGCATTCCGGGCGTCAGCGGCAGCGGCGGTCTGCCACAGGGCCAAGTGTCGTTGACGCCGAATCGGAAGCGGGAGGAGGAAGGGTTTGGAGTGATCCTGGCGCTGGACCCGAAGACGCTGGAGAAGCGCTGGGACTTCAAGATGAACGACATCACGTGGGCTGGGGTGCTCACGACGGCAACCGACTTGGTGTTCGGGGGCGGCAAGGAAGGGTACTTCCTGGCCGTGGACGCGCGAACGGGAGCTTTGCTCTGGAAGGCCGCCCTCGGTGGTCAGATCAACAGCGGCCCGATGAGCTACGCCGTGAACGGCACGCAATACGTGACGATTGCTGCAGGGAACGCCCTCTTCGCGTTCGGGCTTCGTTGAGATGCCTTCCCACATGCTTCGGCTCGGGGCGTGGTTACTCGCGATAGCCGCCCTGCTGCTGAGCCCCCGCGTTGCCTTTTCTACCCAGATCGCGGCGGCGATGGACGTCGAGGAGGGCAGCCGCGTCTTTCAAAGCGCGTGTGCGACCTGCCACGGGCCAGACGGCGATCAGATTGCGGGAATCGATCTGGGACGAGGCCAGTTCCGCGGGCGACTGTCGGACGAAGATCTCGTCGGCATCATCCGGAACGGCATTCCAGGCACATCGATGCCCGCCAGCACCATGTCTCTGGACCAGGCCCGGCGCGTGGTGGTGTATCTGCGATCGGTCGCCGCCGCGAGACGAACTGACTCAACGGCCGGAGATCGCTCGCGCGGACGTGCGATCTTCGAGGGCAAGGGCGCCTGCCTGCAGTGCCACCGCGTGAACGGCGTCGGGTCGCGCGTAGGCCCTGACCTCAGCGACATCGGACAGTTCCGGCGCGCCGTCGACCTCGAGCGTTCGATCATCGCTCCCGACGAGGAAGTCCTCGGGCAGAACCGCTTCTACCGGGTCGTGGACAGGCGCGGGATCACCACGACAGGGCGCCTGCTCAATCTCGACACCTTCAGCGTGCAGATGCTCGACTGGAACCAGCAGTTGCGCTCCTTCATCAAGTCCGATCTCCGCGAATACGAGTTCATCGAGACGTCGCCGATGCCGTCGTTCGAAGACACGCTCACGGCGGAAGAGCTCGCCGATGTGATGAGCTATCTGACGTCCTTGAGAGGGAGGTGACGCAATGACTGAGCAACCGGCCAGGGCCTGCGCCGTGGGAGGGGCGAGCGCCAGGTGCGCGGTCTTCCTGATCGTGATGGCTGCGCTGTGCCTTCACACCCCGCAGAACGTTTCCGTGTCCGGCGTGCGGTTATCCGCGCAGGCCACCACATTGCCGCGATCGGTGTGGCTGGAGGACTACCCGGGCGGCGCGCCCGCGGCCGCGGTCGCGGGCGGCAGGACCACACTCATCTACTCCGCCGGGAGCTCCCTCGCGGTAGAGAATCACGTAGAGGTCGCCCGCTACGTGGCACAGCGCGTGGCTGAGGAGCTCACCAACGCGTTCGTCCTGCCGATTGTGCAGGGACCCGCCCCCGGGGCCGAGCACATCGCCACCACTCTGAGCGAGGCCGTCGGCACAGGCGGATTCCGACACGTCGTAATCCTCGCCGACGAGGACACCAGGGCAGGCGAGACGAGCCTGGAGGATCTCGCGCGCCGCTTCGGCCGTGAGTGGACGCCCAAAGGCATTCGCGTCTATTACGTAACTGCGCACGAGATGAGACCGGGACAAGGGATGACGTTCAATAGCGACTACCTCAGACGGTGGGCATCACGCACGATTCCGGCGGCGCGACGGAAATCGGTCGAGGACTTCTCCGAGTTGCTCTTCGTGGACAGGAATCGCCGGTGGCTCCGTGATGAGATGATTCCGCTAGAGGATCGCGCCTGGGTGTCTGCGGAGCTGGGAAAAATCCTTGTCGAGCAGCGCGTAAGCTCGATTCTCGATCAAATCCGGGCGCTCTCCCCCAGCCATGTCCGGCCGCCGTTCGCGCCGGCCACCTCTCTGAGCCGCCTGCCATTCATCCCGGAGGAAAAGATCACCCCGGCGCTCGAGCAGGCGCTGGCTGAGTACAAGAAGGTGCGGCCGGACGGTCTCAACCCAGGGCGGAGTGGGGGACCAAGTCTTTGGAGAGTGTACATGCATCTTCCGGAGGTCATGACGCCGCTGCGGCAGCTGCACGAGCAGGTGCATGCAAATCCGCGGCTCAGCCAGAAGATCGTACATTTCATCATCCTGATCACGGGCCGTCACTGGACCAACGACATCTGGACCGCTCACGAAGAGGACGGAATCAAGGACGGATTGAGCCGGGAGACCATAAGAGCAATTGAGGAAGGCCGCTATCCCACGGGTGCACCGGAAGACGAGCAGATCATCTACGACTTCTGCACCGAGCTGCTGGCAAACCAACGCGTAAGCGACGCGACCTATGCCCGGGCGCTGGCGAAATTCGGCGAGGAGGGAGTCGTCCAAGCGGCTGTCACTGTTGGTCTGTATAGCTATCTGTCGTTGGCCGTGAACATGGCGTACCCGGAGTCGGCCAGCCGTGGACGTCTGGCGCCGTTCCCGCAGTGAAGGCCGAACCCGGATACGTCGTTGCCCGCGGGCGCGACCGGAGCTTCGCGGAGTTCTCGTAAGGATCGAACGCCGGTCGGTCGTCTTTGCGAGCGGAGGTCACATGAAACGGAAAAGCGTCGCAGCGGTTCTTGGTCTTGCAATCCTACTCGGCCCAGCTGCCGCGGCCCAGGAGCGTCTGGGGCCGATACCGTCCGAACAGATGACCGAGGCCCAGAAGGAGGCCGTCGCCGAGTTCATGAAGGTGCGCAGGCGTGAGCCGTTCGGGTTCTGGTTGGGTTATCTCCGCATACCGGAAGTGCTGGTCCCGTTCCTGGAGCTCCAGACCTATGTGCACGGCGTCCTGGAGACTCCGCAGAGCGCCCTCGGAGAAAAGCTCACCCGCTTTGCCATTCTCATGGTGGCGCGCCAGTGGACCCAGCAGGTGATTTGGAGCCTGCATGAGGCAAACGCCATCAAGGCCGGATTGAGGCCCGAGATCGTGAACGCCCTCGCTGCGGGACGGCGTCCGCCCAATCTGGCCGAGGACGAGGAGATCCTCTACGACTTCTGCATCGAACTGCAGCGAAATCACAGCGTCAGCGACCACACGTACACGCGGATGTTGGAACGATTTGGCGAAAAGGGAATCGCGGAGGCGACGTTTCTGCAGGGCGAGTACACGATCATGTCGATGTTCATGAACGTAGCGCGCACGCCACTGCTGGACCCCGAGGCAGAGCTGCCGCTCCGCGCCTTTCCGCGCTAGTGCAAGGCATAGATAGCGACAGTGTCGAACGACGGCATTGTCCAGGTGGCGATTCCTGCGGAAAGCCACGGTTCGGAGGGATGGCGAGACTGCGTCGGTCCCGGCAGGGCTGGCGCTCTCGCCTATCCAGTGCAGCGGCTCCCGGACGTCTGGAGTGAGGACGCGAGACTTCTCGTCATAGTCCGAGCAGCCGTGCGGGGTTCTGCTTCGAGATCTGCTCGATTTCCTGCTCGGTCAATCCCCTGGCACGCAGTGCCATCAGAAGCGCGCCGAAACCGTCCGGCGGCAGCGGGTTGCCCGGCTGACCCAAGTCCGAAGAAAGGATACAGAATTCCGGTCCGACCTCCCGGATCGTGGCTGCGAGACGATCGAGCCTCGCCTGAGCCCCCGCACCAGCGGGAGAGCCGCCGACGAGTTCAACGAAAGCGCCAAGTCTGGCCGCTTCCTGCATCTGGGGCACATCCATGAGCACCGGGGGAAACGTCGCGTGCGTCACCACCATATGCCGAACGCCTTGCTGGCGGCCCTCGCGGAGCAGCATGAGGGCCTCGGCGGGAGAGGAGTGTCCCGTGGCGAGCACGAGCCGATGCTTGGCTATGAGTGCGATGACTTCTTTCGCCGCGGGCACGAGTTCGCCGTCCTGCGCCACACGAACAAACGGGCGAATCTCCTTCGAATAGCGCACCTGGTTTTCGGCGTCGAACGTCGGCATCCAGACCACACGCCCCCATCCACCAGTGACGCGTGTCATGTGTTCCACAGCCGCCGGGTTGATCCCGCCGACCGTCAGGTTGAGATCTATCCCCCCGAAGACTTCGATGCCGGGGACGATCCTGCGCACCAGGTACGCGATCCCGGCGGTCGACTCGTAGTGGTTCTTGAGCACGATGCCGCGCATGCCGCGTTCGCGCGCGAGCGTCGCCACGTCGATGGCGTCAACCGACCGCGGCCGGTCGTCCGGGAGGTTGTGGACGTGGATGTCGATCGCGCCCGCCAGCGCTCGATCGACATCGTCGGCCCTGACGCTGTTGTCGGCGCCACATCCACCGGCAGTCGTGACGAGCAGGGCCACCACCAGTCCCCCAATGGACTGTGCGACGACGCGCCCAGCTATTCGATAAACAATCATCGCATCCTCCGCGCGGAGCGGACACCCAGGCTCAGAAAGTGGCATGGGATTCACATTCGCCCCCTTTTATTCGTCATTCGTCTCCGCGATCGACGGCAGCTCGTGGTGAACGCTCTCGTTCTGCGTCAGGCGAGTCAGGGTGCGCTCGATCAGCAACGGCTCACGTAGTCAACGAAACGGACATCCGATCGTAAATGCACCTCCGGCCGCGCCACGCTCCCGGTTTTGTCGAAAACCCTATTGTGCGCTAGACTCCGCACGAAAGTCCGGATGAATCGACCGAAAAACTCGGAAGAATCCGGAGAGCCCCCATGGCGGTCCAAGAAAGCGGTCCTGCACCGGAAGCCGATTCGATCGAGGTGTATACGTTCGAGTCCTTTCGCGTCGAGGTCATCCGGAGAAGGCTGCTCCGGGACGATCAGCCGATTAGCCTACCCTCACGCGTATTCGACCTGCTCGTGCACCTTCTTCGACACCACGGCGAAGTGGTTGACAAGGATGCGCTCATCCGAGTTGGCTGGGCTGATGCCTTTGTCACGGAAGACAGTCTGACCCACGGCATTTCTGTGCTTCGACGAGCCCTCAGGGACGACTCGACCAGTCCTCGCTTCATCGTGACCCTTCCACGGCGGGGCTACCAGTTCGTTGGGCCCGTGAAAGCGCTCGATGGGGCGGCCGAGGATACCGCCCGGACTCCGGCTCCGTCCGAGCCTGTGACGGAGGCGAGAATCCTTGCGAGACGCCCGCGGCTGTGGGTGGCGGCCGCTGTCGCAGGCGTGATCATCATCCTGGTGACGGTCTGGGGCAACAACGAGGAAGCACGTTCGCTCCCGCGATTGGATGAGGTCGTCAGCCTCGCACAGCCGCCGCCCCCAGGGACGACGCTCGTCTCTGGGGGCGTGCTGTCGCATGATGGTCGTCAGATGGCCTTCGTGGCGCGAGACCTCGCATCTGGTGGGACTCATGTGTGGGTACGACCGCTGAACTCATTCGAGCCGATGACCGTCAAAGGGACCGACGGTGCATCGAGACCATTCTGGTCGCCGCGTGCCGATGCGTTCGGCTACTTCGTCGGCAACAAGCTCATGGTCGCATCTCTGGCCGGCGATCCTCCGAGGGAGATTACGTCCGGCATCGTACACCCTAACGGTGGGTCGTGGGGAACTGGCGACGTAATCCTCTTCGGAGATTCAGGAAGGGGCATTTACGCCGTCCCTGCAACGGGTGGCCAAGCCAGACAGGTGACGACCGTCGACTACGAGTCCGAGATGACCCACACATGGCCGAACTTTCTTCCTGATGGCCGCCGATTCCTGTACTCCGTCCACTCGGGCGATTCCGCCAGACGAGGGACATGGGTCGGGTACCTGGATCCGGGCGAGCGCAGTTCCCTTCGTGTGGCGGAGGTCACGGGCGCTGTGTATGCGCCACCTGGATATCTGCTGTACGTTCAGCGCAATTCCTTGATGGCGATCCCATTTGATCCTGCGACGCTGCAGCTTGGCACAGTCGGACGCATCGTGGCCCGCAACGTCCCGCAGCCGCGACTCCCGGGGGTCGATCCCGTGTCGGCCTCCGGCTCCATGCTGAGCTTCAGGGCGGTGTCCAGACCTGATCAGCTCACCTGGTTTGATCGGTCCGGTCGTCGCATTGGAACGGTGGCGACACCCACGACTGTCCACAACCCCGCACTCTCGTCCGACGAGCGGTCGCTGGTAGTGGCCGGGTCCTCATCGGACGAGCCAGGCTTGTGGCTGATCGATCTCGATCGGAATGTACCGACCCTTTTGGAGGCGGAAGGCGCAGGACCGGTGATTTCCCCCGATGACACGCAGGTCGCTTACACGGCTCGTGGTGGCCTCGACATCAGGGTGCGCAATCTCGTCGGGCAGGCAGACGAACGCACACTTCTGCGAGACGACCGTCGAAAGGCCGTGCTCGACTGGTCGCCGGATGGACGGTACCTCGTGTTCAGCACCATGGACGCAGAGGCTGGCCTGGATCTGTGGATGCTGTACCTCTCGGGATCTCCCGATCCGGTTCAGCTCCTGGCAAGTCCTGCGAACGAACGAGGGGCGCGAATTTCGCCGGATGGGCGGTGGTTCGCGTACACGTCGGACGAGTCCGGCACGCTGGAGGTCTACGTCCAGGAATTCCCCGGTCTCGGAAGCAAGCGGACGCTATCCGTCGGGGTAGGCGTCGGGCCAGTATGGACGCGGGGCGGACGCGAGCTCTTGTATCTCTCAGTAGATCGCCGTCTCATGGCGGTAGAGTTCGGGCCGACAGGCCCACGCGCCCCCACACGTCCTATTCCGCTCTTCAGCCTTCCGCTGCCGGGGGACGTGTGGCAGGCGCGCAACTACTACGTCGTGAGCGGCGACGGCGAGCGCATTCTCGTCAATGCGGTTGGCCACGTTGAGAGCAGTCCGATCACAGTCGTCGTAAACTGGCTGGTCGCGGGCGGATCTTAGCGACGCGGGCGCCGCCCCCTTCCGAACGGCCAGCTCAGCGTTCCCGGACGCCACCCGGTAGCGCCTTCCCGTAGAGCGCCAGCCGATCACGAATTCGATTCGCCGCGACGCCGTTTCCGGCCGCGGTGGCCAGCGCGAGCGCCTC
>CAZDLW010000059.1:0-24045 GCA_964505975.1 uncultured Bifidobacteriaceae bacterium | reverse complement strand
TCTCTGAACGGCCCGACCACGCGGCACACATTGTCTCTCACTCTTCTCCCGGTTAGGATCGGCAGTCGCGTGCACGCATTCGCCGAGTGGCTCTCGGGAGACCGCTCCCAGCGTCGCGATTCACGCGACGTTCTGGTTCTCAGCATCCAGCCCAGTGACGCTCGAAACTTCATGCGTGTGCTGCGCGCGCTCTGGCACGCCCGTGGCCGGATCGGCGATGTCGAGGCGATGTTGTGCCGCGCCGAACGCGAGACGCTGGACGCCCTGCTCGCGCGCCGGCCTAGCCGGTCGCCCGCCCGGCGAGGAGCTGTCGTTGGAGGACTCTCCTCGCACGCAGACATTCGTCAGGGCGGATCACCCAGTGCTCACGGCTCTCAGGATGCTGGTCGCTGATCTCTCGCCGCCAGCAAAGCACACACGCCGAGCGGCCGGGTCCAAAGGCGATTGAGCTGGGCGACCTTCAGTTGAGAAATGACCAACCTCACTGCGTAATAGCAGTCGCCACGCTTGGCTCGCCATTTGTCTCTCGGTGTCATCTCGGATCATCCAAAGCTCAACCATATTTCCAGGCAGGTTCTCCGGGGGAAGCAGCATAGGGTTGCACACCGGTGCGCGCAAGGTAGAGTTTGCCGGACAACTCGTCGCTCGGCCTGCTCCGACGTGTGCTCGCGTCCAGGACGAGTCGCCTGCGGTCATCGTAAGTAATCCCGGGTGGAGAGGTGGGCCGGCAACCCAACGGCGCCAGGATCAGTTCCCAACAACCACGTTGATCAGCGCGCCGTTCATCAGATTGAGCTGACCCCGCGTGATGACGAGCTCTCCCTCTCGGAGTCCCGACGTAATCTCCACGCGCTGCAGGTCGGACAGGCCAACGGTGACGACGCGCCGTTCCGCTCTGTCTCCCGCGGCAACGAACACGACGGTCTCGTCGCCGTCACGGACAAGAGCTTCGGGTGGCAGGAATACGACGTCGTCGCGCTCCTCGGCGTCGATGTCCACTTCCACACGCGTGTCCACCGCCAGAGTGGTGGGCTCGGCGAAGGTGAGATGGACCTGATACGTGCCGTCGGCACCCGGTCGGAGGCTGTGCGAGGCCGGGACCACCGTCAGGTAGACGGGCTGCGCCGAAACCGGGCTGGACAGTCGCGCCGTTGCTCCGGGCAGCACGCGGGAGATCTGGTTCGCTGGAATGAACGCCTTCACCTCCAGCCGTCCTGGGTCCACCACACGAACGACGGGAGTGACCGTCGACTGTACCAGGTCGCCAGGCGAATAGAATCGCTGCACGAGGACGCCGTCGAACGGCGCACGGACCACTGCCCGCTCGACCGCGGCTTCGGCCGCTGCGAGCGCAACCTCGGTTCGCTCGACTTCTACCCGTGCGTCGGCCAGTTCGCGATCGGCACCATCGATGTCGCGGCGCGGAACGAGACCACGCGCCACGAAGTCGCTGATGCGGGCGTGCGAGATCCTCGCGTTCTCGAACTGTGCTTGGACCCGTGCCAGCTCGGCCCGCCAGCGCGACGCCTCCTGTGCGGCCGTTGGCAGCTCGAACCGGACCAGCACCTGCCCGCTCGAGACCGCGCTTCCCTCGGAGACCGGAACCTCCAGCACGCGCGCTGGTTCCGGGGCGGCGGCGAAGAACTCTGCTCCATCCTGTGGTACGACAATGCCACCAGCGTGAACGACTGTCCTCACGCTGCCCACCTGAACCTGGTACGCGGCGACGGGAATGGCTATTTCCTCTTCACTGCGGATCCAGCTCTGTGGCTCACTGCTGCAGGCACCAAGGGCGAGAACCATTGACAACGCGCCTGCGGCAACTGCAAGTCTGTGGCAGTAGACACTCATGATACGCCTGCGTGCTGAACACTATAACGTCCGCGGCACTTGCAACGGATCCCGCGAACCGTCGATGCCGGCGCGGCCCGCTCATCGAATCAGGCCCACCGCAGCCATCTCGAGATTATCCCCGGAGCTCCGGGATTGGGAGATGTCCGGGCCGCGTCACGTAACCACTTCATCCGCGCCTGTCAGGCCTGCGTCCTCGAGCGCATCCTCGAGCCGATCGTGCCGCGCAATGCGCGCCAGCAGACCATCGGCCACGACGAAGCTGTTCACGATGGTCGCGTGTGCGATCGTGAAGCCTTTCTCGTCACGCCATATTGCATGCTGCACGAGCACAACGGACCGGCCGCGCGCGAATACCCGTCGTGTGTCCGTGTGTATGCGGGCGCGTTCGATCCAGGCGCGCAGCACAGGATGGCCGCGGCCGCTGCCGTGCGAGCCGGTCATTTCGACATCCGACGTGCAGACGGCCAAAGCGCCTGGCACGTCTCCGGCGTTCACGGCCGCCACCCATCGTGCCACGACGCTCGACAGTGCCGCATCACCATCCCCCGACATCGTCGTGTCCCGCACGATACTTCACTGCTGCCGGACGCTGTATCCCCGCTGGCGTAGCAGCGTGACGAGCCCGTCCGGCCCCACAGCGTGGGCGGCGCCGACAACGATGAAGCAGCGGTTACGTTCCAGGCACGCCTCGATCGCCGGTAACCAGCGGACGTTTCTGTGGACGATGAGGGACTGGTAGACGGCCGGCGCGTCCGCCAGCGCGTCGAACAGCACCCGTTCGAGCACGTCCGTGTCGCCGCGGCGCCACGCCGAGGCAAGCGTTGTCACCTCCAGAATCTGTGCGTCCGCGTCCTCGACGAACGTCCGGAGCAGATCTCGCTGCACGTCGCTGGGAAGGCCTGCCAGGTAGTCGATCTGCTCTGCCGACGTTTCGAGGGGCTGAAACGTTTTCCCCGATCCCTCGATCCGGCGGCGGAAATGGAGGTCGATACCATGTTCCGCAGAAAACCCTGCACGCTGGAGCTCGAGTGTGAACAGCATGAGTGCCGCCATCCAGGGTCGCATGCGCCGGACGGCGTTGGCGGGGACTCCTGCACGGGAGAAGCGCTCGAGCGCAATCGAGTAGGTGTCCGCGGGCACGTGGGCGTCCAGCGTGTCGCTGCCCGTATAGGAGCCCTTCGAGGCGAGAAGCGCCAGCGTCCCCGGCGAGGTCAGCTCGGCCACGTCCGTCTCTTCCACCAGAGTGGCCGCCTGTGCGAACGCACGCTCGATCGTATCCGGCAGGGGATAGTAGTCCGGCGTGAGGACGTGCAGAGAGCCGACCAGCCACCCGAGACGGCCGTCGCGCTCCACCTGCCAGACGAAGCCCCTGTCCGTTCCCGTCTGGGCGAACGCGGTGCCGAGCGCCGCCACCAGCAGAACGGCGCAGATGACGACGGATGTGCGAGGGACCCGATATGCGCCTCCGCTCATCCGCAACAGTGTGGCCGTATTCAGGCCGCTATGGCAAACTCGTTCGCTACGAAACTCCGTCGGGCTGCAGGGCGGTCCAGGGATGGCATCACACGTGATAGCCGACTGCGCGTGTGAGGGGGCGATGTCGATTCGTAACGTTCACCTCCTGTTCATCACGGTCTCGGTGCTCCTGGCGCTGTTCCTCGCCGGTTGGGCGTTGAACGAGTACCTGCACGGAGGAAGCCTCGGATACGTGGTTGGGGCCGCTGTGGCGCTCGGAGGAGCAGTTGCGCTTGCTGCCTATGGCGTGGCGTTTCGACGCAAGACGCGACATTGGTAGGCGCGAAGCCCGGGCCGGCTGAAGCCGGCACCCACGACTGAGTCAGCCATCGTTCGTACGTGGGGCCGGGCGCGCGATGCAAGGCAAAGAGACACGATATCGGACACACTGTCGGCAAATGGAGGGGATGGCTTCATGAGCACCGTGACCTACGTCCCGCCTAGCGGGAGTATCGAACAGCGTCTGGCCAAACTGGAGAGCGTCGTCAAGATTGGCTCCGATGGCAGCGTGACGCTCGAGTGCAACGGCAAGATTCGGATCAAGGCCGCGGCATCAGTCGAGATCGACGCGGCGACGACGGTGGTCGTGAAGGGGGCGGCGAAGGTGGAGGTCTCTGCCGGAGCCGCGCTGACGCTGAAGGCTGCGGGGCAGGCGAATCTGCAAGGAAGCCTCGTCAAGTTGAACGGCGGCTCCAAGCCGATCGCGAGAACGGGCGACATGGTCGCGCTGCCCGTAGGACCGCCCGGCACGGTTCAGGGCGGCAATGCAACGGTCCTGGCGTAGGAGGAAATGTGGCCGCCATTCCGATCGTGCTGCGCGAACACATCAACACGGCCTTTCCCGCTCATGTGTGTCTCGTGGCGACGGTGTTGCCCGATGGGTTCGCGCAGGTGAGTCCCCGGGGCAGCACGATGGTGTTCGACGACGAGCATCTGGCGCTGTGGGAGCGGGGCAAGGGGACGACGAACGCCTCGCTCCGGGATGGCACGAGAGTCACCGTCTTCTTCCGCAAGCCGGCGCTCCGTGAATCCGGACTGCTGCCGAAAGGCGGCATTGCCCGGTTCTATGGGACAGCCACCATCCATCGATCGGGACCGGTGTACGACGAGGTGTGGGCGCGCCTCATCCAGCCGGAGAAAGATCGCGACCCGGGCAAGAAAGGCCACGCGGTGCTGATCAAAGTCGAGCGCGCCGAAGATCTCGGCGGGCAACCGCTCAACCTCGACAACCTCTGATCAGAGTGTTCTGGTTCAACGCCGTCAGCGGCCCCAGTGTCGCCCTGCCTCAGTCGGGGCCGGCACGCTCCCGGGCTGCCTACAGCCTCTCCGCGAGGGACTTCTTCACCGGCGGCTTCGACGGATCGGGCCGCTCAGAACGTGACTTCCATGCCGATCCATCCGGCCCGGGGCGCACCAGGGCCGTAAAACCGGGGGTCGTCCCGCTGCGGATCGATCAGCTCGTCCTCTCCCAGCACGCCGAAGGTGTAGTAGCGCGCATCGAACAGGTTGTGGAGCTGACCAACGATCACGACCCGTTCGGTGAGTCGATGACGGGCCTGTGCGTTCACCACGGCAAAGCCCGGCAGGGGCTGCAGCAGATTGGCTTCATCACCCCGGAGGAACTGTCCGGATTGTGCCCGCAGCACACCACCGGCGCTGAAACGCGAGGTCACCTGGAGGTCGGCTCCAACCTTGCCGCTGTGAGCGGGCACCCCCGGGAGCCGGCTGCCGGACGCGACGAACGTCTCGCGATCCACCGCATCTGGATGATTTCGGCTGGCCGCTACGAAATTCGTGCCGAATCGCGCCGCCTGTCTCGTGTAGGCGGCAAACATCGACACGCGCGCGGTATCGAATGCCACACTCGTCTCCAGGCCCCGTCGCGTCGTTCGTGCGACGTTCTCGAAGTGCCCTTCGCCCCGCAACGTACCGCTGCTCACGAAGATGATGTCGTCGGTGGCGGCCGTCGAGAAGACCGTCACCGTTCCTCGCAGTGCGCCGTTGCCCGCCCGCACTCCACCTTCCCATGTGCGCGCGACGACCTGTTCGAGTGGAGGATCGGCCACGAAGGCGTTGGGCAGCCTGCACGGGTCCTCCGGATCCGCACAGGTGAGCTCCACCGGCGTGGGCACGCGCGAGGATTGACTGTAGCCGCCGAACAGATTGACCCAGTCGTTCGCCTGGTACGTGACGCCGGCTGCCGGATTCACGCGCCCGAAGGTGTGGTCGCCGGTGAGCGCGGTTCCAATCCCATCCCGCAGGCGCAGTCGCGTCCAGTTGAAGCGCGCCGACGCGGTGACGGCGAGCGACGGCGTGAGAGACCACGTGTCGGTCACGAACGCGCTGCCGGTAGCCGCGCGGCTGTGCAGGTCCACGAACGCATCCTCGTCGAAGAGTCCAGACCCGATGGTGCCCCGGACCGGCGTCAGCGTGGCCCATTCGCTGGCAAAGTCGAACTCGATTGAGGCTACGTCCAGCCCGCCGCCGACGATCAGGTGGTTGGTGCGCCCGAGCATGGTGGCGGCATGGGTCATCTGGGCGCTCGCGCCGCCGGAGCGCGTGCCCGTCCGGCTGACGTTGTTAACCGCATCGAACGCGAGTTCGTCCTCGTCATCGTCGTCATCGTCATCGAGGGCGTCGCCGTTGAACGTGGCGATACGGCTGTGACGGAAGTACGCGACACCCTCGAAATGCCGGCTCGGCGTCGACTGACGACGCGCCCGGAACGTGACGAGCGCCACGTCGTTGTCGGTGGCATCGGGATGGGTGAAGACGGCGCGGCGGTCCAGGTCCAGCAGTGCGATGGGCGACGTGCCGTTTCCGGTGAGATCGTTGGACGCAGCGGACACGCTGACGTTCACCGACGAGAGCGCGCCGCGCCACGCCATGTCCGCGAACACCCGGCGAAGCGTGGACGGTGAGAAGTCGCGCCAGCCCGACTCGTGTGTGAGCGCGCCAGCCACGAAGTACCCGAAGTCGTTGCCATGCCCGCCCGACTCCGCTTCGACGTGATGGCGGCCGAACGATCCGGTCGTCGCCAACACGCGCCGGCCTGGATAGGCGAAGCCGTCCTTCGTCCGCATCGAGACGGCGCCGCCAAGCGCGTTCAGGCCGAAGAGTGGGTTGGACCCCGGCATCAGGTTGATGCTGGCGAGCGCGTTCGACGGCAGCGCGTCCATGCCGATCGTATCGCCAAAGGGTTCGTTGACACGTACGCCGTCCAGGTAGACGGTCAGCCCCTGAGAAGCACCCAGGAGCGGGGATCCGACGAAACCACGGAAGAGCAGGTCAGGCTGGAACATGCTCGCCTGAGGCTCGCTGAGGTGCACGCTGGCGGCGCGCTGCGCCAGCGCGGTCGACACGTCCAGCGCCCCGCGGAGATCGCCGGCCCTGAATACCTGGATGTTGGAGGGCACCAGTCTGACCGCCAGGCCCATTCCGTGAATTGGCGTGATGGCGACTACGTCAATCTGATCTTCGAAGCGCGGGGGCTGGGGCTCGCCAGGTGTCTCCGCAGGCAGCGGTTGCTGCGCAAAGGCCGTTCGGGTGACCAACAGAAGGACGATGGCAACGAGTCGACGCATCGCACGATTGTAGGTCGGAACGCCGGGCGAGCCGTCGTGAACTGCCCGCTCGAACGCGAGATTCGAGGCGGAGCTTCACTTCCGACCCGAGCTGGGTCCCGCAACCCAGCTCGGTCCTCACGTTCCGGATGCGTTTTGGCCCAATCGGATCGCGCGAGTCGTAGGTCGCGTCGCCGCAGGACACGTCGGCACGCCACAGACCGGCTCTAGCAGCGTGCGTGCCCGCTACGGCAAGGCGAACACGAAGATCCGGCTCGCGTTGCTGGGCCGCAGCTCCGGGGTCAGTCGCGCCGAGGCGTTGGCCACGAGCGACGGCCCGGTGGCCACCGCGACATACTGCTTGCCGTCCACTGCAAACGAAATCGGAAAGCCGCTGACGGGGGAACCAAGGTTCACCTCCCACAACTGCTTGCCCGTCGTGTCGTCGAACGCCTTGAAGTGCCCGTTCGCGTCACCACCGAACACGAGGCGCCCGGCCGTGGCGACCAGGGAGAGCATGCCCGCCCGCTGCTCGTGCTTCCAGGTGGCTTTGCCCGTCTCGGCCGAGATGGCCCAGACGGTGCCCACCTTGTCGGCCCCCGGCGCGAATCGGTTGGGCATGTTGAGGCCATAGACGAGGGAGGGATCGCGTTGATCCGTACGCGTGACGGCGTCCATGCACATGTTCTGCATCGGCATGTACATGGTGTTGGTCAACGGACTGTAGGCACCCGCGGGCCAGTTCTTTCCGCCGCTCGCACCCGGGCAGATCATGATCTCCTCGTTGGCGCGCGTGAAGACGGCTTCGCGGTTGACGGTGACCTTTCCCGTGCTGCCGTCAATCGACCTGACGACGTTCTGTACGACCGTGGTTCGCGCCCAGAGGAACTCGCCGGTCTGCCGATCCAGGGTGTAGACGATCCCGGTCTTGCCCGGGATGCCCGTGATGACCCTTCGCCGTTCACCAGGTTTGACGCGCGGATTGACCCACACCACCTCCCGCGGATCCGGCGCGACGGCGGTCTCGAGGAGCAGGCGCTCGAACGGATGGTCGAGATCCCAGTGGTCGATGACATGCTGGTAGTACCAGACGATCTTGCCGGTCTCTCCATCGAGCGCGAGCGTCGAGTTGTGGTAGAGGTGCTCCTTGTCGATGCCGCCCAACAGGAACTTCGGCGCGGGTATCGTCACGGACGTGCCGATGTACACGAGATTCAGCTCCGGGTCGTAGCTCGGCACCATCCAGGTGCCGACGTGCCACCGCTCTTCGAGGGGCACGTCGCCCCAGGTCTCGTCGCCGGGCTCGCCGGGCCGCGGAATCGTCCGCGTGCGCCAGAGCTCGCGGCCGGTCCTCGCGTCGTGGGCCGTGATGACACAGGAGTCATGGGTGGCGTCGGGCTGACACTGCCGTCCGGAAATGACCTTGCCGTTGGCGATGATGGGGCCCGAGCTGGCGGACGCGCGCAGCAGCGGCTCCAGGATGGGTGTCTCCCAGACCAGCGTGCCCGTCTGGGCGTCGAGCGCGTAGACGAAATTGTCGGCGCTCGTGTTGATGATCGTGTTGCCGTAGATGGCGATGTTGCGCTTCGTGCCGCCGGAACGCAGCCCCTGGGGCAACTGGCGGCGGTACTCCCAGATCAGGTTGCCGGTCCTGGCGTCGATCGCCTGGATGTGATCGCGCGGATTCGGCAGGTACATCACGCCGTTGTACACGAGCGGGGTGGCTTCGATGTTGCCGGGTCCGCTCATGCCTCGCGTCCAGACCATGCGCAGGCGCTGGACGTTGGTGCGATTGACTTGATCGAGTGGGCTATAACCCCACCCGTCCAGCGTCCGGCGCCACATGAGCCAGTCCGCGGGATCCGGATTCTGCAGCATGGCGTCGGTGACCGGTACGAACGGGCGGGAACCCTCCTGGGCGGTGCCAGTGAGCGTCCATGCACACGCGATCGACATCAACATCACGAACAGTAGCAAGCGCTTCATGAACGTCCTCTCCCGTCTCTCTCGCTCTCTGCAGGGCACACGACGCGAATTGTGTTCGTGTGGCCGTGCCGATGTGCCCCTGGGTCTTGCTCCCGACGACTCGCGCGGTAAAACGCATCCTCCACCTTGCCGCCAGCCACCCGAGCTGGGTGCCGCAACCCAGCTCGGTCCTCACGCTCCGGATGCGTTTTGCCTGACTCTGTCGCGCGAGTCGTAGGTCGCGTCGCCACAGGGGCACATCGGCACCCCACATGTCACCAGCCGATCGGCACAATGAAGCAACCGGATATGCAGAAGCCCCGAAAGGCCCCCACGTGTGCTCCCCGTTCAGGGCAACGCAAAGACGAACACCTGGTTGCTGTCGCTCGGCCGGATCTCGGGTGTCAGCCGGTTCGTGGAGCCAGCGACGAGCGATGGCCCGGTGCTCACCGCAACGTATTGTTTCCCGTTGACGGTGAACGTGCTCGTGTACCCGCTGACTGGCGAACCAAGATTGGTCTCCCAGAGCAGCTTCCCGGTCCTGTCGTCGAACGCCATGAATCGTCCGCCGGCGTCACCACCGAACACGAGCCCCCCGCCCGTGGCGATGAGCGACAGCATGCCGGCGCGCTGCTCGTGCTTCCAGACCGTCCGCCCGGTTTCTACCGAGACGGCGTAGAGCACGCCGACGTTTTCCTCGCCTGGCGCGATGGTGATGCGCGTGCCAATCCCGTACAGCGACGGAATCTCCTCGTCCAGCGAGGTGGCGGTCATGCACAGGTTCTGCAGCGGGAAGTACATCGTGTTCGTCTGCGGGCTGTAGGCGCCGGCCGGCCAGTTCTTGCCTCCGTTGAGGCTGGGGCAGACGAAGCGTTCCTGTCCTGCTGCCGTGAAGATGGTCTCGGGATTCACCGTCACGGCGCCGGTGGCACCGTCGATAGTGCTCACGACGTTCTGCATCGTCGTGGGCCGTGCCCAGAGAAACTCTCCGGTCTGGCGGTCGAGCGTATAGACGATGCCGGTCTTGCCGGGAATACCGGTGAGCACCCGCCGGCGTTCACCTGGCCGGACGCGGGGATTGATCCACGTCACCTGCTGCGGGTCGGGCGCCACCGCCGTGTCCACGAGTATCCGCTCGAACGGATGGTCGAGGTCCCAGTGGTCCACGACATGCTGGTAGTGCCAGGCAATCCGGCCGGTGTCGGCATCCAGTGCGAGTGTGGAGTTGTGATAGAGGTGCTGCTTGTCGTTCCCGCCCAGCCGATACTTGGGCGCAGGCGAGGAGACCGACGTGCCGATGTAGACCAGGTTCAGTTCCGGATCGTAGCTCGGGACCATCCAGGTGCCCACATGCGCGCGCCGCTCGGGCGCGACGTCACCCCACGTCTCGTTGCCCGGCTCGCCGGGAAGAGGAATCGTCCGGGTGCGCCACAGTTCCCTGCCGGTCTTGGCGTCGTGGGCCGTGATCACACAGGCCTCGGGACCGGCTCTCGGCTCGCAGCCCCGACCCGAAATGGCCTTGCCGTTGGCCACGATCGGCCCGGACGTCTGCTGTGCCGACTTCGTCCGATAGTCGCCAATCATCGTCTCCCAGACGAGATCACCGGTGCGGGCGTCGAGGGCGATGACGAACTGGTCGGCCGTGTTGTGGAGGATCAGGTTGTCGTAGATGGCCAGGTTGCGGTTGATGTGGAACGCCGGCATGAACTTGCCGAGATCCTCCGGAAGCGTGCGCCGGTATTCCCACAGCAGGCCACCCGTCTTGGCGTCGAGCGCCTGGATGTAATCGTAGGGACTGGGGAGGTACATGACCCCGTCATAGACGAGCGGAGTGGCCTCCTGGATGGTCCCGGGCCCCATCCCGCGCGTCCAGACCATCTGCAGGCGGGCAACCGTGTTGCGATTGATTTGTTCGAGCGGGCTGTAGCCCCAGCTGTCGAGCGTCCGCCGCCACATCAGCCAGTGGGCCGGATCCGGTTTCTGCAACATCGCGTCGGTCACCGGCACGAAGTCGCGACGTTCTTCCTGTGCCGTGCCCGGGAGCCCATACAGCAGCGCCGCCACGAGCAATGTAAGCGCGACGTAGTATCTCTTCATGGTGACTCCTGTCCGGCCTCGATTGAGCCCGGGATCGCCAGGGCCCGTGCATGACCAGTCGCCTGCCGGTCGCCTAGATCGTACCGCGGGAAATCTGCGGATGTACCGGCGCATGGCATCCCCGCGGTCCTGGAACGGCGGGTGGACCGCAGCCGGGAACCACAGGCGACCATACTCTATACCGCCGGAGCGGAATTCACGTGCGTTTGCGTGTTTTTGGAGGCCGGCACTTGCGGGCACTTACGGCCCCGCCGTGAATCGTCACGGAGCGGTGGACCGACGGCCCGCGGCGCTGCCTGCCACCGGTATCGTCCCGACCGATTGCCGGTTATCTTCGCACAGTCGGGAGCGGCGAAGGGCGTATTGGGAGCTCACGAAAGGTGGACCTCGCAGTATCCCGGCACTCACGTGTGTTGCGGCGCGAAGCCCTGTGGAGGTGACCGACACAGATCAGCTCGGTACGCGTGCCTGACCCCACGGTCGACGCGCACGCGGAGCGCCGAAGGGCTGGGGAGAATCAAGGGGCGGAGCCGCGTGGCTCGTTGCCGAACGCGGCTCTGGTCGTGGCAGGCTCGATCAGGAGAAACGCAACGGCCGCGCCGACGCCAAACGACACGAGCAGGACGCTGAGGCCGGACGGGCCATCCGACGCGAGCACGCCGCCCACGACCAGTGACGCAGCGAACACCCAGTCTGCCGCGCGAATCCAGCGAGCGGATCGGGCACGGACCCAGGGCAGCTCCACCGGATAGAAGCGTGACGTGAACCACAGGTGGAAGCGGAGGTTCGCCGCGACGATCACTGCGGCCAGCGTGAAGAGGAAGAACGCCCGTCCGGCCGTCGCGCCAATGATGCCGCGAGCCGTCCAGGCGGGAATGACCATCAGCCAGTACGTCAGGCCCGCGACGGCCTGATGAAACTCCCACCACCAGCGCGGTGACATGCGGCGGCCGGGCACCGAGCCTCCAGCGGGCAGGGCGGCACCATGTTCACCGGCCCGGGCGCCGTCGATCGCCGCCAGCAGATCGCCCGCAGATTGATAACGAGCGTGCGGCGACAGCTGCAGGCACCGGGTGACAATGGGCCCGATGTGGGGCGGGAGCGCCTCGCCCCGGATGGTGTCGTGCTGGGTGGGGTGGTGCCCGGTGAGCATCTCCGCAAGCATCACGCCGAACGCGTAGAGATCCGCGCGCGCATCGACGTCGGTTCCCAGCAGCTGTTCGGGTGCCATGTATGCCGGTGTTCCGAGCATGATGCCGGTTCGTGTGAGCCGTGCGCCATCGGCTCCATCCACGTGCGCCACGCCGAAGTCCACCACTTTGACGCCCCCCGCATTGGTGACGAGGACGTTCTCGGGCTTCAGGTCACGATGAATCACGCCGGCATCGTGCGCGGCCTGCAGTCCCCGCGCAACATCGGTTGCGATTGCCAGCGCCCGGGCGGGTGGCAGCGGCCCGTCCTGGATCTCCTGCCTCAGCGTGTGCCCTCGCACGTACTCGCTCACGATGAAGATCTGATCGTCGAGCTCCTCGAGAGCGTGAACGACGGCCACGGCCGGATGGGAGATGGTGGCTGCCGCACGAGCCTCGCGCCGGAGGCGCTCGCGCAGCTCCGCGCTTCCCGCCACGGCTGTGGGAAGGGCCTTCAGCGCGACGAGGCGGCCCAGCCGGGAATCCCTGGCGAGATAGACGACGCCCATGCCGCCGCGGCCGAGCTCCCGGACGACCTCATAGGCGCCAATCCGTATGCCAGAGGCCAGCGCACGTTCGCGTGGCGCGTCATCGACCGCCGGCAATCCCTCGTCCACGAGCTCGCCAATCCCGACGACCGCTGGCTGCTCCAGGAAGCCGTGTGCGGTGTCGTGCGCATGGAACAGCGCCTCCACTTCCCGCTGGAGAGCGCGGTCGCCCTCGCACGCCTCCTCGATCCAGGCGGCACGTGTCTCAGGCCTGAGGTCCAGCGCGTCGTGAAAGACTCGCTTCAATCGCTGCCAGTCGTCGGGATTCATGCGTCGAGCGTCGTTACGATCGGGTCCGGACGTGTGCGTCGAGCGCACGTTTCAACCAGGCCCGCGCCATGGCCCACTGACGTTTCACGGTTGCCGGCGACACGCCCACGACGTCCGCGGTCTCCTCGATGGTCAGCCCGCCGAAATATCTGAGCTCGACGATGCGAGCCTGTTCTTCGTCCAGCGCGGCGAGGCGCAGGAGCGCTTCGTCGAGCGCGAGCACGTCGATGTCGGCGGGCGTGCTGGTCCCAACCGGGGCGCCGGCCGCCTGGGATGGCACAGCATGGAGATCGTCCAGCGGAACGAGCAGCCGTGCGCCGCCACGCTTGGCCGCCCGGTGTGCCCGAGCCCGCTGGACGAGGATCTGGCGCATCGACAACGCGGCAATGGCGAGGAAGTGCGTGCGGTTCTGGAAGTGCCGCGGCCGTTCGGACGAGAGCCGCAGGAACGCTTCGTTCACCAGCGCGGTCGCCTGCAGCGTGTGGCCGGGGCGCTCCCGTCTCATGTAGCTCGCAGCAATGCGTCGCAGCTCGTCGTAGACGAGCGGCATCAGCGCGTCGACCCGAGCGTCAGGGCTCGAAGACATGAACGGATCGGCCCTCCTTCAAGGAGCGGAGACGGGTGTCAGCGTCGTTCGATCCGCACCGTCTGGATGACCACGTCCGATGTCGGGCGGTCGCGCTCGTCCGTCGGCGCTCTGCCAATCTTCCGGACGACCTCCAATCCCTCCACCACTTCGCCGAAGACGGAATGTCTGTTGTCGAGGTGTGCTGTCGGCGCCAGCGTGATGAAGAACTGACCACCGTTCGTGTCCGGTCCCCGGTTCGCCATGGAGAGAATGCCAGCCCTGTCGTGCCGGGCCGCCGGATGGAATTCGTCCTTGAAGGTGTATCCGGGTCCCCCGATGCCTTGTCCCAGCGGATCGCCGCCCTGGATCATGAAACCGTCAATCACACGATGAAAGATAGCGCCGTCGTAGTAGGGCTGCTTCACCTTCCGGTTCGTACGCGGATCGGTCCACTCCTTCGAGCCGTCGGCGAGGCCGACGAAATTCGCGACCGTATGCGGCGTCTCTTCCTCGTACAGGCGCGCGGTGAAGTCCCCTTCGGTCGTGATGAACTGGACGTAGAGTGCCACGTTGGCTCCTTGTTGCGAGTGTCACCCGCGTTCGAGATCACCGGAGCCGAGTAATCGGGCTCACCAGCATCTGATGCCACGACACAGGGTGACGTCCGGCAGGATAGGGTTCGAAACCGCCCTGGTCGGGCGTCGTTCGCTGGACGACTCAGGGCACAGCCCGGATCGTATCCAGAGGATACCACCCGCACCACGGGTACAATCGTCCCATGAGTAGCGCCCTACGAACGGCAGAGGATCGGGCCTTGGACGCGGTTGCGGCCGGCATGTGCGACGACCCCTTCAGCGTGCTCGGCCGCCACCGCACGACCGTGGATGGGCGGGCGGGTGTGGTCATCCGGACGATGCAGCCGGATGCCTCGGCCGTCGAGCTGGTTCTGCCTGGCGGCAGGATTCCCATGCGGCGCCGCCGGGCGGAAGGCTTGTTCGAGGCGGCGGTTCCGTTGGACGGGCGCGAGCCGCACGAGCTCGTGTACTGGTTCCGCATCCAGGAGGGCAGCGCCGTCCGGGACGTGCCCGACCCGTATCAGTACGGCCAGGTTCTCTCGGACTACGATCTGCACCTCTTTTCCGAGGGGACGCATTACCAGGCCTGGAAGACGTTTGGTGTGCACAGACTCACCGTTGACGGGGTTTCTGGCGTCCACTTCTCGGTGTGGGCGCCCAACGCCCAGCGCGTGAGCGTTGTTGGTGATTTCAACCGCTGGGACGGCCGCGTCCATCCAATGCGGAAGCTCATCCCCTCGGGCGTCTGGGAGGTCTTCCTCCCCGATCTCACTGATGGCGCCTGCTACAAGTACGAGATCCGCACGACGGCGGGGCATCTGCTGCACAAGTCGGATCCGTTCGCCTGCCGCTTCGAGATGCCGCCCAACACGGCGTCGGTCATCAGTACCGAGAACCGCTATGAGTGGGGCGATGACGAGTGGATTCGCACCCGCCCGTCGCTCGACCGCTGGCACGATCGCCCGATGTCGATCTACGAGGTGCATCTGGGGTCCTGGCGCCGGCACGAACAGGATGAGCGGTACCTCACCTATCGTGAGCTTGCGGATTCGCTGGTACCGTACGTGTGCGAGATGGGGTACACGCACGTCGAGCTGATGCCCGTGATGGAGCATCCGTTCTCGGGTTCCTGGGGGTACCAGGTCATCGGGTTCTTCGCGCCGACCAGCCGGTTCGGCACGGCCAACGATTTCCGGTACTTCATCGATGAGTGCCATCGACACGGGATTGGTGTGATTCTCGACTGGGTGCCCGGTCACTTTCCGAAGGATCGCCACGGGCTGGCGCTCTTCGACGGCACGTCGCTGTACGAGCATGCCGACCCGCGCAAGGGCGAGCACCTCGAATGGGGAACGCTGGTCTTCAACTACGGCCGCCGGGAGGTGCAGACCTTCCTGTTCAGCAACGCGGTGTACTGGCTCGAGGAATTTCACGTCGACGGACTGCGCGTGGATGCGGTGGCATCGATGCTCTATCTCGATTACTCCCGGCCGGAGGGGCAATGGCTGCCCAACGAGCACGGTGGGCGCGAGAACCTCGACGCCGTGTCGTTTCTGCGGCAGTTGAACGTGGTGACGCACGGCCGTGTGGCCGGGACGGTCACGGTGGCCGAGGAGTCCACGTCCTGGCCGGCCGTGAGCCGACCGACATACGTGGGCGGCCTGGGGTTCACCTACAAGTGGAACATGGGCTGGATGCACGACATACTCGAGTACATCGCGCAGGATCCCGTGCACCGACGCTGGCACCACAACAAGATCACGTTCTCGATGTTGTACGCGTTCACCGAGAACTTCGTGCTGCCCTTCTCCCACGACGAGGTCGTGTACGGCAAGCGGTCGATGCTCGACAAGATGCCGGGAGACGCGTGGCAGAAGCACGCGACGCTGCGCGCGCTCTACGGCTACATGTTCGCGCACCCTGGAAAGAAGCTCATGTTCATGGGAAGCGAGTTCGGCCAGTGGCGCGAATGGAACCACGACGCGAGCCTCGACTGGCACCTGCTCGACGGGCCGATGCACGCGGGACTGCGGCGCTGGGTGCGGGACCTCAACCAGGTGTATCAGCGCGAGCGATCGCTGCACGAAGTGGACTTCGACGGTGCCGGCTTCAGCTGGATTGACTGTAACGACAACGAGAACAGCGTGGTGTCGCTCCTCCGGCGCGCGCGCAATCCTCAGGATTTCACCGTGCTGCTGGCGAACTTCACTCCACTGCCGCGCGAGGAGTACCGCGTGGGCGTGCCCGACGGCGGCTGGTATCGCGAAGTGCTCAACAGCGATGCCGAGATGTATGGCGGGAGCAACATGGGCAATGGCGGCGGGGTCATGGCGACCGACGAGCCGGCACACGGCTTTGGCCATACCTTGTCGCTCACCGTGCCGCCGCTGGGATTTCTGCTGCTGAAGCGGCAGTAGTGCCAAGTCAGCCGCTCTCCCTGACGAACGCCTCCACCCCCTGCAGCGTCGGAACGCTCGGGATCGCGCCCAGGCGCGTGCAGCTCAGTGCAGCGGCGGCATTGGCAAACCGGAGGATGTCCCTCGGGGCATCCCCACGCAGCAGCGCGTAGATGAACCCGCCGCGGAACACGTCTCCAGCCCCCGTCGTGTCGACCGCGTCGATCGAGTGTGCCGTCACATCGTGGAGCCGGGTGCCCTCCAGCAGCATCGCGCCGCGCGCGCCGCGCGTGACGCACAGCAGGCCGTCATGGCGCTCGCGCATGCGCCGCAGTGCGCGTGCGTAATCCGGTTCCCCCGTGAGCGCGGTCAGCGCGTGCTCCGAGAAGATAGGGGTTGTCGTCACGGCAACGAGCGCCGGGGTGCGATCCGTCACGCGATCGATGTCTCCCGTGACCCTCAGACCGGCTGCACGTGCCACGGTCGCCGCCCGAATGGCGATCTCTTCGTCCAGGTCATCCACGTGCAGCAGGCGGGCACCGGCGATCGTGTTCGGCTCGAGATCCGAGGGACCGAGCGCGAGGCGAGCATCACGCTCCCACAGCACGATCCGTTCGCCGCCCGGATCGGCAATCAGGATGAGCGCGTGGCGGTTCGGCGCGTCGCGAATCACGGCGTCGGTGACATCCACGCCGCGCTCGATCAGGGCACCGCGCACGCGCTCGCCGTTCTCGTCGTTCCCGAAGGCCCCGACATATCTGGTCCGCAGCCCGAGCGCGGCGCAGGCACAGAGCGTCGTGGCCACCTGGCCGCCTGGCGAGACCACTCGGCTCGAGATGCGCATCTTGGCCGTGGCACTGTCCGGGCGCGGATAGCCGGGGAGCCGGTACACCTCGTCCACCGAGTTCTCCCCGATTCCCACCACGTCGCAGCCTGTGTCAACCATCTCACATGCTCATTACTGGGGATGCCGTCCACATCCTCGCGACTGTCACGCCTTGTCGGGGGCCGGCCGTTGGACGGTTGATGCGCATCCGGTTGCTTCAGCACACTCGCAGACTGTATCCGCCAAGTCGCGCCGACGTGCCCCTGCGCCTCGCTCCCGACGACTCGCGCGGAAAAACGCCTCCTCCGCCCGTCACTCGCGACCCGCGCTGGGTCCCCACCCCAGCGCGGCCTTCACGCTCCGGATGCGTTTTACCTGACTCGGGTCGCGCGAGCCGTAGGTCGCATCGGCGCAGGGGCACGTCGGCACGACATCTCACACGTTGATCAACGTGAGCTGAAGCAACCGGATGCGCAGACGACGGCTGGAACGGCCGGAATTGCGTGCAAACGAGTTGCGTCTTCGAGCGGCGGTTCAAGACATCCCGCCCGCCCCGCCCACGATCTCATACAGCGCGATGGCGGCCGCCGTGGCCACGTTCACGGAGTCCACGCCTGGCGCCATCGGGATGCGCGCCTTGAATTCACTCGCGGCCAGCGCCTCCCCGGTGAGGCCTTCGCCTTCGTGTCCCAGTACGACGGCGACACGGCGGCCTGCAGTGTCCTGCGCGACGTCCCGGAGGAGAGAGGTTTCGATCGACGGGCTCATGGCGATGACCGCCCACTTCGCCGCGCGGAGCTCTCGAAGGACGCCGGGCCATGGTTCCGCTGCTGCGAAGGGCAATGCCAGCACGGCTCCCATTGAGGTCCGGATGGCCTTGCGGTAGTGCGGGTCGGTGCACGACGGACCCAGCAGGATGGCGTTCACGCCAAACGCCGCGGCGTTACGGAAGATGGAGCCGACGTTGTCCGCATTGGCAATGCGTTCCAGCACGACCACGAGCGTGGCCGTCTCGACGAGATCGCGCCAGCTGCGTGCGGGCGGCCGCTCGGCGATGGCCAGACAGCCGCGATGGATGTTGAACCCGGTGATCTCGCTCATAGCGGACTGCGGCACCACGAAGACGGGCAGGGATGGATGGTCCCGCAGCACGTCCTCCAGGGCCGTATGCGCCTGGGCCGTCACCAGCACGGACCGCGTCGTCGCCTGGCGGTTGGCCAGCAGCCGTTTGACGACCAGGCGCCCTTCGGCCACGAACAGGCCGCGTCGAGCGATGAGGTCGGGATCGGGAACGTTGCGATAGTCGGCAATCCGGGCGTCGTCGGGGTTGGCGATGTGAACAACGGCCACGAGCGCATCGTAGCGCGGGATGGAAGGGAACGGAGACGCAGAGGAAATGGGGTCGAACGGACGGCCGCCGAACTCCTGGCGGCGACGAGCGGATCAGCGGACGAGTTGACTCAGGCGGGCTTCGCTGACGATCCGCACGTCGGTGAGCTGCCAGCGTCCGTTGCGTCGGATCCAGATCTGCGACACGCGCGACACACGCTCCCCTCCGCTGGATGGCGCGGCCAGGCGCTCGGTCATACGAGCGGTGAACACGGCGGTGTCGCCGGCAAGTTCGAGCGCAACGGCATCCAGATCCCGCTGCACGGCTTGCGCACTGCTTGGAAAGCGCTCGCTGGCGAGGCGCTCGTCCGACACGACGGGAGTGGCCGGGGATGCGGCCGCCATTGCCACGTTGTCCTGGCGCTGGTACGCATCGAGCCAACGCTCGCTGACCGTCACCAGATTCATGTCGGGCAGCAGCAGAAGCCCGGTGTCTTCCTCGGCGTCGCTGTTGTCAGGGGTCACGACTTCCACGCGCGAGGTCTCCAGCACCGGCGCCGGGGCCAGCGCCGCCTGAGCACCTGACGGGCGTAGTTCCGCCCGTACAGGTGTCTCGATGGAGGCCGCCGCCCCGCCGCGGGCGTCCGCGGCGGACTGCGGCGGGAGATTCTCCTGCTCCGCCATCCCGAAGTGACGGGTCACGGCCGCGCCAGCGGCACCGAGCGCCCGTGGCTGTCCGCCGTTGACGGACACGAATACGGCCCCGGCATCGCCCGCGCGGATCGACACAGACCTGGCTCCTTCGATTCGACGTACGTCGCCCGCGGCGTAGAGCCGGCCGTTCTCAATGCGGCCGTCGATGGTGGCTCGCAGCCAGACTGGACCGCGCATCTCGATGGCCAGTGTCACGCTGTCAGGAGCGTCGACCATCGCGGGGACGGGTGTCTCCGGTGGCGCGTCCTCCGCCACGATTGGCTCCGGCGCGACGCCAGCGACGGGCACTGGCGTCGTGGCAGGCTCCTCCACCGGGCTGGCGGTGGCCCGCATCAGCCAGAAGCCGCCGGTGAGCAGGGCCGCGCCGCCAACCGCGATCACGACGGCCAGAAATCCCCGCGGGTTGGCGGCATACTTGGACAGCACCGCCGTTGCCGCTGCGGTGACGGTTGGCCGATAGTTGCCCGTTGAGCCGGTCTGCGGAGAGGTGTCAATGGCGACCGGAGGAAGCTCCGACGGGACCATTGCCGGCGAGGCGGGCCTGGCAGCAGGCTCGCTCGGCACGGCGGCAGCCGGCAGTGGGGGATTCTTCGACGGCAACGCCCTGGCCACAGTCCATTGGCCGATGCGCAAGGGTTCCTGCGCGGATGCGGCCTGAACTGGTTCCGTCGTCTCGAGGGGAAACTGCACGTCGTCGGCTTCCAACGCCAACGCGTCGATGCCGGCCTTGGCTTCATCCAGCGCCAGTTGAATGCTGCGTGCCGGTTCGTTCGCGCCGTTCGCGTGCGACCCGTCCAGCGCGTCGAGCCTGGGCAGATCGCCTCCTGCAGCCCCGTCCGACTTTCCCAGTGTTGCCTGCAGCTGCGCAGTCAACACCACAAGCTCCCGGCGGGCCTCGGCAATGACCTGGCGAATGTCCCGCCGGGCCGTGGCGACAATCTCCAGTGCCTCGCGCTCGGCCGCCGCACGGACTTCGTCCCGAAGGCGTGCAAGCTCGTCTGCCTGGGCGAGCCAGCTCTGGTGCCGGAGCTGGTAGCGTTCAATGAGAGCGGGGACGGGTGCGTCGCCCTGCTTCGTGGATCGTAATCGTTCGTGTTCAGGCATGTGCAACCCTGCTGAGCCGGCCGATGCCGGCAATCGGGTCGAGCCCGCGAGAGATCACGTGAATGCCTCGCGGCTTCCCCGTTGTTTCTGGTCGCGCTCGACGACTCGGCTTCTCCGGCGCGACCCGCTCGGAAAGCGGACGCGCAAGGGGCCGACAGATGGCGTTTCGCCTCGCAGCCGGCGTTGGGGCCGCGGGGCGGATGCACGCCCGTCAACCGAGCGGCGGCTTCCCGGCTGCTCGCGCCGTGCTTGCACGAACATGCCGGCTCAGGAACCGCGAAAGGGCGCGCCCGAGACCAACCGCCTGAGGTTCCTATGACCCGCGTGAACCGGACCGGCGATCGACGTACGCGCACTGGAGCCGCATCCTAGATGTCGACTCGAAAGGGCTTCGAGAATAGTGCAGGGCAGCGCACTGCGCTGTTATTGTGCGCGTACCGTGGCAAAAAGTCGCTGCTGCGGCGGAGGCCCGTCATGGCGTCGGAGGAGCCGCCGCCGCGCGTCGCTCGGTCCCCTTGTACGAGCCGAGCACACGAGTCCACTTCGCGAACTCGGCGAGATGGGTCAGCGAACGGGCGCAGGACAGATCGTCCCGCCGTGCGTCGATCTCCACATAGAAGAGGTACTCCCACGGTCGTCCGCGGATTGGCCGGCTTTCGAGCTTCGTCAGGTTGATTTCACGCAGGGCAAAGACGCTCAGGGCCTTGAAGAGCGCGCCGGGCGTGCTGGGGAGCGCGAACACCAGGGTGGTCTTGTTGGCATCGGGCGGTGGCGCACCGCCAATGATCGCGAACCGGGTCACGTTGAACTCGTAATCCTGCACCGCCTCCTGCAGGACCTCGAGCCCGAACACCTCGGCCGCCCGCCGGGACGCGAGTGCCGCCGCCCCCTGGATCTGTTGTTCCGCGACGAGCTTCGCTCCACCCGCCGTGTCGTAGACGGCTTCCACCGTGACGCCGAGGTCCTTCAGATACCGCTCGCACTGAGCCAGCGCCTGCGGGTGTGAATACACGATTTTCACGTCCTCGATCTTCGTGCCTGGCAGCGCCAGCAGGCAGTGCACCACGTCGAGCTCGACCTCGCCCGTAATAGGCAGCTCATGGTCCAGCAGCAGGTCGTAGTTACGATGAATCGTCCCCCCGACGGAGTTCTCGAGCGGAACGACGCCGTGTGTCGCTCGTCGTTTGACAACAGCCTCGAATACCTCGTCGAAGGTCTTGCACGGCAGCGTCTCCACGTCCAGACCGCCGTACTGCAGCGCAGCAGCTTCGCTGTACGCCCCTGGTTCCCCCTGGTACGCAACTCTCATGATCGGGGCCCACTTTCCGATGATTCAGGCGGCAGCGGCAGCCCGGCGCTCGTGCGGATCCATCCGCCCACCAGCATGACCGGGGCGGTGATCGCCACGAGCGCAACCCGCATCCACACGGGTGTGTACTGCGCGTACTCGCTTGCGGTGAACTCCCAGACGAGGACGGTCGAGACCAGCACGGCTGCCGCCATCGTGTGGCGCATCTCGTGCACGGCGGCAATCTTTGCAGACATGTAGCCGGACAGAAGCGCGATCGCAGCCGTGTACCCGAGCTTGGCGGCGAGCAGCCGCGGTCGATTCCGCACAGCAAAGTAGGACGACTCGTCGGCAACAGATCCGCCCGCGACCATCGCCACGGAGGTGGTTTCGAGCAGCTGCGTCACCACCTGGAACAGCAGAAAGCCGCCCAGCACCGCCAGGATGCTCCGCGCTGGATTCGTCGTCATCGAAAGAACTGCCACCCGTGGAACACGGACCCCACCACCGACAGCAGCGACGCAGCAAGGCAGACGACGGCGATCGCAATGTGGTCGATGCGTTCGGGCGTGAGCGGGTTCAGCACCCTCGCGGCGAAGTACCCGCCGGCGAATCCGCCGGCGTGGGCGTAATTATCGATTCCGGGCATGATGAATCCGAAGATCCCCAGGAACAGCGCGTAGGTGAGCGCCTGGTTGCCCACCGCGCTACTGCCTCGTCTTCCGTAGTACACGAGCGCCCCCAGCAGGCCGAAGATGGGGGCGGATGCGCCCACGGTGAACTGCCCGCCGCGGAGGATCAGGAGGTCCGGAACGTAGGCGCCCGCAAAGGAGCTGAGCGCGAAGCCGGACACGGCTGAGGCCGTATAGATGATGACCATACGCCCAGGACCATAGAGATCCGCCGTTGCCGGTGCGAGGATCCGCACCCAGTACATGTTGAACAGGATGTGAAGGGCGCCCCCGTGCAGCCAGGCTGCGCTCAGCACCGTCCACCATCGCCCGAACGCGAACACCGGGAGGGCCCCGCTGGCACCGAACAGGAACAGCGACTGGGTGCTGGGGGCGAAGAAGGAGAACAGGCCATCCATGCGGATGTTGCCGCCCGAGGCGAGGAGCGTGAGCGCGTAGAGAATCGCGCACGCTCCAATCACGAGCGGCACGAAGCCCATGTCGTGGCCGAGCGAGCGGAGCGCGGGAGCGTACCCCCACAGCCCGGGGTTCCGCCGGCCGCAGTTGTAGCAGGTCTCGTCGTTGACGCCGACCAGCACGCCGCAGGACGTGCAGATGACCGATCCGGTTCGCTGGCGCTTGAACACGTCGTCGATGATAGCCTTTACGCCCGATCCAATGCACAATGCCGACGTGCGCGTCATCGTCGCCATCACTGGAGCCACGGGAGCCGTCTACGGCGTTCGCCTCCTGGAGCGGCTGCGCGAGGCAGGGGCCGAGACGCACCTGGTCATCAGCCGGTGGGGTGCGCGGACGCTGCTGCACGAAACGACCTGGTCGCGCGAGCAGGTGGAGGCGCTCGCCGACGTCGTGTATGCGCAGGCCGACATGGGCGCGGCCATTTCGAGCGGTTCGTTCAGGACGGACGGCATGATCGTGGCGCCGTGCAGTGCGAAGACATTGGCGGCAATCGCGCATGGCTTCAGCGACAATCTGGTTCATCGGGCCGCCGAGGTCGTGCTGAAAGAGCGCCGCCAACTCGTGCTCTGTGTGCGGGAGGCGCCGCTCAGCGACATTCACCTCGAGAACATGTTGAAGCTGTCGCGCATGGGCGCGGTGATACTGCCGCCCGTGCCAGCCTTCTACAATCATCCTCAGTCCGTTGACGACATCGTGGATCACACCGTATCGCGCCTGCTCGACCAGTTCGGCATCGAAGTACGCGGTGCCGCGCGATGGTCCGGCGAGATGGGAGTGAGGCGAACCTGAGGCGACGGACACTAGGTCTGCGCGTCGAGGGCGGCCTTCGCCTGTGCGAGCGTTCGCTCGGCGTCCTCAACGGCTTGCGCCGCCTCTTCAGCCTGTGCCGCAACGCGCCGTGCTTCCGAGCGTGCGTGATCGGCGAGCGTGGCCGCCTCCGTGAAGCGCGCCTCGGCGGCGGATCGGAGCCGTTCGGCTTCCTTGGCCCGCGCGGCAGCCTTCTTCAACGCCGCCTCGGCTGCCTGCGCAGCCTTCTGCGCGGATCGCAGGTCGCGCTCGGCCTGTTGCACGGCTGCACGCGCGGCCGCGCGG